>SYLY01000028.1 GCA_005808475.1 Acidobacteriota bacterium
CGACGGCAAGCACGACGATCTTCCCGAGCAGTCCTTCTACATGAAGGGGACGATCGAGGAAGTTCTCGAAGACGCCGCCAAGCGGAAAGGCGCCTGAGGCAGCAGTCCATGGCCGCGACGTTCAAACTCGAGATCGCGACGCCGGAGCGCGAGTTGGTGCACGAGACCGTCACCGAGGCGTATGTTCCGGGCGAGCAGGGCTACATCGGCATCCTGCCGGGCCACGCGCCCTTGTTGTCGGAATTGGGCGCGGGCGAGTTGAGTTACACGCTGGCGAGCGGACACAAGCACACGGTCGGCGTCTACGGAGGATTTCTCGAGATCCATCCGAATGGCGCGCGCGTGCTGGCCCGCCAGGCGGAGCACCCCAACGAGATCGACGCGGCGCGGGCGGAGAAGGCGCTGAACCGCGCCAACGAGCGCGTGATGAATCCGGCTCCGGGAGTGGACATCGCGCGGGCGCTGAACTCCGCGCGGCGCGCCAGAGCCCGGCTGGAATTGATGAAGTACGCCGGAATCGGACGGCCGCCGGAGTAGCGGTTACTTCTTGACGGCGCGCCCGCCTTTCTTCCGGCTCGGAGCCGGAGGCTTGGCGGCGGCAACCGGTTTTCACTCGATCCACCGGGCCGGCTCGTCGAGGTTGGCGGCGTCCATGCCGAGCGCCATCCCGAAACGCGCCATCTGCTCCATCCCCGCGAAATCCCAATCCTCCCGGTACTCGTCAGACGGCTGATGATAGTGCTTCGACCCGTACTCGGCGATCCTGGCCGCGATCGCTTCCGCGTTGGCGCCGTAGCTTCGGCCCGCGTTCACGCTGAACGCCGCGACTTTGGCCTTTGCGAACGGGAAGTGGTCGGAGCGGAAGAAAGTCCCCTGCTCGGGCCGGGGCGCGGGAGATAGCGTCAACTGGAACCGCTGCGCCGCCGCCTGGACCCGCGGCCAGAAGGTCGTCCGCTCCGCCCCTTCCAGCACGGCGTCCCGCGTCCTGCCGAACGGATAGAACGAGTCGAAGTTGAGAACCAGCGCCGTCCGGTCCAGAGGATACAGCGGCTGCCGTACATAGAACTCCGATCCCAGCAGCCCCGACTCCTCGGCCGCCGTGAACAGGAACACCGCCGGCCGGCGCGGCTTTCGCGGCAGCGCCGACCACGCCCGCGCGATCTCGAGCAATAGCGCGCAGCCGGTCGCGTTGTCCACCGCGCCGTTGAATATGTTATCTCCCGGCGCGTCCGACTTACCCAGATGGTCCCAATGCGCGCTGTAAATCACAGGCTCGCGGCCGAGCGCCGGATCGCTTCCGCCGATCGCGCCGATGACGTTGCGCGCCGCCACTTCGCGGACCGCGCTGCCGATCGATCCCCGGACGCGGATGCCCAGCGGAAGCGCCTTGAATCCCCTCCTGTCCGCCTTGGCCAGCAGATCGTCCAGGTCGAGGCCCGCCAACGCCAGCAGTTTTCCCGCGGCATCGCCGCTCAGCCAGCCGGCGAAGTCCAGCGCATCGCCCTCCGCCTTTACGTGCGATTCCTCGCGCCCCCAGGAATTCCGCACCACGTCCCAGCCGTAGCCGGCGGTCGCCGTGGTGTGCAGGATCAACGCGGCGGCGGCGCCCTTCCGCAGCGCCTGCTCGTATTTGTAGCTCCAGCGGCCATAGTAAGTGAGAGCGCGTCCGTCGAAAAAGCCCGGATCCTGGGACGGCGGTTCGTTGGTGAACAGCACCACCACCTTGCCCTTCACGTCGATCCCCGCGTAGTCGTCCCAGCCGAACTCGGGCGCGTGGATGCCGTGGCCCACGAATACCGCCTCGGCGTCGAAATCCCGCCGCGGTTTCTGGGTTTCCGATTGACCCACGAACCCGGTGAACCACTCGAACGAGACGGTCTTCCCGTCCCGGGCGGCCGACAGCGTGGACGACGCCTCTGTCCGCACGTTCACCAGCGGCGCCGGTTGGAAATAGCCGCCATTCGAGGCCGGCCGCGCCCCGGCCACCGCCAATTGAGAGGCCAGATACTCCACCGCCAACTCGCCTCCGCGTGTCCCCGGTCCGCGCCCCTCGAGTAAGTCGGAGGCGAGGAATCGCACGTGCGCGCGCATGCGGTCCCCGGAGATATCCTGCGCGGCGAGAGCCGCGGCCACCGCCGCCGCGACGAGCGAAGTGCGTGCTACTTGAGCCATTTTTCGAGGAATCCTTGCCATGCCGCGTCGATCGCGGGGCCGTTCGCCTTGTGTCCGTCGTTGGTGGACGCGAAACCGATCCGGTCCTCCACGCCGAGCAGCTTATAAACCTCGCGGGCGCGATTGAAGTAACCCCAGCTTTGCAGGTCGTCGGAGTCGCCGCCCGTATCCTCCTTTTGGCTCCCGCCGATCAGCAGGAACGGCTTCGGAGCGTGCAGCGCGAGCAGTTCGTGGTGGTCGCGCTCGAATCCGGGACGCGCCTGGTCCGGGTTCAACAGGGAGATGGGAGTGCCTTCGGCCGTGCGAATGCCGGGGAATTTGCGCGTTCCGTCCAGATACCAGGGATCCAGCCAGTTGGTGCCGCCGTTGACGGCGATATGCGGATCCAGCGCTACCACCGCCTGGATCTCCGGCGCGAAGGCCGCCACGTAGACCGCCGCCTTGGCGCCGAGCGAGAACCCGATGAATCCGATCCGCCGCGGATCGACGCGCGCGTACTTCTGCCGCGTGAGATACTCCACTTCGCGCCGCGCGTCGTGCGCCATCTTGCCGAGCGCCAGCCAGTGCCCGAAGCGGTCGTAGACCCGCTCGTGGGCTTTGCTCGAGTAGGTGGCGCCGTCGCGGTAGTGGCGGATGAACGACCAACTGGTGAGCACCACGTAACCGCGTTCGGCCAGCCAGGAGCCCCACCATTTCTCGGGCTCGCGGTAATCGGGCGAACTGGAGCTCCAGCAGATCACCGCCGGAAACGGTCCAGCGCCCTGCCCTTTGGGGATCAGCAGAAGGTGCTTCTGGAAGAAGTCCTTCTCGATCGGAATCTCGAGGTCGATGCGCGTGTACTTGGGAGTTTCCGTCGTCGATTGCACCCGGACCTTGCGGATATCGCCGAACCACTTTCTGTCCGCGCCGCGAGGCTCCACCTTGCCGAGCAATTGAAGCCACATCCGCTCGATTTCGGCGCGCTTGGCCGGCCAGTCCTTCGCCGATCCCAACCCGTCCACCAACGACGGGATGAGCTGCGTCTCCGCGCCGGGTTCGGGGGCCGGCGAGCGGCGGAACGTTACCCGATGCTGGTTGAGGCGCTGTTCGTTCGGCGTTTGCGCGCAGGCGGCCGCGGCCGCCGCCACGGCAATCACCCAAATCTTGATAGACATTGTATAATTGTTCCAGTGAGCTTTTCGTTGTCGCATCTCCGCGCGCTGGAGGCGGAGA
This sequence comes from Acidobacteriota bacterium, assembly GCA_005808475.1. Taxonomy (GTDB): domain Bacteria; phylum Acidobacteriota; class Terriglobia; order Bryobacterales; family Bryobacteraceae; genus SYLY01. Next base: position 3,385 of record SYLY01000028.1, read on the forward strand.
GTATCTATATTATCCGCGAAGTGGTGGCCGAATTCGCCAAGCCGGTGATGTTGTACTCGATCGGCAAGGACTCGTCGGTGATGGTCCGGCTGGCGGAAAAGGCGTTCCACCCGGCGCGCATCCCATTCTCCCTGCTCCACATCGATACTACCTACAAATTCGGCCAGATGATCGAGTTCCGCGACCAGTTCGCCGGATCGATCGGCGCGGATCTGATCGTGCACACCAACCGCGCCGCCATCGCCGATGGTGCGAGTCCGTTTCAGTTGGGAACGCAGAAGTGCTGCGGGCAATTGAAGACCCGCGCCCTGCTCGACGCGCTGGAAGCGGGTGGCTTCGACGCCGCGTTCGGAGGCGCGCGCCGCGAC
>SYLY01000251.1 GCA_005808475.1 Acidobacteriota bacterium
CACCGTCCGGGCTGCCAAAGCGCCAGACCGCATATTCAACCAGTTCGCCATCGCGAGTGACCGCGATCCGCGCCTCTCCGGGGCTGGACGCGACCCGGATTTCGGCGGTCACGGCAGGGTCCAGCCGGCGCCGCGCAGCAGTTGCGCGGTCTCGAACAGAGGCAGGCCGACGACGTTTGAATGGCTGCCGGACAGGAAGCGGATGAAGCTCGCTCCCAGGCCCTGGATCGCATAGCCGCCGGCCTTCCCGCCCCATTCGTCACTGGCGATATAGGCGTCGATGTCACGCTGGGTCAGGCGGGCGAAGGTGACGATGCTCTCACACAGGCGCTCGGTCTGGTGTCCGTCAGGCGCACGCAGCACGACGGCGGTCATCACGCGATGACGCCGGCCAGACAGCAGGGCAAGGCAGTCCCGGCCCTCGGCCTCGGTTTCCGCCTTGGGCAGAATGCGGCGCCCGGCCGCCACAACGGTATCCGCGGCGAGCACATGGGCGTCCCGGTCCGCGATGGCAGCGGCCTTCCCGACAGCCATGCGCCGGACATAGGCCCGCGGCTGCTCACCACGGCGAGGGGATTCATCAATATTGGCGGGGACCACGCGGGTCGGGACGACCCCGATCTGGGCCAGCAGGTCAAGCCGCCTCGGGCTGGCCGAGGCCAGGACCAGCGCGGGATGTGGCATCGGCTGGAACCGGTTACGCGAACCGGTCGATCACTTGAACCGAAATGTGATCCGACCTTTGCTCAGGTCGTAGGGCGTCATTTCGACGTTCACACGATCGCCGGCCAGGACGCGGATGCGGTTCCTCCGCAATTTTCCGGCAAGGTGCGCCAGCACCAGCCGTTCGGCGTCCAGTTGCACGCTGAATTGCCCGGCGGGGAATTTCTCCACCACCGTTCCGGTTACTTCGATACAATCCTCTTTGCTCATTGACCTCCTTTGTGGTCCGTTGGGGGACGGAGATCGCCGTGTCCGGACGCCCCTGTCCCTCCGTTAGTATACCTCTCGCGCCATCGCCCGCAAGCGCGCCTTTCGCAAGGCCTGGCGCCGGGGGGCGATTTGTACTACCTTGATGAAGGTACCGACTCGATGAGCGAATTCCGCGACAAAGCCGTCCTGATCACCGGAGCCGGCCGCGGGATCGGCAAGCGTCTGGCGCTAGGTTTCGCCGCCGTGGGGGCCCGGGTGGGGCTGATGGCGCGCAGCAAGCCGGAACTGGATCTGACCCAGCTCGAGATCGAACATCAGGGCGGCGTCGCGATCCGGCTGCGGGCCGATGTCCGCGATCCCGAGGCGCTCCGCACGGGCATCGACCGCATGCGAGCCCAGTTCGGTCCGATCCACGTGCTGATCTGCGCGGCGGGAATTCAGGGTCCGGTCGGACCGTTCCTCGCCAACGCCGGCGGTGGCTTCGCCGAAACCGTCGAGACCAATCTGAACGGAGTCATGGTCACCTGCGCGGCCGTGCTGCCGGAAATGGTGGACCGCCGGTCGGGCAAAGCCGTGATCCTGAGCGGAGGCGGCGGGGCCGTGGCGCGGCCGGGATTCGCCGCGTACGCCGCGTCCAAGGCGGGGCTGATCCGTTTCGTGGAAACGCTGGCCGAGGAGATCCGCGAGCACAACGTCCAGATCAACTGCATGTCGCCCGGCGGAGCGTACACCCACATGACCGACCAGATCCTCGCGGCCGGCGACAAAGTGAGTTGGAAGGAACAGGAAGACGCGCGTCAGGTGCGTCTCACCGGCGGGGTCCCGGCGGAAAAGCAGGTGGCGCTCGCGATGTTCCTCGCCTCCGAACGTTCCAACCACGTCAGCGGCAAGCTGCTCCACGTCAAGGACGATTGGAAACGGCTGGAGAACTCACCCGTCACGCCTGACATGTTCACGCTGAGAAGAGTCCAGAAAGGATGAACCCCATGGTCCGAGCCCTGCTCGCCGCCGCGATGAGCGTCGCGGCGCTCGTCCCCGCGCACGCCCAGAACCGGAAGAAGCTCCTCGCGATCGGCCAGATCCGCGGATTCGATCACGATGCCACCTCGCACGGGTTGGCCACGATCTGGAAGATCGGCCAGGAGTCGGGGGAGTGGGACACCTGGATCCGCACCGACACGTCGCTCGTTACGAAGAAGAAGCAGACGGCCAACGCCAAGAACCTCGACTTCTTCGACGCGGTGCTGTTCTACACGACAGGCGAATTGGATCTCGACGACAGCCAAAAGGCGGATCTGCTGCGCTTCGTGCGCGAGGACGGCAAAGGATTCATCGGCGTCCACAGTGCGATCGACACCTTTTACAAATGGCCCGAGTACGGCGAGATGACCGGCGGCTACTTCGACCTGCATCCGTGGAATCAGTTCCAGGCGCCGGTGGTGGTGGAAGACCCGTCGAACCCGATCGTGAAGCACTTCCCCAAGGAGTTCTCCATCATGGACGAGATCTACCAGGTGAAGGATTTCAGCCGCGACCGCGTCCGCGTGCTGATGAGTCTGGACGCTTCGAGGATCGACTTGGCGAACAAGAACGTCAAGCGCACCGACAAGGACTTCGCGGTGGCGTGGATCCGCGACTACGGCAAGGGCCGCGTCTTCTATTCCACCTTCGGACATCGCGAGGATTCGTGGAACCGGCCCGACGTTCAGAAAATGTGGCTGGAAGCGGTGAAGTACGCGATGGGGATGACGAAGGCGGACGCCACGCCGAGGCCGCGTCCGGCGAAATAGAGTGGTGCGGATGGGGAGGGTCGAACTCCCAAGCCCGTGAGGGCGCTGGAACCTAAATCCAGTGCGTCTGCCAATTCCGC
>SYLY01000252.1 GCA_005808475.1 Acidobacteriota bacterium
TCATCGGAGTGCGGATCTCGCGGCTCATGTTGGCGAGGAAGGAGCCCTTGACGCGGCTGGCTTCCTCGGCTCGTAAGCGGGCCTCCAGCAACTCGCGCGTCCGCTCACGGACTTTCTCGTCCAGGCCGGCCATCACCTCGCGCAGGTGCGCGTTGGCCTCGTCGCGTTCGGCGAGCGAGGCGCGGACGGCTCCGTAGGAAGAGGCCAGGCGCGCGGTCATTTCGTCGAAGCCGTTGACCAGTTCTCGAACCTCCGCGGGGGCCGGCCCTATGTCGCCGGACGCGATATCTTCGGGCCGGGGGAGCCGGATCGCATGGACGCGCCGCGCCAGCGCATCGAGCGGCGCAGTGAGTTGGCGCGCCAGAACCGCCGAAAGCGGTATGGCGCATAGCAGCGCGACCAATCCCCATATTCCGCTCGTCAGCAACTGCCGCGCCGCCCGCTCGCGCGCCACCGACGCGGGCTGAGTGACGCGAACCCGCCAGCCTCCGTGCCGGGCCTCCGCCTCCGCGGCCACGTCCCCGGCGCGTTCCACTCCGTGCGCGAAAACGGTGTGTCCGCCGCCATCGCTCAATCGAACCGAGACCTGCCGCAGCCCGGCGAGCGTGGGCGCTACAAAGTCGAACCGGCGAAGGTTCAGATTGCCCTCCACCACGCCGCGGAAACGGTTCCGGCTCCACACCGGCGCGCTGACGGTGACGGCGGAACCGGCGGATGGGTGCCGCTCCACTCCGGAAACGAACGCCTTTCCCGTGGCCTTCGGCCGCAGAAAGAAGTCGTACTTCGCGGCGTCCTGTGGCTCCTCGTCGTGGCCGCGTCCGACGCGGGCCACCACGTGTCCGGTGTCGTCGGTGACGCTCATCCCGGCGAATCCGGGATGGTTGGCGTGCGTCCGGCCGAGCAGACGCGACAGCGCTTCCGGGTTTTCTTCGCCGGCCTCCTCGAGGATAGCGGCGAGCGTCTTGACCGTCTGGATGTGGACGTCCAGATAGTCGTCCACCGCCGTTTCGAGCGCCACGGACGCCTCGTGCAGGCGAAGCCGCGTTTCGTCGAGATTGCGGCGCTCCTCGAGGCGGCTGCCGATCGCGGTAAGAAGCAACAGCGGCAGCGCAACGATCGACACGAGCGCGGCGGCGATCAGCGATCGCAACGAAGGAGGAGCGCTCCTGGCCTTGGGCAGCCAGCCGCGGACCGAAGCCCCGCGCGCCGCCGCTCCCGCCATGGCAAGGTTCACCAGGCCGTTCACCGACTCCATGACGGCCAGCATCCAAGCGATCGCCGCGCCTAGGCCACCCGCGCCCGCGAGGTAGGCGAGCGTCCCCGGCAGTCCGAGCACCGCCCAGAAAATCAGAGCCGGGATGAGGCCGGCGTAGCGGGTGCAAAGCACCGACACGGCGGCGGCCTCGGCGGCATGCAGAGGGATCGCGAACGGATCTCCCTGTCCCAGCCAAAGCGGCGCCGCCGCGATCGCACCCGCCAACGCGGCCCAACCGGGTTCCCTCGTCAGCGCGACCGCCAGAGAGGCGACCGCCCCGAACGCCACGTGGCCGCCTCCCGCCACGGGCAACGCGGCGAGATTGATCGCCGCGCCCACGAGTCCCGCCCCGACACTCCCCGCCCAGGGACTGTGAGTCCAGGCGCGGCGCGGCTCGGTGGACATTAGTTCAAGGACTGCAGGTAGCGGCGTACATTGCGGACGTGATCCTCGATCTCCGCGCGATCGCCGGCGTGAGGAGCGAGTTGGAGGTAGCGCGTCAGATCGGTGAGCGCGTCCTTCGGACGCCGCTGGTGCAAATGGAGCACTCCTCTTTGTTTATACTCCTCCGCCGAACCTGGTAGCGCGGCGAGATACAGATCGAGCACCCGGATCGCCTTGTCGTACTGCTTGCCCTGATAGTAGACCTGCCGCAGGTTGTTGAGCATCCGGATGGCGATCTGCCATTTCGAGACCGGCGCCAGGGCGCGCGGCAGATCTTCGATATCGATGTGAGCGGCGTTCAGCGCCATGTCCCGGCAGTCCTCCTCGGACAGAACGCGGCCGTGGAAGCAATCGATGAAGGCGGCGTACCCGGCGTCCTGGTACTTGCACAGGAAATGGCCCGGCAGCCCGATGCCGAGTACGTTACGGCCCAGCCGCCGGGCCACCTCCATGTAGACGACGCACAGGGTGATGGGAATACCGGCCCTGGCTGTCAGCACGTCGTTGAGGCAACTGTTGCGGGCGTTGTAGTAGTCCTCGCGATTGCCGTGGAAGCCGAGATCCTCGAACAGATACCGGTTCGCCGCCGCCACCCATTCTTCCCCTGGCATCCGGGGATCGGTGGTTTCGGCGAGTTCCCGTCCGTGGGAGTCGAGCACTTCCGAGAAGTAGCTCACATCGAGCCCCGGGTACTCGATCGACGCCAATTGCAGGACTGCGATGTCGAGAGGGACATCGTCCCCCTTGTTGATCAGCAGGTCTTCCAGTTCGCGCACCATGCCGTAGAATACCAAGGTGCGCAAGGCCGCCCGCTTATCCACGCTACTGCTAGTCCCGGTTCTGGCACTCGGAGCGGAGTGGCGGCAAGAGCCGGCGGAGCGGCTGGCTCGCCCGGTCCGGGGCGCGGTTTCCACCGGCGGCCGCGTGCTTCTCTGGGGAGAGAACACGCCAGTCCCCGGATCGTTCCAAAGCGGCGGGTGCGCGGGCGACGTGGATGGCGACGGCCGCGCGGACCTGATCCTGCACGAGCGTTCGGGCAGCGGCCCGGGCGAGATGGTCTGGCTGCGCGCCCCGGAGTGGAAGCGCGAACGCATCGATACGGACGCCTCGTTCGAGGACTGTCTGTGGACCTCGCTCTTCGGCCACGCCGGCGTGCTGGCGATCCACCGCCAGATCCAGCTCCGGTTCCACACCAGGGGGCCGGACGGCAAGTGGACGTATCGCGAGATCTACTCGATCTACACGCCGTCCGCGCAGGGAGGCCTCGCGCGTGAGGACGTGGATGGAGACGGCCGCGAGGATATCTACTGCGGAAACTACTGGCTGCGATCGCCGGACGCTCCGGAACTGCATTGGCGGCTCTTCGCGATCAACGACTGGTGGGAAGGCGAACGGTCCGCGATGCTGCGGATCGCGCCGGCCGGGCCGGGCCGCGTGGCCGCCGTGGAGCGGGAAGCCGCGCCCGCGCGCGCCGCTATTTTCCAACGGCCCAGCGACCCTAGGCTGTTCTGGAAGGCGGAGCGGTTGACGGTCCAGCCGCCGTTGCGCCGGTTGCAAGGCTTGGCGGTGGACGGCGAAACCGTGGCCGTTGCCGAGAACGCAGGCCCCGGGTCGCGAGTGGTCGTTTTCGTAAACGGCGCGGCTCGCGAGATCGGCCGGACAAACGGCTTGTTCTGGCTTTCGATGGATCGCGGCGTTCTCGCCGGAGTAGGTCCGCGAGAGTTAATTCGTTGGCGGAAGTGACGCGGCCAGGCGCCGCGGTGTGTCATCATTGAACCAACTACCGAAATATTCGGGTTGGGGAAAATCATGCAACCATCGCGCCGCTTTGCGGCCGCACTCGCTTTTCCGGCGTTATTCGCCATCGCTGTCAACGCACAAACCAGCCGCGGTACGGTAACCGGCCTCGTCACCGATTCGTCGGGCGCGGCGGTCGCCAACGCCACCGTGGACTTGAAGGGTGAAACCGCCCGGTCCACGCAATCCAACTCCTCCGGGTCCTACCGGTTCGATGCCGTGGATCCGGGCTCGTACGTTGTCTCCGTGAAGATGACCGGGTTCCGCACCGCGTCGAAGGGCGGAGTAATTGCCGCGGCCGGCCAGATCGTCGCCGCCGATTTCCAGTTGGAGATCGGCGACACCACCACGCTGGTCGAGGTTTCCGCGACGTCCGAGACCGTGCTCCAGGTGGAGGCCCCGGTTCGCGGCGCGAACCTTTCGTCGACCGAGGCCGTCCAGTTGCCGCTGGCCGGCCGCAACCCGGCGTTGTTGGCGCTGACCCTTCCAGGCGTGAGCAGCAACCGGTTCGGATTCGGCAGTGGGACATTCTCCGTGAACGGCTCGCGCGGCCGGTCGAACAACTTCATGATCGACGGCACCGAGAACAACGACATCTCGGTGGCCGGGCAGGCGCTGCAGATCCGCAATCCCGAGTCGATCCAGGAAGTCGCGGTGCAGACCTCCAACTTCGATTCCGAGTTCGGACGCGCCGGCGGCGCGGTGGTCAACGTGATCACCAAGTCCGGAACCAATGCGATGCACGGCTCCGCGCTATACCTGCTCGATTCGACGTTCGACGACGCGATCACCAACACGCAGTCGCTCTCGGCGGCGATCGTCGCGCGCGGGCGGCCACCGGCGGGTACCGAGCAGTGGTTCGGCGGCACCTTGGGCGGTCCGATCAAGAAGAACCGGACGTTCTATTTCGGCTCCTTCCAGGATCAGCGCCAAACGTCGCAAAGCACGGCGAACCTGACCACCATCTCCGACGCGGGCCGAGCCACCCTGAACCGCCTGTTCCCGAAAGGCTCCAATCCTCGGGTTGACCTATACAACGACATATCCGCCGGCGCCTCGGCCACATCGCAGTTCTTCCCGGTGGCGATGGGGAACAACCGTCCGGACGTCGAGTTCGGCACGGTGATCTTTCCCTACGCGCAAACCTTCCGCTCACGCCAGATCATGGGCCGCGTGGATCATCAGATCAGCAATAGCGACCAATTCTCCGGCCGGTACGTCATCGACGACAACTCGTCGCCGCAGGGTGGCGCGACCAACTTCTTCCCCGGATTCTCGACATCGGGTCCCTCGCGATATCAGAACGCCGCGTTGACCGAGACCCACATCTTCTCGCCGTCGATCACCAACGAGTTTCGCGCTTCCTACAACCGCATCACGATCGACTTTCCGGTGGACACCGCCAATCCGCTAGGCAAGACACTGCCGTTCTACTCGATCGCCGGCGTCTCCGGCATCGGACTCCAGACGAACCTGCCGCAAGGCCGCATCGCCAACAACTACTCCCTGCAGAACACGATCACCGTCGTCCGCGGACGGCACAATTTCCGCACGGGCGTCGACTGGCTTTCGCAGCGGTCCCGGCAAGTGGCTCCCAGCCTGATTCGCGGATCGGTCACCTACGCCGCCGCCTCCGGATTCCCCGGCTTCGCCAACTTCGTGGACGACTTCGGCGGATCCAGCGGGAGCGCGGCGCGCGATTTCGGCAGCGCCACCTACTTCCCCTCGCTGTTCCGGCAAGCCTACTTCTTCCAGGACCGCTGGCGCGCCACCAGCGACCTGACCATCAGCCTCGGCATGCGCTACGAATACTTCGGGCTTCCGATGAACACCCTGCTCAAGCCCGCGTATTCCGGCATCTTCAATCTCGACCCGGTGACGTTCACCGGCCCCTACACGGACCCGAACAAAGTGGAAGGCGACAAGAACAACTTCGCTCCGATGCTCGGCATCACCTGGTCGCCGTCGAAGGCGGGCGGGCTGTTGGGCAAGCTGCTCGGAGAGAAAAAGACAGTGCTCCGCACGGGGTACCAGATCGGCTACGATTCGTTCTTCAACAACATCGCGTCCAACGCCGTGGCCGCGGTTCCGAACCTGATCGCCACGTCCGTACCGTCGCAGGTCACCACGGCGAACGTTCGCGGCACGCCGAGCATGTCGTCGCTGCTGCCCACGCGGGCTCGCGCCGCGCTGCCGGTCGATTCGCAGACCCTCATGCTGCGCAACCTGCGGAACCCGTACTATCAGCGCTGGTCGTTCGGAATCCAACGGGAGCTGCCCGCGGGCACGATCATGGATGTGTCCTACGTCGGATCGAAGGGGACGCGGCTGTTCGCGAACGAGGACTTGAACCCGCTGGTTCCAGCCAATCTGCGCATCATGCCGAACGTCACGCCGCCCTACGCCACGCAGGGCCGGCTCGACAATCTGCAGGGCGGCCGCCTGACGCGCACGAACGGCGGCAGTTCGAACTATCACTCACTCCAGACCATGGTGACGCGCCGAATGTCGAAAGGGATGATGATCCGCGGTTCGTATACGTGGTCCAAGTCGATCGACAACGCGAGCGAGATTTTCGGAGTCGCGCAGACGAACTCGCCGCAGAACACGGCGCTACCGTCCATCTACGGCGGCTTGGCGATCGACCGGGGCATCTCGTTCTTCGACCGTACGCACCGCGCGTCGATCACCTACTTGTATGAACTGCCATTCGGCGCCAGCTCCTCGGGTCTGAAGGCGCGCGCCTTGAAAGGCTGGCAGGTCCGCGGCATCACCACGTTCGAAACCGGCGTTCCGCTGAACGTGTACAACGGTCTGGACGCGGATGGAATCGGCGGCAACTTCGACCGCGCGGACTATAATCCCTCCGGCCGGCGCGGCGTTCGCGCGCAGTGGAATCCGGCCCGCTGCCCGACGACCAACTACTGCGATCCGGAGAGCGCCATGGCTCCCATCGCCGCTTCCGACGCCATGTACATCGGCCTTCCGGCGCAGACCGGAAACGCTCCGGCGCGCACCGGCAATCTGGGCAGAAACACGCTGCGCACGCCCGGAGTCAACAATTTCGACATGATCCTGCAGAAGACCACGCAGATCACCGAGCGCTTCAGTCTGGAGTTGAAATCGGAGATGTTCAACATCTGGAACCATTCGCAGTACGGCAGCCCGAGCATCAGCCCGTTCTCGCCGGGTCAACAGGGAATCTCGGCCAATGTCGCGACCTCGCCGGCCGGCCGCTTCCTGCGGCCGCAGTTCGCCGATGGCGGCGGCCGGGTGGTCCGGTACGGCGCGACGGTCCGGTTCTAAGCTCGAGGTAGAGGAGCGCCGGCCGTCCGGCGCCCCTTTAAGTACGGAAACGGACGCGGTACTAGCGCCAAATGGCGGCTCATCGAAACGCCAAGGCGGGATAAACTGGTGAGCGTCCGATTCCTCCAATGACTTCAGTAACCATGGGCGAGGGGAACACCCCGCTCGTCGAAAGCGTTCACATCGGCCCCGCGCTCGGCATGCGGCGCCTGATGTTCAAGCTGGAAAGCTGCAACCCGACCGGCTCGTACAAGGACCGCTTCGTCGCCGCCGAAGTGGCGCGGCTGTTGCGAACCGGCGCCACCTCTTGCGTGGCCACGTCGTCCGGCAACACCGGATCGTCGCTCGCGGCGTACTGCGCGCGATACGGTCTCACCTGCGCGATCGCGGTCAACCAAAGCGCTCCCGCGGGCAAGCTGCAGCAGATGCAGGCGCATGGCGCGCGGATCATCCGCGTTCGCGACTTCGTATCCGACCCGCGAATCACCCAGCGCGTCTTCGCCGACTTGTACCAGTTCTCGGTGGCGCGCAACGCGCCGCTCGTCGTCTCCGCGTACCGGCATTGTCCGGAGGGCATGGCGGGCGTCGAATCGCTGGGCCACGAGTTGGCGGACTTCGCCGCCCACGTGTTCGTGCCGGTCGGCGGCGGCGGATTGTTCACCGCGGTCGCGCGCGGCATCGGCGACCGGGCGCGCGTCCACGCGGTGCAACCCGCGCGATGCTCGACCGTGGCGGCGGCGTTCATTCGCGGAGACGACGAGATTCGCCCCGTCCACAGCACCACGCGGATCAGCGGCCTGGCCGTTCCCTTCGACATCGACGCGAGCCTGGCCCTGAGGTATCTGCGCGCGTGCCGCGGGCAGGCGTTCGCCGTGGACGATGAAGAGGTGTTCGAAATGCAGCGCGCGATGCTCGCCCACGAGGGCATCTACTGCGAGCCGGCCGGCGCGGCCGCGATCGCCGGCGTCCGCCGCGCACTGGACCGCCGCATCGTCCGCCGCGACGAACCGGTGGTTTGCATCGTCACCGGCCACGGGTTCAAGGATCCCGATTCGATCGCCGAAGCGGCCGCCGGGCATCCCGATCGCGTCGTCGAGCCCGCTCAGTTGACCGGTGTGCTGATGAACATCCTATGAGCTTCGATCCCGAATCGTTCGAACGGGGCGCGCTTCATGAAACCGCGCTGGTCCTGGATTTCGCGGAGGTCCCGATTCTGCTCGTCCGCGGGAAATCTCCCGGCAAGACGCTGGTGGTCACCGCGGCGGTCCACGGCGACGAGTACGAGGGTGTGCGGGCGCTGCTCGAAGTGGCGCGGGAGGTGGATCCCGCCGCGATGTCGGGCGATCTGATCGCCGTACCGGTGGCGAATCCGCCGGCGTTCTGGAACGGGACGCGCAACAGCCCGCTGGACGGCGCGAATCTGGCGCGCACCTTTCCCGGCGATCCCGCCGGTACGCCCTCGCAACGGCTCGCCTGGGAATTGGGACACCGGGTGATCGCCCGCGCCGATTTCTACGCCGACCTGCACTCGGGCGGCGTCAAGTGGCGGATGCCGTCGATGGCCGGCTACGACGCCTCCGATCCCCGAAGCGAAGCGGGCGCGCTGGCCTTCGGCGCGGAGATCGTGTGGGGCCATCCGGACATCGCGCCGGGACGCACGGTGTCGTTCGCCAAGTCGCGCGGCATTCCGTTCCTCTACACGGAGGCGCGCGGGGCCGGACGGATCGCGGCGGACGATCTGGCGATGATGAAACGAGGGGTGATCAACCTGCTGCGGCGCCTCGCCATCCTGCCGGGCGAACCGGAACGGTTGCCGCTGCGAATGCGGTTGCACGGAGAGGGCAATATCGAACGCGGCATCAACGCGCCGCGCCGCGGTTTCCTGATCCCCGAGGTGGATCTGCTGGACCGCGTGGAGCAGGGACAGTTGCTCGGCCGGCTGGTGGACACCCACGGGCGCACGCTCGACGAATTCCGCGCTCCCTGCGCCGGCGTGGTGGGTCTGCGGCGGGAGTTCCCTCCTGTGGAAGAGGGCGAACCGCTGTTTCTGATCGCCGAGGTTCTCGACGTGGCCGGCTTCGATACAATGGCGCCATGACAAACCGGCGTTCCTTCGTCACCGCCTCCGCCTTCTCCGCCCTATCCGCGAGCCGCGTCCTGGGCGCGAACGACCGCGTGCAGGTAGGGCTCATCGGTTGCGGCAACCGCGGCATCCATGCCTTGCTCACCGAGGCGCTGAAGTTCCGCGAGGAAGCGAACATCGAGTTCACGGCGGTGTGCGACATCTGGCGCCAGCACCGTGAGGAAGCGGCCGAATTCACTCGGAAGACCGCCGGCAACGAACCCCGCCAGATCAGCGACTATCGCGCGACGCTCGCCGACAAGGACATCGACGCGGTGATCATCGCCACGCCCGATCATCAGCACGCCGCGATGCTCACCGACGCGGTCCGCGCCGGCAAGGACGCCTATTGCGAGAAGCCGCTCGGCATGGAGATGAAGGACCTGCTCGTCTGCGTCGACACGGTGAAGAAGTCCGATCGCGTGGTGCAGATGGGCACACAGGTCCGCAGCCTGCCCAGTTCGATGGGCGCCAAGAAGTGGATTCACGAAGGCGGACTCGGCAAGATTATCAAGGTGGAGCAGGAGCGGAACTCGGTGCACCCTTACTGGCACCGCTATGGCGAGAGGACGCTCGCCGAGGCCGACACGGACTGGAAGGCGTTCCTGTTCAACCGCAAGTCCCGCCCGTTCGACGCCAATCTCCAAACGGGCTGGTTCGGCCATCGCGATTTTTCACGCGGGTCGCACAGCAACCTGATGGTGCACTTCATCGATTTGGTGCACCACATCGCCGGCGTGCAGTTCCCCAAGCGCGTGGTGACGATGGGCGGCAACTATCGGTGGAAGGAGCAGTACACGGCGCCGGACTCGGTGGAGTCGATCCTCGAGTACGACGATTTCCTGGTCCGCTACTGCACCGCCTTCGGCACCAGCGCGGGCAACTACTTGCGCTTCTACGGCGCCAAGGGGACCATGGATGCGAGCAACTGGTCCGGCAAGCCGTTCGCCGTCTCCGGCAAGGGAGCGGAAACGCCCATGCCCGAGGGGACCGCGATCCCGGAGGTCGAAAGCGACCACCACATGTTGAACTGGCTGAAGTGCCTGCGATCGCGCCAGCAGCCGAACGCTCCGATCGAGGCGGGCTATTCGCACTCGGTGGCGGTGATCATGGCCGATGAGGCGCTGGTGCGGGGCCGCAGAATGGTGTTCGATCCGGCGAAGAGGGTGATCCGCGAAGGCTGATCCGCCGATGAGTTCGTCAGGAGGGGTGTTTTGACCTACCGGCGGAAGCTGCTTCTTGCCTTGATCGCGTTCGCGCTGTTGACCAACAGCCTGTCGCTGACGGTGCTGTACCAGCTCGCGCATCACTACCTGTACCTCGAGTACAGGGCTAAGGTGCAGTCCATCGCCATCACCACCGCGCGTCTGGTGGACGGCGAGTCCGTCCTGGCTGTGCGGACCGAACGCGACGACAAGAGCCCGGCGTACATCGCGTTGCAAAAACAGCTCCGCGACGTTCGCGACGCCAACAGGCGCGACGACACGAAGGTGGAGCGGCTCTTCACGGTGGCCGCTTCGGCGATGGATCCGAAGGTGATCGAGATCGGAGCCGATCCGGAGGAAAACCCCCAGTTCCACGGCCGGCCGGGCGAGGTCTACCGCACCGGCGGGCTGGGACTCGACCTGTCGCGAGCTGCGGCCGACGAGGAGTTCGTGGTGGATCAGTTCGGGACGTACTTCCGCGCGCACGCACCGGTTTTCGACAAGGCGGGCAAGCCGGCCGGCGCGGTGGTGGTGGAGACTCAGCCGGACTGGGTGAAGCGGAAGCTTCGGCCACTGCTTTGGTCGATTCTCTTGTCGCTGGCTCTGGCGTTGCTGTTGGCGATCCCGGCGGCGGCGGTGATCGCCTCCTGGGCGTCGCGCCCGTTGCGAGCGTTGCGCGAAGCGGTGAACAAGGTGGCCAAGGGAGATCTCGCCGCGCGGCTCGACGACGGGCAAAACGACGAGTTCGGCGAGGTGGCTCGGGCGGTGAACGGCATGGCGGCCGGCCTTCAGGAGCGCGACCGCGTGAAATCGGCGTTCGCCCGGTACGTGTCGCATCAGGTGATGGATTCGATCATGGCCTCCGGCACGGATGGCGTGCTGCGGGGCGACCGCCGCCGGGTGAGCGTGCTGTTCTCCGACATTCGCGGCTTCTCCACGATCTCGGAGAATCTGCCGCCGGAAACAGTGGTGCAGGTCCTCAACGAGTACTTCGAGGTCATGGTGGAGGTGATCTTCCGGCATCGCGGCACGCTGGACAAGTTCATCGGCGACGGATTGATGGCCCTGTTCGGCGCGCCCGAGGAGGATCCGCGACAAGAGGAACACGCGCTCATGGCCGCGATCGAGATGCAATCGGAACTCGAAAAGCTGAGCCGGAAGTGGGAACCGCTCGGCGTGAAACTGAAGATCGGCATTGGCATCAACACCGGGCCGGCGATCGTCGGCAGTATCGGGTCGCCGCGCCGGATGGAGTACACGGCGGTGGGCGACACGGTGAACGTCGCGTCGCGGCTGGAGTCCGCGACCAAGGACCTGGGCGTGAACATCCTGGTCAGCGAGTTCACGTACTACGCCGTGAAGAGCTCATTCCCGTTCCAACGGATGGGAACCGTGCAGGTGAAAGGGCGTCAGGAACCGTTGACCGTCTATTCCGTGGACAGTCCCGCGGCTTGAGCGCCGCGGTGTTTTGGCTGGGAGACAGGGACTCGAACCCCGATACGCAGATCCAGAGTCTGCAGTCTTACCATTAGACGATCTCCCAGCAGGCTCTATCGCAATTATAACGCGGGCGCCGCCGCCTCTGCCAGCGTTAAATCCTTGGAACTCCAGCGGGACGAATCGCGTATTCCTACGTCTAAGGAATGTTAATATTCCAGATGAGGAGGCGCGTTATGACGATCCGGCTTTGCGCCGCGGCGATCGCCGCCGGTGTGTTGTCTTTCGCGGCGGAGGGCGAGCCCGCCAAGGCTCTTCCCCCGGCGATGCGCAGGGCACTGGAACAGATCGACTTGATGGCCGTGCAAGCGGCGCCTGCCGGTCCGGTGCGGATTCAGGTGCTTGCGCCGGTAGGCAAGTGCGCCATCCGGCTACGCGAATTCAAAGGCGCGGCGGCGTCTCGAATGCCGGAATACAAACCGGAAACCACCTCCCGGACTCCGATGGTGGTTCCCATGGAGCCTTGTCCCGACGAAGAGGAAAAAATGGCGCGAACCACGCCCCGGAGACCATCGCATTGAGCGAACCCTGGCTGAGCGGTCCCATCGACGGCGTGGACCCGTTGATCGCGCCGCTGCTGTACTCGTTCGAACAGACCCGAGCGGAGCTTAGCTCCCATTTGGCCGGGCTGACCGCCGAACAGATCTGGAGCAAACCGCACGGGTTGACTTCGGTGGGGTTCCACGTGCGGCACATCGGCGGCGCGGTGGACCGGCTGTCCACCTACCTGCGTGGCGAGCAGTTGAGCCCGGAACAACTGGCGCGGCTCAAATCGGAATCCGAACCGGGCGCGGACGCGCCGGCGCTGCTCGCCGAACTCCACGCCGATCTGGCCCGGTGTGAGGCATACGCGCGCGGGATCGATCCTGCCAGCTTGCGCGACGTTCGCGGCGTGGGACGCAAGATGCTGCCCACCACGGTGCACGGCCTGATCGTGCACATCGCCGAACACACGCAGAGGCACCTCGGCCAGGCGATCACGACAGCGAAGCTGCTGCGCTGATTCAGACCGGATTTTCCGGCCACGCGTGCTTCGGATAGCGCCGCCCGAGTTCCTTGCGCAGTTGCGGATACAGCCGCTGCCAGAAGCCCGCCAGATCGGTGGTGGTCTGCACCGGGCGTTGGTTCGGCGCGAGCAGATGCACCACCAGCGCGATCTTTCCGCCCGCCACGCGTGGCGTGTCGCGCATGCCGAAGAAGTCCTGCAAGCGGGACGCGACGTAGGGCGGCTTGTCCGGGCTGTAGTGGATGCGCGTGTGGCGGCCGCCCTGGAGCCGGATCCGTTCCGGGGCCAGTTCGTCCAACGCTCGGCGCCCGCCGGGCGGCAGCGAATCCAGCAGCGCGCGCGCCAAGCCGCCGCCGGACGCCGCCTGCTTCAACTCCGCGAAGCCGCGCATTCCCCGGCACAGACTCGTGAGGGCGGCCGCCGCGTGTTGCGCGTCCATCGCCGTGACGGGACCATGAACCGAAGCGAAGGCGATCCGCGCGAGCAATGCTTCCACTTCCTCGGGATCGCCGAAGCGCGCCCAGCCCGCCTCCACCGCCTTCTCCGCCAGCATCGCGGCCGCCAGGTCCGGATCCACCGCGCCGGAGCGGCTCTCCTCGATCGTCAACCCATCGAATAGCAGCGCGCTCACCGACTCCACTCGTTCCGCTTGCCGGTTCCACTCCACTCCCGAGCGATCCGTGACGCGCTCCGGGAACAGATCGAGCAGCCACTCCGGCTCGATCCCCGATGCCAGCCGAACCAGGGGCAATCCGCGCTCGCGCCGTTCTTCGATATCCACCGCCACCAGAAGCCCGTCGCGAACCACGCTCGACTCTGAGAGCACCGCCGATCCGCCGCCCGCCAACAGCAGTTCGTCGCGATTGCGCCGCTTGGCCACGCGATCGGGAAAGGCGCGGAGCACCGCCTTCTGGGCAATCTCGTCGCCACCGGGCACACGGCGCGCGGATCGCCGCAGTTGATCGTACAGGCGCTTGGTCTGGGGCTGCCAGCGGCCTTCCGAGAGCGCCAACAGATCGGACGGACCGGTGTGGGCCGGCGGACCCGATGGCAGACGTTCGCCCGACGAAATCGCGGCCGCCATCGCCGCTCCCGTCTCGCCCGCGTCGATCACCAAGCCGGCGAGCCTCGGATGCAGCGGCAGTCTCGACATCGCGCGGCCCCGCTCGGCGATGCGGCCCTCGCGCGTCGCGCCCAGCCGCTCGAGCAAAGCTTCCGCCGTTTGCAGCGCGGCCGCCGGCGGCGCTTCGAACCAGGGGATGGAATCCACCGGAGCCCCCATCGCGTGGAGATCCAGCACCAAGCCGCTCAGTTCGCGCCGCGAGATTTCCGGCGCGTCGTGATCGGGCCGGCGCACGAAGTCCTCGAGTGGATACAACCGCACCGCGCGGCCCGGCGCGGTTCGCCCCGCCCGGCCGGCCCTTTGCGTGGCCGATGCCTTGGAGATGCGCGAGACCTCGAGCGACGGCAGCCCGGTCCATGGCGAATCGCGAGCCACGCGGGCGAGGCCCGAGTCGATCACGGCGGTGACGCCCTCGATGGTCAGCGAGCTTTCGGCGACATTGGTGGACAGGATCAGCTTGCGGCGCGAACCCGGAGAGACCGCGCGATCCTGCTCCGCGGGCGTCAGATCGCCATGTAGCGGAACCACGTCGATACCGGGCGCTTCGCACGCGCGCACCGCCCGGCGGATCTCGGCGGCGCCGGGCAGGAACACCAGGATATCGCCATCCAGACCTTCGGAGAGCAGCTTGGCCGCCGCCGCGCGCACCTGTTCCTCGAGCGGCGCGGAGGAATGGGGCGAGTAGCGAATGTCGATCGGGAACAGCCGTCCTTCACTGCGAATCGCGGGGCATCCGCCCAGGTACTCGGCCACGCGCGCGCCGGCGA
>SYLY01000253.1 GCA_005808475.1 Acidobacteriota bacterium
CCCCTTGGAAATCGCTCCGCGATTCCCACATTCCCACAGCTCCGGCGACGACTCATGTATTGCCGGGACCAAAACAACACCGGGACGGCCGCAGGGCTTCGCCCCTGGCCTACGAACCACAGGGTAATTGTCGTTGGCCGGTGAGAAATGGGAGAAATAGTTGTCGTCAGACCGAAGAAATAGTTGACGCCAGACACCGATCCGCCAAATGGCGGATTCGTTTATAGCGGCTCGGACGCTGGGGTTCTTTAAGCTTGCAGCTTAGAGATGGCGGCGAGTTCTTTGCGGATTTCGCGTTTCCAGTTTTCGCGGCGGATGCGGTTGGATTCTTTCTTGGCTTCCCACTTGTAGCCCCAGTAAGCGCCGTTGCCGCGCTTGGGACCGCAGTGCTCGGTCTTCTTGGCTTCGTAGCCCATGGGGGCGCTCCTTTCAGCGATAGGCGTCCTTGCGATTCTTGACGGTGTGGATGCGTAGCGTCTCCGGGTGTTCCTCTGTGAAGCGGACGCGGTGATCACCGACGCGGAGGCGCTTCTCGCCATTCTTGCCCTTGAGCTCTTTCACGTTGCCGGAGCCGTGCTCGGCCAGACGGTGGATCGCCAGGAGGATGTTCATGGCGATGTGCTGGGGGATGGCGCGGATATCGGCTTTGGCTTCTTCGGAAATGACGATGCGCTTCAAGCCGCCTGGTCCTTGCTGGCGCTGCGAATCTGCTCCATGGTGAAGCCGAGATCGGCGACGACCTGCTCAAAGGGAATCCCTTCGTTGTGCTTGAACCATTGCTTGGAGCGGGCGACGGCCTCCTCTTCTTCCTGGCTGATCTCTTCGTCTTCCTCTGGTGCGGTGGCCAAGGCACGGTCCGCCGGCGAGAGCAGCAGGAACTCGAGAAAGCGCACGGCGGCAGTCATCTGATCGGCGGGGACACGGTCGAGCAGGGAGTGGGCGTGTTGTTTGTCGGTAGCGGTCATCGGATAGCCTCCTGGCGTTTGGCGGGCACAACGCTTTTCAACATCAGATCGAGACTCTTCAAAACCGTGGTCTGCACGTGCATGGGCAAAGCCTCAATGCGTTCGAGGCGCTGCAGGACGCGGCGGCTGGTCTTGCGGGCGGGCTTGGGTCCGCTGGCAGGCTGCAAGAGATCGTCGGTGGAAACATCGAGCGCGGTGGCGAAGCGCAGAATCATGTCGGCGTTCAAACGAAGCTTGCCGCGTTCGTAATCGGAGACCAGCGTTTGCACAAGGCCGGTGCGCTCGGCGAGTTCGACCTGAGTGAAGCCGCGTTCGCGGCGGATGCGGGCCAAGCGCTGGCCCGGAGTTTCGTCGCTGTGGGGCAAGGGCGTGAGCGCCAGTTTGGAAGGCTTCGGCATGACGGAAGCCACTGTCGCATGGGGGAACGAAAGTAGCGGTTCCATATACGGTATGTTACCGTATTTTGTAATCGAGTGCATACCGTCCTCGGGGCACTTGACAAGTTTTTGCGAAGGAGGCCGTTTTCATGGCGAGAATCCCGGACAGCGAGCTCGAGCGGCTAAAGAAGGAAGTTCCCATCGAACCTCAGCGGTAGGCTTCGCGGCGGTTGCGGACGCGGGTGACCTCGATGAGATCGCCGCCGAGATCGCGGAAGAAGACGCGGTGGTCCTGGGTGCGAAGTCTGTAGAGGGGCGGCTCGACGCCTTGGAGGCGGCGGACATTGCCTTCCTCCGATTCCAGGAAGCGGGCGAGGGTGCGAAGGATCTGAATGGCGATGGGCTGCGGGATGGCGCGGAGTTCGGCCTTGGCCTGATCGGTGAAGGCGACGCGCCTAGCCATTGCGCTGCTGGCCGTTCAGGGGTTCTTCCAGCGGGGTCTTGGCCATGGTCTCCCAGTCGGCCATGGTGAGGCCGAAATCGGCGAGGACTTCCTCCATTGGGATGGGCTTGTTGTGCTTGCTCCACTCGTCGGCTTCGCCGATGGCTTGGCGGTCCTCTTCGGTGAACGGCTCATCGTCGATGGGGGCCAGCGCCAGTTTCATCGAGAGCGGATCGAGCATGGACTGCAAGAGCGTTTCGACGGCGGCCAGTTGGACGGGCGGCAGTTGATCGACCAGGGCGTGAACGTGGTGACGGGTATCGGGGTTCATGGTGGTTTTCCTTGCGCCGGTATCTACTCGGCCATCACGCGGTTCATGCTGGAACGCTTGACGAGCGAATCGAGCACGACCAGCAGGGCTTTCTGATCTTCGTCGGAAAGCAGATCGACTTTCCGATAGAGCCGGTGCAACTCATGGTTGCGAATCTTGGGCGGAGCCTGCGATTCCTTGCGGCCCGCGAAATCATCCAGGGAAACATCGAGCAACTCGGCGATCCGGACAATAGTGTCGAAATGCGGGGTCACAGCTCCCGTCTCCCAGCGGCTGTAGACGCGGGGGCTGACTTGCAGGAGCTCGGCGATGCGGGTTTGGGTGAGCTTGCGGGAGCTGCGCAGATCGCGGAGAGTTTGAGCAAAGTTCGCCATAGGCCAAGAGAAAGAGTCAAGGACCCGCGGCCATCATATTATAGGGCCTCCTCGAGAAAGCCGAGGACGACAAGTACACTACTGTCAGTATAGGCTAGTACAGGACTGACGTTGACGGATTTTCACGAAGGTGGCCGTTTTCATGGCACACATCCCGGATGAGGAAATCGAGCGGCTCGACCCGATGGACCGAGCCGTTCGACGACGCGGTGGCGCCACTGGTGATCACCACCGGATGGAGCGCCATCTCGACGCGCGCGCGCCGGATCATCTCGACAACCGGAGCGCCGAGTCCGGTGGAGTCGACGATGAGCGAGGCGCGTCCCGCAGATCGGGATGCCGGGCCATGCGGCGCAGCGTTTCCACGATCGCGCCGAACGGGGTCCCGAGTGGGAACCGGTGCGCGGCGCGAAGAATCCAGTGATGTTGCCGTTGCTCGATCACCGTCAGCGCGGAGTAATCGTTGGCGTGGCCGAGGTCGAGTCCGACCGCCACGCGGCGTGTTTGCGAGCCGGGGCCGAAGTCGATCATTCGAGGAAACTCCAGGTGCGCAGAAAGGTCTTTCCGTCCGAGAGCGTGGGTGAGGCGTAGCACGGCTCGTCCAGGTCATTCACGGCAGAACGCTCCAGTCCGCACCCGCCTTGACTACAGCGACTTTCCCTGCCTCCGAGGCGAGATACAAACGGCCCGCGGCCGCCACAATCGAGGAA
This sequence comes from Acidobacteriota bacterium, assembly GCA_005808475.1. Classification (GTDB taxonomy): domain Bacteria; phylum Acidobacteriota; class Terriglobia; order Bryobacterales; family Bryobacteraceae; genus SYLY01. The sequence goes on from SYLY01000253.1 coordinate 3,200, forward strand.
AAATAGTTGTCGAGCGCCCCTTCCAGCCGCCCTGCCTTTAACAGCGCGCCGTTCCGGCCATCCAGCGCAGTCAAGACACCGCCGTTGTTTATGTAGTAGACGATCCCCTCGTACACGATTGGTGTGGCCACACGGGCGATGCCCTTTGTGTAAGACCAACGGGGCCCGCGTGGCTCACTAATCCCAAAGGCGCTAATCGAGGGTGTGCCCTGCAAATCCCGCCAAAACGCGGACCACTCGGCAGTCGTAATCTCGCCGTCGCGGTCTCCAGCGCTTTCGGCAATCATCCGTAGGGTTCTGGTGGTTTGCCACTCCTTCGGATCGGCCGGTATGTCGGCTGGGACGATCATCGCCACTACTGTGTCGTTATCGACGAAGACGGGACTGCCTATCATCGTGCCCGGAGGCACGGCCCCATCCCATCTGGGTTGGCCCGTCGCCGGATCGTATGCCGCGATCTGGTTCGGCGAGACCGCCAGCACCTCGCAGCGCCCTCCGGCGGTGTGCCGAAGGAGGGGAGTCGCGTAGTTGAGGCGGAACGGAGCCCGCTCGGTCTCCCACTTGTGGCGGCCCGTCTTGGCGTCAAATCCGATGATAGAGGACCTTGCAAACCCGTCGAGAAGCAACACGACCGTGCCGTCGGCCAGTATCGGCGACGTCGCAGCCCCCCACAAACTGGAATGCGCCTTCATGGGCGAACGCCAGCGCTCTCGCCGCTTTCGATCAACGGAAACCATGCCGAAATCGCCGAAGAAGGCGTACACGTTTGCCGCATTGTCAACTACCACCGACGAACTAGCCGCATCGTTGAGAGGTTATTGTACTCGTTGCGTTGCCGCTTAACCGATCTTTCCCACGCCACCTTGCCTGTCTGGCGCTCAATCGCAATCACCTGAAGTGAGTCGCCGGATTCGGCCGTCAACACAACCAGACCATTTGATAGCACTGGTGATGATTTGCCCGGCGGAAGCGGCCGCCGCCAGACCATGTTACGTGCCGGTCCGAATTCCACAGGATAACCCGCACCGGCCCCGATGCCTGAACCGTTCGGCCCGCGGAAACGCGACCATGGCTCGACGGCGGGAGGATCTCCGCAACCCCGTCCCGCGCCGTGCATCGCGGCAGCAGCGCCCATGCCTCCGAGAAAAGTCCTTCGCCAGATGGACCGCATTCGTCAATTATCATATGGCCCTGGGCGCCTCTCCGATTTCCCGACCCGGCCGGACACGTCCTTCGGCGTCTTGAATCACGATCAACGGCGTAGTCGTCCGCAAAGTAGTACTGGCCTCGTCGCCGTACCGTGGCGTTGCACAAACGACCCTTATCGGGACGGCGGCAGGCACGTCCCCCGTCTGCTCCGTCCCCGGAATCACCGCAGCGCGTAGACCGCCAGCACATCCGCGACGTCGTGCGTGAACGATCCACCGCCTCCCGCGGCAATCGCGACGAACTGCCGGCCGGACTTGCCCACGTAGGTCATCGGTGTCGCGTGGCCGTTCGCTTCCATGCGATCGAACCACAGCTCCGTGCCCGTATCGGCATCGAAGGCGCGGAAGCGTTTGTCGTTGGTCGCGGCGATGAAAACGAGTCCGCCGGCGGTCACGATGGTTCCGCCGAGATTCGGTGTGCCCGTCGGCGGCACGCCCTTGGCGATCAACTCGTCGACTACGCCCAGCGTGACGTTCCACAGGATCTTGCCCCGATTCAAGTCAACCGCGACGAGCGAACCCCAGGGCGGTTGCTGGCACGGCCAGCGATTGCGATCCCAGAAGCGGCCACGGCCGCGAACGTTACCGAGGTTCTGCACGTTGACGAACAGCCGGCCGGATTTCGGATCGAACGACGACCCCGACCAGTTGGCGCCACCCAGAGTGCCGGGAAACAAAATGCTCTGGTCTTTGCCGGGCGGCGTGTACATGCCTTCGTAGCGCGACGAGGCGAAGAGTTCGGAGCACTCGCGATGGTGTTCTGGCGTCACACGGCTGATCTCGTCAGGCGTGAACGTCAGCCGCGCGAGCGGGCCCGGCCGCAGCGGCATCGGTTGCGTGGGCCACATTCCCGAACCCGCGGCATTCACCTTGCGCTCCTCGACCGGAAACACGGGCTTGCCCGTTTCGCGATCGAGCACGAACAGCAGGCCCATCTTCGTCACTTGCGCAACGGCGTCGACCTTGCGGCCCTCGCGCACGATCGTAACGAGGTTCGGCTGTCCCGGAATGTCGTAGTCCCACAGGTCGTGGTGGACCATCTGATAGTGCCAGCGCCGCTTGCCCGTCGCCGCGTCGAGGGCGATGAGGCAGTTGGCATAGAGGTTCGATCCAGGCGCGCGCGAGTAGCCGAGCGGCTGCGCCGTGGGCACGAAGACGAGTCCGCGCGCGTTGTCGACGCTGAGGGCCGACCACGCGTTCGCGCCCGAGCGATCGCGCCATGAATCGCCTTCCCAGGTTTCGTTGCCGGGCTCGCCGGGCCGTGGAATCGTGTGAAAGGTCCAGACGAGTTTGCCGGTGCGCACGTCGAACGCGCGCACCTGTCCACTCGGGCCCGTACCATCCGCGCCACCCGCCGTGAGCCGCGCGCCGGTGATCACGAGATCGCGATAGATCGCGGGCGGCGAAGTGACGTTGTAGATGGCCTTCGGCCAACGGTCCGCGACACCCGCCCGTAGATCGATCGCGCCTTCGCGTCCGAATCCGGGTGAAAGTTTGCCGGTCGCCGCGTTGAGGCAGATCAAGCGTCCGTCAGCGGTACCGAACAGCAGCCGCTTCTCCTTACCATCGGCGGACTGCCAGAACGACGCCCCGCGGTTCTGCAGGAAGATGCGCTCCTTGCGGCCGGCTTGCGGATCGAACTCCCAGAGTTTGGCGCCATCATCGGGGTCGAGCGCGATCACGCGGTTCGATGAAGTGGTCAGATACATCACGCCATCGATGACGAGCGGTGTTCCTTCGAACGGGGCCTGTTCGCCGCCGGAGCGCCCGCCTTCCAGTGGACGATCAGGCTCACCGGTCGAGAAGGTCCAGGCACGTGTCAATCGCGCGACGTTGCCGCGATGGATTTGCGCCGCGGCCGAGTAGCGATTGCCCTCGGGATTTTGTCCGTAGTATCGCCATTCCTGCGCGAATGCACACGCGGCGGTGGCCATGATCAGGAGCGCGCGCGGCATCATCGCGGTCCTTTCGCCAGGCCCGAACCACGCGGATCCGGTGCTCCCGTGAACCGGCGCGGCTTTCCGTCCGGACCCCATTCGACGGTAAGGCCGTGCAGGCGGCCGATATCGGTGACCTTGACGTTGTGGCCGCGCGAGGCGAGTCCGGCACGGATCGGTTCGCTGAGGCGCCGTTCGGCGGAAAGCGTGTTCGACTCGGCGACAAAGGCGATGCGCGGCGATGCGAGCGCCTGTGCGATGTCTTCGCCGTGATCGATCATGCGCGCGATCGCGAGGGGAACCGTCCGCGGAATCGTGTGTCCGCCCGCCGCGCCGATGGCGATCCACGGGCGCCCGTCCTTCATGACGATCGTGGGCGTGTTGCTGTTCAGCTTGCGCCGGCCCGCATGAGTAAATGATCTAACTGATGCGCGACGGCGCCGCGCTGGACCGTTTGGTACAAGGCACGGAGCTTGCGTCACTGGTGAGCCAGTCGCCGCCGGCCCAACGCTAGGGCGTGCGGGCATCGCTGAATCTGATCGCGGACTCGCGACGGCGTTGACGGAGAATCGCACGAGCAACAATCCCGTGGTCATCGGCATCCAGGGGAAGGCGCAGGTGGAGACGATCTACGGGCGCTTGGCCGAGGCGATGATGACGCAGCGTGGAACATCACCCCGAGGCGCCCGCACAACCCGGACAAGCCCGGACAACGTGTGCAAGGGCCCCCCGCCGGCCGCTCACTCTCGCGGCTCAGGAGCGCGGCGTTCACGGATCGGTGTGGCGCCTTCCCGGTCACAACAGTGGCCCCTCGGAGCGAGGCCCGATGGTTCCTCTCGGACGCGCGAACCACGCCGCGAGCGCGAGCGAAACGACCAGATGGTCGTGGACATCCGGGCTGGAAGCCTCATAAGAGGTCTCGCCGGACGGAGCGATGCGCGCCTGGAAGTGGAGCAGTTCCTCCTCGAGCTGGATCCGAGCGGGGAGCGTCCGCGGAATTTGCAAGGCTCCCGACTCGAACATCAGATAGAGCGCCGTCACCAGGTCGCGCTTGGGGACCCGATGGATCGAGCCGTTGGAAGCCGCGATGGCGCCGCCGGTGATCAGCACCGGATGGAGCGCCATTTCGACGTGCGCGCGCCGGATCATCTCGACGACCGGAGCGCCGAGTCCGGTGGCGTCGACGATGAGCGAGGCGCGGCCCCGCAGATCGGGATGCCGGGCCATGCGGCGCAGCGTTTCCACGATCGCGCCGAACGGGGTCCCGAGTGGGAACCGGTGCGCGGCGCGGAGAATCCAGTGATGTTGCCGTTGCTCGATCACCGTCAGCGCGGAGTAATCGTTGGCGTGGCCGAGGTCGAGACCGACCGCGGTCAACATCTCCTTCTCCACGTAGCCGAAATTCAAGAACGGCAGCGAGTACCCGCGACCATCAATAAAGAGGTGGCGGATCGGCGAGCAGGAATCGGGGATAAGGCACGCAGCAGGAACGAGTTGGAGTGGCGGCAAGAACACTACTCCTATCCGCCAAATGGCGGACTCCTTTTTAGCGGCATAAAGAGCCGCTCAGCGGTAAGCCTCGCGGCGGTCGCGGACACGGTGGATGGTGACGGTGTCGGCGGTTTCCTTGAAGAAGACCCGGTGGTTGCCGACGCGGAGGCGGATGAAGCCCTCGAACTCGCCGGAAAGCGGCTTGACGCGGCCAGCGCCGGTTTCGGCGTAGCGGTGGATGGCTTCGAGAATGGTCATGGCGATGTGTCGCGGGATGGCGCGGACCTGGGCCGGGACCTCAGGCTCGAAATGAATCCGCTTCACTGCTCTTTCTTGGCTCCGCGAATCTGGTCCATGGTGAAGCCGAGATCGGCGACGACCTGCTCGAAGGGAACGCCCTGGCCGCCGTTGCGGAAGTACTCGCCGGAAGCACGGAGGGCGCGGCGATCCTCATCGGTCAATTCTTCTTCGTCATCGTCGTCGATCATGACTTCGAGCAGACCGCGGACCGCGCCGAGCTTGGCGGGCGGCAGGAGATCGAGCAGCGCGTGAGCCTGCCGGCGTTCCTGTTGGAGATCGAGGGCCATGCTGGTTACTTCCTTTCGCCGCCGCTGCTGACGGTCTGCCAGCGGCGGGCTTCGTGCTTCAAGATCATGCCTTCGAGCAAAGAACGGACAACGCGTTTCTCTTCTTCATCAAAGCCTGAGACGGCCTCGAACTGCAAGCGGAGGTCCTCGCCGGGGCCGCGCTCGTCTTTGCCGAAAAGGAGCATATCCGCACTTACCTGGAGAGCTGTGGAGAGTTTGCGGATCACGTTGAGCGTGGGTTGCGACGTGCCTGCTTCGTACCGGCGTAAGTGAACGACGTGCATGCCGATGCGTTCGGCCAGTTGCGACCGAGTGAGGCTGTGCCGCTTGCGCAGTTCGGCAAGCCTCCGCGGGAAATCGGTGGCGGTGACGGCTTGTTTGCTCACGTACCCAAGATAAGGGGGTGGACCATATGTGTTGACCGCGACAGGCATCATGTGATAGCTAGTATATAACACATATGATTCTTGACGGCAATCGCATCCGCAACGCGTTTTCGAGGTGCTTCTGATGGCGCGCATTCCCGACGTTGAACTCGAGCGGCCCTAAAGAAAGAAGTTCCCATCGAACGGCTGGTGATGGGGTTCGGTGTCGAGTTGAAGCGGCACGGGGCGGAGTTGCTGGGGACATGTCCGTTTCACGCGGACAAGACGCCGTCGCTTGTAGTGCCGCCGACGAATCCGGGGCATTGCTTGGGGAAGTGCAACATGGGCGGCGCGACGATCGATTGGTCATGAAGACCAAAGGCGTGAGCTTCCGGCATGCGGTGGAGTTGCCGCGGGCCGATCATCCTTCGATGCGTGTCAACGATTCTGAGACAGCCGGCATGGGAATTTAGTGACTTTCTTCCTCTGGCGAAGACCGGATCGGCTTGTTGATCCAGACTCGAGCGGGGAGAGGTAACGGAACGGGCGGACGGCGGACAAATCGCTCGGGATGGGCCGAGTAGGCGACGTTGAGAACCTCCTGCCGCTGGGCCTGAATCCCGGGAGCTTGTCCGAAATGAACAGCGGCCGGGGTCAACATGCCGATGCCGGAGTGGCGGTGGGGCCGAGTAGCGAGTGCCCTCGGGATTTTGTCCGTAATATCGCCATTCCTGGGCGAATGCACACGCGGCGGCGGCAATGATCAGGAGCGCGCGCGGCATCATCGCGGTCCTTTCGCCAGGCCCGAACCGCGCGGATCCGGTGCTCCCGTGAACCGGCGCGGCTTTCCGTCCGGACCCCATTCGACGGTGAGGCCGTGCAGGCGGCCGATATCGGTGACCTTGACGTTGTGGCCGCGCGAGGCGAGTCCGGCACGGATCGGTTCGCTGAGGCGCGGTTCGGCGGAAAGCGTGTTCGACTCGGCGACAAAGGCGATGCGCGGCGATGCGAGCGCCTGTGCGATGTCTTCGCCGTGATCGATCATGCGCGCGATCGCGAGGGGAACCGTCTGCGGAATCGTGTGTCCGCCCGCCGCGCCGATGGCGATCCACGGGCGCCCGTCCTTCATGACGATCGTGGGCGTGTTGCTGTTCAGCTTGCGCCGGCCCGCATGAACATCCATCGGATTTCCACGCGGCTCCCACGTGCTGTAGTAGAGCGAATCATTCAACCAGATGCCGGTGCCCGGAGCCATCACGCGGCTGCCGAAGGTGTTGCCGATCGTCTGCGTCATGGTGACGATATTGCCTTGGTTGTCGGCGACGGTGAAGTGCGTGGTGTTGGCGCTTTCGCGCGGACCCGTTCCGGGCGGCACGAAATCGGACGACTTCGCCGGGTCGACGCGCGCCGCCTGCTCGCGCCAATAGTCCGGCGAGAGGAGGCGCGCGAGCGGAACCTTCGCGATGTCCGGATCGGCGGCGTAGCGCAGCCGGCAGTATTCACCGTGCTTCAGCGCTTCGGCCCAGCGGTGCCAATACTCTGGCGAACCGGCGCCGATCGCCTTCATGTCCCACTGCGAGACGAGTCCCAAACGAACCAGAGCCGCGAAGGAATTGGCCGCGGGCGCCGCGGTGAAGACGCGATAGCCGCGATAGTCGATCGAGATCGGATCGCCCCACTCGGGCCGGCTGTTGGAGAGATCGTCGAGCGTCACGAATGAGCCCGCTCGTGCCAGTTCGGCGGCGACCTTCTTGCCGAGTTCGCCACCGTGCAAAACAGCCGGACCTTTCGCCGCCACCATGCGAAGCGACTGTGCGAGGTCGCGCTGGACGAGTGTGTCTCCCTTGGCGAGCGGCTTGCCGTTGCGTCCGTAGAACGACTTCGCGTGATCGGGAAACTCGGCGAACACCTTCTCGTTGATCGGAGCGTCGAGCACGAAGCCGCGTTCGGCCGAGGCGATCGCGGACTCGAAGAGCGATTTCCACGGCTTCTTGCCATAGGTCCGGGAGAGCTGTTCCCAGGCGCGTGCGTTCACCGGAGGCGCGATCACCTTGGCGCCCCGGCGATTGGCATCGGTGTCGAACGCCTTGCGGTCGAGGCCTTTCGGAATCCGCCCGCTCGCGTTCAGCACACGCACCCGATTTTTCCCGGCGTCATAGACCGTGATCAAGCCGTAGCCGCCGAGTCCGGAGTTTTGCGGCTCAACAACGTTCAGCGTGGTGGCGACGGCAACCGCCGCGTCGAACGCATTGCCGCCGGATTCGAGCATCGCGACGCCCGCCTGTGTCGCGATCGGATGCGCGGTGCTGACCATTCCGGACCGGCTTTCGGCCAACTGGGCGACAGCGGGCGCAAGGAGCGTGAGGCTGGAGAGGAGGAGTCGCATCGTATCTTGCGCGATCATCTCACAGTACGAGCCCGCCGGAGATGATGGCTCAGGCGCGGATGCGACGGCGAATGCGACTCGCGGAGAGTCCGAGTATTGCGCCAGCCGATCAGCCCGCGAGCAGCGCCGTTCCCGGGAGCAAGCCGAACTAGGCCGAATGCGGGCGATCCGCCATCTGAAGCAAGTCCACTCGGCCACACATCCGGCGCAGCTTCCGAAAAAGGACGGCGATGCGAAACCCGATGAAGCCGCCCGCGAGGAGCTGCTGAACGCCCTGGCCGCCGAACAGGACGAAGAGGAGGAGCAAGGCCATAATGGAAGCAATGGCAACCGTCCACATGAGCGAAGCCGAAGTGGCTCGCGATCTCCATGCCGTGCTGGCCAAAGTGCAGCAAGGCGTCGAGGTCGTCATCGAGCAAGATCACCGGCCCATCGCCGTGCTGCAATCCTCCGTGCCCGCCCGCCCTGGCCGCAAGCTGAGCGAATGCATCGCGCTGGCCAAGGCCTACGAAGCCAAGCTCGGTTACGCGCCCATCCCGGATGAGGACTTCGCCAAGGACGTGCAAGCGGGCATCGACTCGCGCAGCGACTCGTTCGAGCCGCCTGCAGGGGACTAGTCCTCGACTCCAGCGTGCTGATCGCGGCGGAGCGGGAGAAGCGCCCGGTCAGTGAGCTTCTCGCGTCGCTTTTCCGCCGAGCATTCTGAAACCGAGTTCCTGCTCGCTTCCATCTCGGTGATGGAACTGGAGCACGGCTGGCACGGCGCCAACACGCCCGAAGCCGCCGCCAAACGCCGCCGTTATCTCGATGAGGCGCTGGCCATCCTGCCGGTCGAGCCGTTCACGCGTGAGATGGGCGTGCCGGCCGCCAAGATCGACGCCGAAATGAAGAAGGTGGGCCTGGTCATCGCAACCGCCGATCTGTTGATCGGCATCACGGCGCTGCATCTCGACTACGCCATCGGGACCCGCAACGTCCGGCACTTCACAATGATCGCGGGGTTGAAGGTGCTGCCTCTTTAGCCGCCGCTGGTGTCCGTCTTCCGAGCACCGTACAATCGAGGAATCGGTGCAAGCGGCTAAACACAAAACGCTCTTCCCGGCGGCGATTCTCCTCATGGGCATCCGGCCTCTCTCCGCGCACACGCACGTAGCTCCGCGCCATCCCGCGGCGATGACCTTATCGAGAGCGGCCATGTCGGCCAGGCCGCCTCGGTCCATGCGATCTCCATTACTCCAATCCGAGTCTCCGCATGGCCCCGGCGTGAGGAATGCCCTTGCCGCCGTTCTGCTGAAGCCAGGTCTTTGGCTTCAGTGACGGCAGCCTTCTCTTCGTCGGTCTCAGGCTCATCATCGAGCGGCGCGTTGCGTAAGGCGGCGGCCACGGGATTGACAATCGTTTCCAGAAACTGAACCAGGCCGGAGAGCTGCGTCTCGGGCATGCGGTCGATTAGTTAGCTGGTGTGCGTGCTGGCGGGTGTCGCTCATCGGGTGGTTCCTCCGGAATCGGCGGGGGTGAAGCGGCGTTCGGCCGCCTTGACGGTGTTGCGCAGAACAATGCTCTCGATCACGGAACGGATGACGTTCTTCTCGTCAGGGTCAAGGCGACTGGCGGCTTCAAACTGAAGCTCGAGGTCATCGTCGGGACCACGCTCATCCTGGGCAAACAGAAGCATATCCGCGCTCACGCCGAGAGCCCGGGCAAGCCTGCGAATGGCCTCGAGAGTGGGTTGGGACTGGCCGCTTTCATAGCGGCGGATCTGGGAGATGCGCATCTCGACCACTCGCGTGCCGGAACAGCAGCCCTGAGGCGGCGAACAACACTACGTAGACACCATGCCCGATGGCCATTCTCCGCGCCATATCGGGAGGCGCGCCCGAGGGCAACGTTACGGAGATCAGAGCCAGCACCGCCGCCATCGCGAACAATGTCCAGGCCAGTCCCGTAGCCTTAAACCGCGCCAGCAAGGCCCCGGCAGCGCCAATCACGAGCACAGTGTCATACCAGAAATTCGCTGGGTTTTCCAAGTCCGCAGCCTGGACCCAAGTCGACCACCCCAAGACAAGCCCGGCCACAAAGGCCACGCCAACGCCCGCCTTGTACGACCACACGCCCATCTTTCTCGCGACCAATGCAATTGCCATGCCGGTCAAGAAGAACAGCGCATACACGAACGCGAAACCTCCAACGCCCCAGTGCCAGTCCGCCACGAATTGCGCTGCCACCACGGGCGCCATCCACACAACAAGCGCACCCAATGCCACACGCGGCGCCAAGCCAAACATCGTTTTCACGAATTCCGGCATATGAATTGTGTTCTCCTTGACAATTCCCATCAACGTTTCGCAAAAGATCCATAGCATCAACCCGAACAGTCCCCGCCTGGCGTCTTTGTGCTCCAGACAGAGGTCGTGACATGTCTGCGCCATCCCCTCGCCGAACCGCTCACGGAATGGCCGCGGATACATCCGCAACAGCGTCGAATACGACCGGGCATACCAAGTGCGGGAGCACCGGTCCATCATTTGATTAGCCCTGCCATTAGGTTAGTGGCCATGCGCCAAATGTCCCTCCGCCACGGCCACCACACCGCGATAGCGCTTCAACTCCGCTTCCAGCGCCGCTCGGCCCGCGCCGGTGAGCTCGTAATAGATCCGCCGCTCGTCGTCCATCTCGGGATCGACCCGCTTATCGCTTTCCCGGATGAGCCCGGCTTCCATCATCCGTGCCATCGAGCCATAGAGCGTCCCAGGGCCCATCTTCACGTTGCCCTTCGAGTCGGCCTCGACCTGTTTCATGATGCCGTAGCCGTGCCGCTCCCCAGTGGAAAGCGCCAGCAGGATGTGCAGCACAGCGGGAGTCAGTGGCGCTTGCCCCGTGCTCTTCTTCGCCATGACTCGATACTATATCCATTGCGGATACATGTCAAGCCCAACTTGTTGGTGGAAGGGCGGGGACGCAACAATTGTAAGGGCCATTTTCGGAGATCCTTCCGCCCGTCGTTGATCCCAGACGTTCGAGCAGGCCTACCTGCCGCGGAAGCTCTCGCTGAGCGCCACCGCTTCCACCAGATCCCGGAGTCCGCTCCCCTTCGCCTCCACCGCCGATGCCATCGCCTGAACCCGGTCCCGGTCCGCCGCGTCGAACTTGCGCCCGCACGCATAGGTCAACAGCCGATCCGCCAGGAATCGGGTGAACTCGGGTTTCCGCGCCGCCAACGCCCGCCGCAGGCCAGCCACGTCCTCGAACTTCTCTCCAGTGGTCAACACGCCCGAGGCGTCGATGGCCGCCCCGTTCGGATAGTTCGACCTCCACCGTCCGATCGGGTCGAAATTTTCCAGGGCGAATCCCGGGGGATCGATCGACTTATGGCACGACATGCACGCCGGGCTCTCCCGATGCTTGGTCAGTGAGTCCCGCACGGTCTTGGCGCCGCGGACATCGGGGTCCAACGCCGGCACGCCGTCCGGCGGCGGAGGCGGCGGCGCTCCGAACACGTTCTCGAGCATCCACACACCGCGCATGACCGGCGACGTCTCGATGCCATTGGCGGACACGGTCAGGACGCTGCCGTGGCCCAGCAGTCCGCCGCGGCGCTCGCCGGTCAACTCCACCTTGCGGAACACGTGGCCGCCCGCGCTGGGGATGGCTCCGCTCATGCCGTACAATCGCGCCAGTGGACTATCGAGGAAGCTGTACCGCGCGTCGATGAACTCGTGGATGCTCCGGTTCTCGTCCAACAAGTACCGCATCAACATCCGGGTCTCCGTCTTCATCGAATCCTGAAGCCCGTCGAAATAGTAAGCGGCGAACTGGTCCCGGTCCGGCGGCATGTCGCCGAGGCCGCGAAGATTGAGCCACGCATCCAGGAACCCGTCGACAAAGGCCTTCGACCGGGGACTGGCGAGCATCCGCCGCGTCTCCGAGCGCAGCACGGCATCCTCGAGAATGGCGCCGCTATCCGCCTTGCGCCGCAACTCGTCGTCCGGCATCGACGACCACAGGAAGTAAGAAAGCCGCGATGCCAAGGCATGCGCGTCCAGCCGCCCGCCCTTTTCCGAGGAGGAGAGGTACAAGAAGGCGGGCGAGCACAACACCGCTTTTAGCGCATCCTTCAGAGCGCTCTCCGGACTGGCCCCGCCGGCGCGACGCTTGCCGGCGATCGCCTCGAGCCGGTCCACCTCCGCGGCGGATACCGGACGCCGGTAGGCGCGCGCGGCGAAATCGGCGAGGATCTGGCGAGTCCGCCCGGGAGCGAACGGATTATCCCCATACAATAAGCGCTGGCTAGCGGGAATCCGGGGCGCGTCGAGGGGACCGCGAATCTCGACGCGGTGGATGCGGATCTGCGGAATGGGCCCGTACTTCATCATCGCGATGCGGCCCGGCACGATGCCGGCGGCGACTTTGCGCTGGTCCTCCGGCAGAAATTGCGGATACTCCCGCGCGAACCGCGAGAACACCCTCCGCACATCGTTCATCCCATTCGGGAACGTCAAGCGGGGCTGATAACCGGCATCCAGCCGCACGCGGAACGACACGTCGTGGGGACCTCCGTCCTCGAGCTCGGTCTCGCCCAGCAGCGGCTGGAGCGGCTGTGCGTGCTGCAAATATCCGGCGCGCGAGTTACCGGCCATCACGCCGAGGCGGAAGGGCGCGTCCGGATCCCTGCCGAATAGCTTCGGGTCGTACGGGTTCTTGCGGTGGAGCGCCTCGACGCGAGCCTTGACCTCATAGTAACCGTCGTACGGGACGCCTTCCGCGAAGTCGTGCAAGGGCGCGTAGGCTCCTTCGTAGTGCGGCGTGCGGGGATGCTCGAACAGCGACATGTACCCCGTCAGCTTGTTGAAGTTCCGCGCGCCGTCCAGCTCCTTCTGCTGGCGGAAACGGCCCTCGAACACCCACTCGCGCGGCGCGGGCGGCGGCTTTTCCGGGAGCGCCTTGGCGATGACCGCTTCCGCCGCGTCGAGATACTGTTCGAGAAGGTAGCCGGAGGTTACCAGCGCTTCGCCGACGTTGTCCATGTGGGCGTACTGCTGGTCGCGTGGGAAGCGGGCGGTGGGGTCGAACTGGTCCATCGGCATTTGGAACAGGTCTCCGATGGTGTTGAGATACTCGCGCCGGTTCAGGCGGCGGAGCGAGACCTTCGCCGGCGCCTGCCTGGCCAAGTGGACCAGAAACGCCTGACGTTCGGCGGCGGAGGGCTGCCGGGCGGAATTCGGGGGCATGGTCCCGGACTCCACCCGCTTGCCGATGGCGCTCCAATCGACCGGCTGGCGGTCGAAGCGCCGGTTCGCCATCTGGGCCTTGGCGCCATGGCAATCCACGCAGTACGAAGTGAGGAACACCGCCGCCGGATCGGCTCCGGCGGCCGCCAAAAGGAGAAACGCGGCCGTCATTGTGGCAGGCGCGTCAGATTCCGCGCAACGGTCCCGTGGAGAGGGCGAACTTGGGTTGCTCCACGCCGAAGCGATGCAGCATCGACAGGAACAGGTTGGAGAGCGGTTGCCGGTCAGGGCCACTGGTTGCGACCGCGTGGTACTGTCCGTGCCGGAATCCGCCGCCCGCGAAAACCACCGGAAGGTTCAGATTGGTGTGGGCGTTTCCGTTGCCCATGCCGCTGCCGAACAGCACCATGGTGTGGTCGAGCAGCGTTTCGCCGCCATCGTCGATGGATCGCAGCTTGGTGAGGAAGCGCGAGAACTGCTCCGTCTGGTAGCGCTCGAGCTTGACCAGCAGTTCGATCGATTCCGGCAGTTGGCCGTGGTGGGACAGAGAATGATATTCCTTTCTCACTCCCAATACGGCGGCCTCGAATCCACCGGCGATTTCGAGCGTGGCGATGCGGGTGGAGTCGGTCTGAAGGGCGAGCGCCATCAGGTCGTAGAGGACGGGGATGTCATTCACCAGGCCGCGATTCTCCGGCTCCTTCATCGGGGCGGCGGGTTTGGGAACGCCCGCCCACTTGCGCCGGAGTTCGATCACCTTTTCCACGTCGCGCACGGAGGTGAAGTACTCGTCCAGCTTGCGGCGGTCGCCGGTGTCCAGGTGGTTCTTCAGCGACCGCGCGTCGCCGTTGACGGCGTCGAGAATCGAGCCTTGCAGGGAGAGGCGGTCTTTGGTCCGGAGCTGTTCCGCTTCGCTTTCGTCGGCGAAGAGCTTGCGGAACAGTTCGCGGGGACCCTGGATCGGATTGACGCGGGTGCCGCTACGAGTCCACGACATCATGCACCCGCCGTGGAGCCCCTCTTCCGAGCCGAGCGTGAGGGACGGGAATCGCGTGGCTCCCGCGACCGTTTCCGCCGCGCGCTGATCGAGGCTGATGTTCCCGTCGGGCATGCCCTTGGCGTCCACCTGGCGGACGCCGCTCAGGAAGGAGTGGACGGCGAAGTGGCCGCCTTTGACTCCGTGGTCGAGGCCGGAGAAGACGCTGACATGCTGGCGATGTTCGCGGGCGATGGGTTCGAGGAGCCAGGGCGCGTCGTAGGCGGCGCCGGTCTCCTTGGGGAAGAAATGCGGCGGGTAGAAGCCGAAGGCGTTGCCGATGGCCACCATGCGCATGGGGTGGACTGTCTTGGCGTGGGCGCTGAGAGCCGTAACGGCGAGTCCGGAGCGGAGCACGTTGGCGCCGAGGGAATCGAGCACGGGGAGCGCGAGGCGGACACCCGCGGCGCGGAGGAAGAAGCGGCGTCCGGCCAGATCGGGTCGATGCGACGGCATAGTCGCATCATAACCCAGCGCAACGCCGGGTGTCCGAGCGGTCACGCCTGTCCGTTCTCCGAAGGCGTCACCGCGAGTACTTTTCGAACCACCCGAGGATGTACTCCACCTTCGAGACCCAATGGCTGGGATGCGCGCCACGGATGCCGTGCGGCTCGTTCGGAAACCGCACCATTACCGTGTCCACGCCGCGCGTCTTCAGGGCGACGTAGAACTCCTCGGTCTGGGCGATCGGGGTGCGCCAGTCCTCCTCGCCGGTGAGGAGCATCGTTGGCGTGGTCACCTTGTCGACGAAGAAGAGAGGCGAGCGTTCCAGGTACTGGCTGGTGTTCTTCCACGGCTCGCCTTTCATCCAGCGGTGCATGAGGAGCGGGATGTCGGAGGAGCCTGCCTGCGTGATCCAATTGATCACGGGGTATTGACTGACGGCAGCCGCGAATCTTCCGGTCTGGGTAACGGTCCAGGCGGTGAGAATTCCACCCCCGCTTCCGCCGGTGACAAATAGCTTCTTCGGGTCGACGTAGCCTTTGGCCAGCACGGCGTCGACGCCCGCCATCAGATCTTTGTAGTCGTCGCCCGGGTAACGCGCGTGGATCACGTCGCCGAACTCCTCGCCGTAGCCGGTGGATCCGCGCGGATTGGTGTAGAGCACGACATAACCGCGCGCGGTGTAGACCTGCATCTGCCAGTTGAATTCAACGCCATACATCGCATGAGGGCCGCCGTGGATGTCGAGGATCAGCGGGTACTTTCTGGCGGGGTCAAACGACGGCGGCTTGATCACCCAGCCTTGGATCGGCCTGCCGTCGAACGAGGGGTAGCGGATCTCTTCCACCGCGCCCGGTCTGTGGGCGGCGAGCAACGCGCCGTTGATGTCCGTCAGACGCGTTCCGTTCGATGGCGCGCCGGCTGAGAAGGTGTGGATCTCCTTCGGCTCGAGAAACCCCGACCGTGTTACGGCGAAGCGCCCGTCACGGCTCATCGTGAAAGGTTCGGCGGCGGCGTAGGCCGTGGAGTAGCGAACCGGCCCGGATGTCAGCGCACGGACGCCGCCATCCAAGTCGAATTGTTGGATGTGGGCGGTTCCGGCGCTTTCGGCGAGCGCGAAGATCGCCTTCGAGTCCGCGCGCCAAATGGGGTTGGAGACGTTGCGGTCCAGCGTGGTGGCCAGCCGCCGGTTGGCTCCGCCGGCCAGCGGGACGACGTAGAGATGGGTGGTATGGTTGGCGTTCCCCTTGTCGTCGAAGCCGAGGAACGCTACGAGCTTTCCGTCCGGCGAGACGGTGGGCGAAGACTCGTTGCCGGTGAGGGAGGCGACCACACGGGCCTCGCCGGTTTCGAGGCCGACGGCGTAGATATCGTCGGGGAAGAGTTCGCGATCGGCTCGAGGCTCCTTGCGCGCCACGCAGACGATCGCTTTACCGTCGGGAGTCCAAGCGGGTGTCCCGCCGATGCCGATCCCAGCGCGGCTGATTCGCCTTGGTGCGCCGCCGCCGGCGGACACGACGAACAGGTGGGTCTCGCCGTCCGGCACGATCCCCTGGCCGGGCGTCTTGTCGGCGCGCCAGCGGAGCTTGGTCACGACCGTGGGCGGTGTTCCCCATTTGGCGCCCTTGGGTGGCTTCGGTTCGGCGATCGTGAAGCCGGGCTCGGCGGGGACTCGCGCGGTAAAAGCGATCGAAGCGCTGTCGGGGGACCAGGCGAAGTCCTCGGGCGAGGGATCCGCCGCGGTGACGCGCGTCTCGTTTCGCCCGTCGAGCCAGCGGACGTGGATCTGGCGGGATCCGCTCCGATTGCTCAGGTAAGCGGCTCGCGTGCCGTCCGGCGAGACGCGGGGGGCCGTGTCGCGGAAGTCACCCGAGGTGAGCGGGCGGTTCTCGCCGTTCACGCTGACCATCCACAGGTTGGAATAGGAGGCGTCCGTCTTGGGATCGTTCCACGAGAGGGAATAAACGACGTGGCCGCCGCCGGGCGTGATGGCGGGCGTAGCCGCGGTTCGCCAGTGCCAATGGGAGGCGGTATCGAGTTGCGCGCTCAGCGCGGCGGGGAGGAGCAATGCGATCCAGCGCATGGGATCAGTATGGCAGCCCCGGCGCTTGACAATCGGGTTTCGCCTCACCGATACTAGAAAAGTCTGCCGAGTAGTTTGTCTGCTCACGTGTGTCTGCCCCCAGCCGATACCCGGAGCTGGCCCCGCTGATCTCCCGGAATCCCTTCCGGCATGTTCATGGGCTTGTCTTGAAGCCAACCCCTCGCAGTTTTCCCATTTTCAAAACCAGCCAGGAAAGGCGTTTCCGCCTCCGCGCGTGAATCGACCTCCAGGTTGTAGCAGTCCCGCAGTACCCCAATTCTTTCGATTTGTCGACTCCGTAGGAGAGATTCGTGCCTACCTTCAATCAGCTTGTGCGGAAAGGCCGCAAGCCCACGCGCTGGAAGACCGCCAGCCCTGCGCTGCAGTCCTGCCCTCAGAAGCGTGGCGTGTGCACTCGTGTGTACACCACCACTCCCAAGAAGCCGAATTCGGCGCTCCGCAAGGTGGCTCGCGTCCGCCTGACCAATGGGATCGAGGTGACTACCTACATTCCAGGCGTCGGCCACAACCTGCAGGAACACTCGATCGTGCTGATCCGCGGCGGCCGCGTCAAGGACCTTCCCGGAGTTCGCTATCACGTGGTCCGCGGCACTCTCGACGCGGCGGGCGTCACCGGCCGTCAACAGGGCCGCTCCAAGTACGGCGCCAAGCGCCCCAAAGCCGAAGGGAAGAAGTAAGCGATGCGCAGACGTAGAGCAGAAATCCGCGAAGTGCTGGCCGATCCGGTCTACAATTCGACGCTGTGCGAAAAATTCGTCAACTCCATGATGTGGGACGGTAAGAAGAACGTCGCCCAGCGGATGTTCTACGACGCCATGCTCCAGATCGGGGAGCGCGCCGGAGACGACCCGCTCAAGGTTTTCAAGAAGGCCGTGGAGAACTCCAAGCCGGTCCTCGAGGTGAAGACCCGCCGGGTCGGCGGCGCCAACTATCAGGTGCCGATCGAAGTGCCGCAGAACAGGCGCACCTCGCTGGCGATCCGCTGGATCCTGAATAGCGCCCGGTCGCGGCCCGAAAAGGGCCTCGCCGACAAGCTCGCGGGCGAACTCAACGACGCCGCCAACATGCGCGGCGGAGCCATCAAGAAGAAGGACGACGTACACCG
>SYLY01000254.1 GCA_005808475.1 Acidobacteriota bacterium
CTCGCGGTGTCGATTCTAGCGAACAGCCGCCCCGAGTACCGCGAGAAGCTCCGCGCGTTTCGGGCCGGGCAAACCCGCAAGGTGATGGAAGACACGCTCTCGTGACGGCGCCGATTCTTCCTGGCTCCACCGTCGGCGTGCTCGGCAGCGGCCAGTTGGGACGCATGTTCGCCATCGCTGCGCGGCGCATGGGCTATCGCGTCCATACGTTCTCACCGGACTACGACACGCCGACGGGTCAGGTGGCCGATGTCGAAGTGCGTGGGTCCTGGAACGATCTGGACGCGGTGCGCGCGTTCGCGTCGCGTGTGGATGTAGTCACGTTCGAGTTCGAGAATGTCTCGTCCGAGTCGACGGCGGCGGCGGAGGCGGTGGTCCCGGTGCGGCCGGCGGGCAGCGTGCTGCATACGACGCAGAACCGGCTGCGGGAGAAGCGATTCCTGGCGGGGCTCGGGATCCCGGTGACGCCATTCGCGGCGATCGGATCGGTTGCGGAACTCGAGCGCGAGATCGAGCGTATCGGGCGGCCGGCTGTGCTGAAGTCCGCGGGGTTCGGGTACGACGGCAAGGGTCAGTCGAAGATTGGCCCCGGCTCGGATTTGCGGACGGCGTGGATCGCGGCGGGCTCGGGAGAATCGGTGCTCGAAGCGTTCGTCGAACTCGAATGCGAGATCTCGGTGGTGGCGGCGCGCGGCATCGATGGGACGTTCGCGCACTTCGGCGCCGTTCGCAACGATCATGCCCATCACATTCTCGACGTGACGACCGCGCCCGCCGCCGTGGATCCGGCCGTCGCGCGGGACGCGGTGGACATCGCCCGCACGGTGCTCGAAGCGTTGGGCGTCGTTGGCGTGCTGTGCGTCGAGTTCTTCGTATCGAAATCGGGCGCGCTGATGGTGAACGAACTCGCGCCGAGACCGCACAACAGCGGCCACTTCACGTTCGACGCCTGCGTGACCAGCCAGTTCGAGCAACAGTTGCGCGCGGTGTGCGCGTTGCCGCTCGGCTCGACGGAACAGCTACGCCCCGCCGCCATGGCGAACCTGCTGGGAGATCTTTGGAGCGGGGGCGCGCCGCGCTGGGAACGCGTCTGCGCGATGGCCGACGTGAAGCTCCACCTCTATGGAAAGGCGGAGGCGCGTCCCGGCCGTAAGATGGGCCACCTCACGGCAATGGCCGCGACGGGCGAAGAGGCGGCGGCCCGTGTGCGCGCCGCCCGGGCGTTGCTTACCGCGATTTGAGGAACTCGATCCCGTCCCAGGCGATCGCGTCCGGCGACGAGGCCAGATCGCGCCAGATGCAGGCCGCGCCCGCGATCTCCGGGATCGCGAAGCCGAAGCTCTCGATCACCAGCGCTCCGTCGTAGTTCGCGGCGCGCAACGCGGAGAACACCTTGCTCCAGTCGATGGGGCCGCTGCCCGGCGTTCCGCGATCGTTCTCGCAGGAGTGGACATGCGCCAAATGACGGCCGCAGGCGTCGATCGCCGAGGCTTGGTCCTTCTCCTCGATATTGGCGTGAAACGTGTCATAAAGAATGCCGCAGTTGGGATGATCCACCGCGTTGCACAGCTTGGCCCCGTCGGCCGCCGTGTTGAGGAAATAGGATTCGAACCGGTTGAGCGGCTCCACCGCGAGCGTCACTCCGTGACCGTCGGCGAACTCGGACGCGGCTCGCAGGTTCTCCACCACCCACGACCATTCGTCCGCGTTGCGGCGGCGTCCGGCCAACACGCCAACGCCGGAGTGCAGCGGCCCGCACAGAATCGACCCGCCCAGCGAGGCCGTTCCTTCGATCGACCGCTTCACGTGATCGAGCGCCTGCCCGCGCACGGCGGCGTCCGCGTTGCAGAAGTTCACCGGCGAGGTGAACGCCGTGCAAACCGATGCGCCCAAGCCGCAGTTGTCCAGTTCGCGCCGGACCTCGGCGGCCGGAAAAGTGTCCCACTCGAACCGCGCGATCTCCACCAGATCGAATCCGTGCGACTTGATCGCCGGCAGCAGCGGCAGTTGTTCGCTTCCGAAGCCGGCTGTCCAGATGAGGGTGTTGACGCCGAACTTCATTGCTTCACCGGGATGAGGTTGGCCGCTTCCGAATTGCCGGGTCCGAAGTGCTCGAGTATCACCAGATCCTCCGTTTCGCTCCGGTTGGTGACGGTGACGCCCGCCTTGGCCGCGTTGTAGCTCACGAAGAGTTCGTCCTTGGTCATCTGGCCATAGCGGATCAGGCTGGGCGTCTCGACTTCGTGCTTTCCGATGCTGCCCTGGCCCTGGACCACGATCAGCCCGTAAGCGGCGGAGTTCTTCAGCGTGACGCTCCTGCCGGGGAACACGGTCAACTCCTTCGCCGAATAGTGCGGCGTGGAGTAGACGATCCAGTTTTCCGAGTAACCCGCGTCCGCCATCGCCTTCGGCGCCTTGACGGGCTTGGGGTGGAACAGCCGGTTCTTCTGGAAGTGCGGATCGGCGTTGGCGTCCCAATCCATCATGTCCAGAATGTAGTCGAGGTTTTGGTGGTGCTCCTCGGGGACGTCCTTGACCAGCAGGTCCCAGCCCACGGCGCGGCCTTCCACCATCGACTGGAACATCGCGAACACATCCGAATTCACCTGCGGTTCGTAAGTGACGAGCGAGCCCGGCGCATGGAGGATTCCCGCGTCGATCTGCCAGCCCGTTCCGGGCTTCAGGCGGTAGGCTCGGGAATGGTCGAGGATGCCGTTGTCGCCGGTGTTCCAGCGCTCCAGACAGCGGCGCACATCGTCGCGGGTGGTGCCCGGTTCCAGGCCCATGAACGTGTAAGGGAAGTTATTCCCCTTGAAGTTGTATTGCGGGGGAAAGTAGTAGGCTTCCGGTTTTCCCTTCTGGCCCACGCGCTTGGCGAACTCGTCGTTCTGGTGCAGGTGATGGGGGATGGGTCCCTGGTTGTCGAAGAACTTACAGAGGAGGTTCCAGCCGCCCTCGCGCGACATGACGGTCTTGCCGAGGAACTGGTCGCCCACGATATCGATGGCCTCCTTCAGCAGGGCTCGCTTGCCGTTGAAGTCGATGTAGCTGAGGCCTTCGTCTTCGGCGGTGAGGGGTCCGTTGGCGGCCTTGGTGGTGGAGGAGAACCAGCGTTCGTCGATGCCGCCGCGGTGCGCGCCGAGGATGTAGAGATCGTTCGGGTGCAACTTGAGGCGGCCGCCTGGCATGAGGAAGGCGCGAGGAACCCAACAGGGGGCCAGCCGCACGATGCCTTCGCCGGCGGCGAGGGCGTCTTTGATCAGGGCGGTTTGGGACATCTCTTAGTTCTACTTTGCAGCCGGGCGTTTTGTCCAGGGCCGCGGGCGCTTTTGTTTGGGAAATGGCGCGCTATGCTGGCATCATGAAGTCCGCGGGCAAATTGCTACGAGTTGTCGAGGTGGATGAGGCGAAACTCGCCAAGCGGGTGGCGGCGATCGAAAAGAAGTTGCGGCCGGATGTCGTCCGGATCCGCTACGACGTCGGCGAGTGGATGGGCGATCCCTGCATCAATTTCCGCATCGTCCTGTCGGAAGAGGCGAGCGGGGACAAGACGCTCGGACCGACGGCCCGGCGGGTTCGCGAGGTCATTGTCGAAAGGCTCGATCCATTCGAATCTGGTCTTTATCCCTACTTCAACTTTCGCGGCGAGGATGAGGAGTTGTCCCGAGCCGAGGGTTGGGCGTGAGCATGGCTTATCCGGACGACCTCCTGGAGCAGGCCTCTCATCTGGCGCGAAGGGAGCGGACGAGGCCCAGGCAAGCGAGCCTGCGGCGGGCGCTCTCCACCGCGTACTATGCTCTGTTCCACCTCTTGGTTGCCGAGGCGGCCGCGAACTGGCGCATACAGCGCCAACGCGCGGATCTTCTCCGATCGATCGAGCATTCTCGTATGCGGGCGGCGGCCGCGCGGTTCGCCGCTTCGTCGGTTTCCGCGGCGCTTCGCCAAGTCGCCGCGACATTCGTCGATGCGCAACGCGATCGCCAGAGCGCCGACTACGACACGGCACGGACGTGGTCGAGGAAGGAGGCCGCCGAGCGGATCGAACAGGTCCGGACGGCGTTCGACGCTTGGCGCCGGGTCCGCGAACAGGACGCCGCGCAGGACTTCCTCTTCGCCTTCCTCGTCAAGGACCGCACTTAATCATGGCAATCGACTACCGCATCGACTATCAAGCGCCGCCTCTGGAACCGGCCGCCCTGGCTGACGATCCGGCACGCCAGTTTCTCGAATGGCTCTCCGCCGCCGAACTCGCCGGACTCCCCGAGCCCAACGCGATGACCCTGGCGACGGCCTCGGCTTTGGGCGAACCGTCGGCCCGAATGTTGCTGTTGAAGAGCGCGGGACCCGAAGGGTTCACCTTCTACACCAACTACGAAAGCGCCAAGGCGGCCGATCTGGCGGAAAATCCCCGAGCCTGCCTGCTGTTTTTCTGGCAGCCGCTACACCGGCAGGTCCGTGTTTCGGGCCTGGTGGAACGGGTGAGCCGCGAGGAATCGGCCGCCTATTTCGCGACCCGGCCTCGCGGCGCGCAGTCGGGCGCCTGGGCTTCGACGCAAAGCGCGGTGCTCGCGTCGCGGGAAGAGCTCGAGGTTCGCGTGGCCGCGATCGAGGCGGAATACGAAGGGCAGGAGATCCCGCTGCCGCCTCACTGGGGCGGCTACCGGTTGATGCCGGAGACGGTCGAATTCTGGCAGGGCCGTCCGAACCGGCTGCACGACCGTATCCGGTACCGGCTCGCCGCCTGTGTGTGGGTCAAAGAGCGGCTCTCGCCGTAGCCGCTCCTCAGATCCGGTAGAGTTCGCGAAACCACGCGACGAATGCGTCCGCGTAGGCTGCGCCGGGATCGAGGATACGCCGTGTCAAGGCGATGCCTGGTGAATAGCCGGGCTCGTCCTGCCAAGCCAGCCACGTGTAGAGGTTGGCCTTGGGCTCGTGGCATTCTCGAACCGGCGCCCCTTGGCTCCGCGCGGTCTGGACCGCGCTACAGGCGAGGTTCCAAAGCGGCTGCCGTTCCTGTGGAACGAGGTAGTGGAGGAAGACCTCGAGCGTGCCCGGCGACACGTTATCCGGCATGATCCACACGCCGAAGCGCTGGCGGTCCGAATTCTCCACGACCACGCCCTCTGGCCGGAGCTGTTCTGGCAGGTCAGGGTGGAGTCGATGGCAGAGTTCACGGACACGCTGATAACGCCCCGGGGCGTGCTCGTCGGCGTCCAAAACTACACCAAGCGCCTCCAGCCGGGACTCCTTCAAACGGGCCGTCAGAAATCCGGCCTTCAAGATCTGCTCCGCGCCGTAGCCGATGTCGACCCAGACCTGAGCCTTCTCCTCGCCTTGGGGCCATTCGGGGATCCTCGCACGCATCAGGTGGATCACCGAGTGCTTGTCGTCCTGTCCTTCGACGAGGAGCCGCTTCGGGTGATTCGCTCGAGTGGCCACGTTAGCGGACCTCGATCTCCGACGAGGCGGCAGCCGCGAGTTCGTCTTCGTCGTACGGCACAGCCTTTTCTTTGTCTGGCTCGATTCGCTGCACTGTCACCCGGTTGGCGTCATCGGAGTGGATCTGAGCGAGGGTGTAGACGCAGTCGTAGCTATGGGTCGTCGCGAAGACTTGGACGTTCAGTTCGATCGCCACGCGATAGACGAGGCCCCACATTTTCGACATGACGGAATAGTGAAGTCCGGTGTCGATTTCATCGACCAGCAGTACTCCACCCCGGCATTGGGTGAGGGCGACCGCCATCGCCAACATCCGCCACATTCCATCACCCATGCTGCCGATCGGCACGGGGCGGTCTTGCCCCTTGCGTTTGACGATGAACCCGCTTCTGGTCGAGTTCTGGTAGTATGCCTGACTCGGGGCAACCGCAGCGATTCGCTCAATACCAGCATCCAGGAAGCGAAGGGATTTGAGGACCAGATCCTCCTCGGGAGTCAAAGAAACTCGGTTCCAATACGATACCAGTTCATCCGGCGTCAGGGACTCCGTCGTGATGAACTGGGACGGAGTTGCCACACCCAGACGCCGGCGAGGCCTTCCCCTAAGAGCGTCGTACGACTCCACGGACAATCCCAGCGAGCGGGTCAGGGCCAGGATTTCGACCGGTGGCTTGGGACTTCCGCTCAGAAATAGAGCCAACCGGCCGGGGAGACTCGACTCCTCTTCGTCGTCGCCATCGCGCAGTTCGCGAGGCATTTCGCCGACCGACACTTTCACGGTGCGCGATTCGGAACTCAGTTTGAACCTTGCCCCGCTCTGGCAATCGTGCCCAAAGAACAAATGGGACGGGTCTGCCAGCGCAACGCGACCGGCCGGACGATCCAGCAACGTTCTGGGCGGAGCCGGCACGGTTTCGCCTCGCCGCCACAAGGTCTGAGAAATGATCGCTGGATCCGCTGCGGAATATAGGAGGTGGAGCGCCTCCAAGACCGACGTCTTGCCGCTATTATTCGTCCCGACCAGCAAATTGATGCGGCCAAGCCTGGACATCTCGAATCGCTGGAATCCGCGAAAGCCCTCGATTTTGAGTGATGTGAGCATTGCGTTTACCTCGTTCCAAGACAATTATCGCGCAACAACCGCAGAAAACTCCCGCAGCCGGGCCGGCGCCACTTCCCGCTTCCAATCCGCCAACAGGCGCCGCATGCGCCCGGCGCGCGCCGGATCCGCGGCGAGCCGGTTGTCGCGCTCTCCTTCGTCCGCCGCCAGATCGTGCAATGACTCGGCGCCATCGTCGAGCACGTACTTCCAGTCGCCTTCCCGAGCCGCCCAGCGCCGCGTCTTGGCCCGCTTGTAGCTCCAGAACAGCGTCCGCGACACCGCCTTCGAACGGCCCTCCGCGAACGGCATCAGGTCGATCCCATCCAGCGCTCGCGATGGTTTCACTCCCGCTGCCGCCAGCAGCGTCGCGCTGACGTCCATCGTCAGCGCCACTTGGTCCGAACCGGTCCCCGCCGGGATGCGGCCCGCCCATCGCATCAACAGAGGCGCGCGGATCCCGCCCTCCCAACACGTGCTTTTCCCCGCCCGCAGCGTTCCGTTGTTCGACTTCGCGTAGCCGCCGTTGTCGCTCATGAACACCACCAGTGTGTTCGAAGGCAGCTTCGCCAGCAGATCCCCCACGCGGCGATCCATGTGCTCCACCATCTTCACGTAGGTGGCGCGCGAACCCTCGTTCCAGCGCTTGGGGTCCGCCGGCGGATCGCCCGCGGCCTGCAGCGGCGTGTGTGGCGCGGTGAAGGGGACATACAGAAAGAACGGCCGCGAAGCCTTGCGCCGCCGCAACCACGCGAGCGCGTGGTCCGCGATCAGATCGGTGACATGGCCGTCGCGCTTCACCGGCTTCCCGTTCAGCGACAGCACGCCGGTCCCGTCCTCTTCGGTGTGCGTCACGTAGTCCGCGTTGCCGCCCAGCACGCCGAAGTACTCGTCGAACCCATGCGCGTTGGCCGAGAACCTGGCGCCATAGCCGAGATGCCACTTGCCCACGCAGGCGGTGTCGTAGCCGGCGCGCTTCAGCATGCGAGCGATCGAAGTCTCCGAAACGGGGAGTCCCAGTTCGCCTCGATTGGCCAGCCACTCCGCTTCGTCGTAGCGGCCCACGTTGCCGACGCCGATGGCGCATTCGAGTCCGCCCACCCGCTGTTGATATCGTCCGGTCATCAGC
Source organism: Acidobacteriota bacterium (assembly GCA_005808475.1). Lineage (GTDB taxonomy): Bacteria > Acidobacteriota > Terriglobia > Bryobacterales > Bryobacteraceae > SYLY01. The sequence continues at coordinate 7,668 of SYLY01000254.1, forward strand.
GCGGCGCGCGTCGGCGAGCACTCCGGCGCGTTCGCGTAGGCGCGAGTGAACCGGACGCCGCCGCGGCCGATCGAATCGATGTTCGGGGTCCGGATGTCGGGGCAGCCTTGGATCGACAGGTCGTTCGAGCCGAGGTCGTCGGCGAGCAGGAACACCAGATTCGGACGCGCCGGCGCGGCGGCCGCCGCGAGCGATCCCGTCAACAGCGAGCGCCTGGTCACTATGCCGCCTTCGTCATTGGCCCCGGTTGGCTCGAATCCTCGGGGATGATCTGCACGGCCGGATCGATCTTGAGCCACAGCAGCGCGCTGATCGCCGTCATCGCGGCCATCGGCGCGAGCGGCGCGTTGTAGGATCCGAAGCCCGTCACCAGATATCCGAACGCCAGCGACGTCAGCGTGGAGCCGAGCTGTCCGGCCGTATTCATCGCGCCCGTCACCGCGCCAGCGTACTTGCGGCCGGTGTCCAGACACACGGCCCACGCCACGGGCAGCATGAAGTCGGAGCCCGCATAGCCGAGCGCCAGCAGCAACACGGAGAGCAGCTTGTCCTCGGTGAACATCGTCAGCGTGATGAACAACGCCGACGCACCCAGGCCGGACATCGCCACCACGCGGCGTCCCCATCTCAGTCCGATGCGTTTCACCAATCGGTCGCTGGTGATGCCGCCCATCAGGTTCGCCACCGCGCCGAACGCGAACGGCAGCCACGACATGCTCTTTACGTCGGCGTCGTCGAATCCGCGCCCCTTCACCAGAAACGTGTGCAGCCAAGACAAATAGAAGAACGAGCCCCAGCAGTAGGTGTGGTACATCAGCATGATCCACAGCAGGTTCGGGCTTCGGAGAGCCTGGCCCCATGGAATCGCGTGGGACCCGGAGCCCCGCGTCACGCCGATCTCCTCGATCTCCTCCCGGGTCACTCCCGGCTTGTCCGCCGGATTGTCGCGGAACCACCAGAACCAGGCCGCCGCCCAAACCACTCCCAATATGCCGAATACCAGGAAAGACGCTCGCCATCCGTACGCCACCTGGATCGGGATCACCATCAACGGCGAAATCGCGCCGCCGATCCGGCTGGCCATCCACACCACGCCGTGCGCGCGGCCACGCTCGGTGGCCGGAAACCAACGGGAGATGGCGGCCGAGGAGTTCGGATACGCGCCCGCCTCACCCGCGCCGAACAGGAATCGCGTTCCGAGCAGCACGAAGTAGTTGGACACCATGCCGGTCAAGGTGGTGAACGCGGACCACCAGATCACGATCCGGGTAAGTACGCCGCGCGGCCCGGAGCGGTCGCCCATGGAGCCTGTCGGGATTTCGAAGATGGCGTAAGCGAAGGCGAAAGCGGCCACCACCCAGCCCCACTGCTCCGGCGACAGATTCAGGTCTTTCTGCATCGCGGGCCCGGCGACCGAGATGCACACGCGATCGACGTAGGTGACGATCGACAGGAAGAAAAGAAAACCCAGGACGCGGTGCCGGTATTTCATCCCCGCAATTATGGCACATCGTCCCTGGATACCAGTTCCGCGTAGCCGGCCAGCTTCTCGTGGATCTCCGGGCGGCGGCGAGTCCGGAAATAGAGGCGTAGCGCGGCCTCGGCCTCGTTCTCCACCAGGGCGCGCGCGTCCGCGATGGGCAGGCCGGCGGAGCGAAGGCTAGCCGCCGAGGATTCCACCAGCGAGGGGAGCCCCTCGCGAATCAACCGCAGCGCTCCCCGGTATGCCGCCGCGTCCACCGCCGCCACCACCGTTGCCTTGCCTCCGGCGGAGCGGACCATGCTGGCGGCGCGGATGTCCCCCGCCACCAAATAGTGAGCTCGCCCCGACTCGTTGAGTGGCGTGATGCTCGCCGTCTTGATGCCTTTCTCCTCGAGTCCGGCCGGCACGCCCGGACTGCCCGCGAACATCACCAGAGCGCCGTCCCACGACCGCTCCATCGCGATCAGACCGGCGGCGACGGAGGCTCTTTCCACGTCCGGAACCGTGACCAGCAGCAGCGGCGCCGAGCCCAACTCGGCCCAGCCTGGAACGGCGACTCCCGCCCCGATCGCCGTGCACACGCGGCTCGCCTGCTGGTAAGTCGGCGCCTTCACCAGGCCCAACCGGCGGGCCAGCAACGGCAGCCTCGCGAGGATCTCAGGTTTCGTCGGCCCCGACGCCACCAAGGCTACCGCCGGGGCCTTCATGCAACAGCCGCGCCTTCAGCGCCTTCAACCGGTCGCGGAAACCGGCCGCCTTTTCGAACTCGAACTTCTTGGCGGCCTCCCGCATCCGGTCCTCGAGTTCGCCGATCGCCTTGACCAGCGCCTCGCCGGAAAGCTCCGTTTCTTTGTCCGGCTCGTCGAGAGGCACGGTGACATAGTCGGCCTCGGCCACCGCGACCAGACTCATGTCGATCGGTTTCACGATGGTCTCGGGCGTAATCCCGTTTTCCTCGTTGTAGGCGGCCTGGATTCTCCGGCGGCGGTCCGTCTCGTCGATCGCGCGCTTCATGCTGTCGGTGCGGCGGTCGGCATAGAGGATCGCGACGCCGTTGACGTTGCGGGCGGCGCGCCCGATGGTCTGTATCAATGAGCCGGCGGAGCGTAGGAAACC
>SYLY01000255.1 GCA_005808475.1 Acidobacteriota bacterium
GCGATGGTGCTCGGCGGCCATGGCGATACCATGTTGCCCATCGTCCGGCTGACCAACGTGAGCGGCATCCCGGTGAGCGAACTGATCCCGGAAGACCGTCTGGCCGCCATCGTCGACCGTACGCGAAACGGCGGCGCCGAGATCGTGAAGTATCTGAAGACCGGGTCGGCGTACTACGCGCCGTCGGCCGCCACCGTGGAAATGGTGGAGTCCATTCTGAAGGACAAGAAGAAGGTTCTGCCGTGCGCGGCGTATCTCGAGGGCGAGTACGGCGTGAACGGCTTGTTCGTCGGCGTTCCCGTGAAGCTGGGAGCGGCCGGCGTGGAGCGCATCTACCAGATCCAGCTCACCGATGCCGAGAAGGCGATGCTCGCGGGCAGCGTGGGCGCGGTGGAGGAACTGGTCGGCGTGCTCCGGACGAAGTTGGCTTCCTGATCGATACCTGGAGGATAAAAAGTGTTCTTCATCATGCAAGAGGCGGCTCAGCAGGGCGGCGGCGACACCGTCCGAATCGTGGCCGGCGTGCTCGCGGTTTTGTGTGTCGTTGTGATTATCATGCGCCGGAAGGGCAAGAAGCCCACCGGCGGCGACGACTTCTAGACCCGGGCTTTGGCTACCAAGGAATTCAAGCCCAAGCTCGCGCCGGAACATTGCCGGTTTCGGCTGAAAGTGCGCGAGTCGAAGATCCATCGCTGGGGAGTATTCGCCGACGAGGCGATTCCTCCCCGGCGCCGCATCATGGAATACACGGGCGAAATGATCAGCCGCCGCGAGACCAAGCGCCGCGCCGACGGCCAGGAGTTGATCTACCTGTTCACGGTGGATAGCTACTGGTGCAAGGACGGATCGGTGGGCGGGTCCGGGGCGGAGTTCATCAATCACTGCTGCGAGCCCAACGTCGAAGCGCGGGTGGTGGACCGGCGGATCTATTACCACAGCCTGCGCGAGATCGCGGCGGGCGAGGAACTCACCATCGACTATTGTTTCGCCAAGGACGTCGAGAAGCACGTCTGCCAGTGCGGCGCCCGGAACTGCCGCGGCACCATCAACCTGCTGAAGTAGGTTACGCCGTCCGGCGCCGTTGTGGTAGCGTGAAAGGTCAGGAAAAATATGGAAGCTCTTGGAATGGTGGAGACGAAGGGTCTCGTGGGCGCGATCGAGGCGGCCGACGCCATGGTCAAGACGGCCAACGTCACCCTCGAAGGCAAGGAATTCATCGGCGCCGGCTACGTGACCGTCACCGTTCGCGGCGACGTGGGAGCGGTGAAGGCCGCCACCGACGCCGGAGCCGCCGCCGCCCGCCGCGTGGGCGAACTGGTGGCGGTGCACGTGATCCCCAACCCGCACGACGAAGTCGAGCGACTCCTGCCAGGCGCGCGGAAGGACGGCAAGGCGCTAGGCTAGCGCCGCCGAGCCGGGGAGCCCGCCGTGCTGCGCGATTCCGATCTCGTATCCATTCAGGAAGTCCGCGCGAAGGTCGAACAGGCCTACGCCGCTTTCCAAGAGACGCGGCGGCTGCCGCAGGAAAAGATCGACTCCATCGTCGAGGCGATGGGAGAGGCCGCGCGCGCCAACGCCGCCCGGTTGGCCGAAATGGCCGTGGAAGAGACCGGCTACGGCAACGCCAAGGACAAGCTGGCCAAAAATCTGCTGTGCGCCGATCTGTTGCCGCGCACCATTCGCGGCATGAAAACGGTGGGCCTGCTGCGGGAGGACCCGGAGAAGAAGCTCCTCGAGATCGCGACGCCGGTGGGCGTGGTGGCCGCCATCCTGCCCACCACCAATCCCACGTCCACCGCCATCTACAAGTCGATCATCTCGATCAAGGCCGGCAACACGATCGTCGTCAGCCCTCATCCGCGCGCGAAGAATTGCACTTGCGAAACGGTGCGCGTCATGGCGGAAGCGGCGCTGGCGGCCGGAGCGCCGCAAGGCTCGATCCAGTGCATCCAGAACGCCACCATGGAGGGCACCGACGCGTTGATGCGGCATCCACGCACCAGCGTGATCCTCGCCACCGGCGGCGCGGGCATCGTCAAGGCGGCGTATTCGAGCGGCAAGCCCGCGTACGGCGTGGGTCCGGGCAACGTGCCTGTGTGCCTGGACGCGAGCGCCGATATCGCGGAATCGATCGCGAAAGTGGTGGCGGGCAAGTCGTTCGATTACGGCACGGTCTGCTCGAGCGAGCAGACGATCGTCGCGCCGGCGGCGTTGCGCGACGCGGTGTTCGCGGAACTGCGGCGCAACCACGCGTTCCTGTGCGGCGCGGACCAAGGCAAGGCGCTGGCGAAACTGCTGATCGCGCCGAACTGGCGGATCAACGCCAATTGCGTCGGCCAGGCGCCGGAGAAGATCGCCAAAATGGCGGGTTTCGAAGTTCCGCCCGGCACGTCAATTCTGGCGGTGGAAATCGGCGGCGTCGGCAAGGAGCATCCGCTTTCGATGGAAAAGCTGAGCCCCGTGCTGTCGCTGCTGTTCGTGAAGGATTGGGACGAGCAGATCCGCTCGTGTCAGGCGATTCTCAAATTCGGCGGATTGGGCCATACCTGCGTCATCCATTCGCGGGACGACGCGCGGATTCGCGAGTACGGCATGCGCATGCCCGCGTTCCGCGTGCTGGTGAACACGCCGTCGCCGCAGGGCTCCACCGGGATCACGACATCGGTGTTTCCGGCGATGACGCTCGGCTGCGGCGCGATGGCCGGCAACGCGACCTCCGACAACGTGGGGCCGCAACACCTGATCAATATCAAGCGCGTCGCCTATGTGGTCCGCACGGTGGAAGAGGCGTTCCCGGGAACATCCGCGCCGGCGAGTTCGGTGGGATCGGCGGTGGAACGGTTCCTGGCGAAACGGGGATTGGGCGGATCGCTGCCCGCCACGCCGCCGTCCGCTCCGGCGCCCGCGTCCACCACGGCGTCCATCGTCGACCGGTTCCTGTCGAGCCGCCGCGACGCGCCGCCTCCGCCCGCGCCTCCCGCCCCGTCGTGCGGCTGTTCGACTCCGGCCGCCGCTCCCGCTCCGCCGCCGCAACCTCCGCCCGCGCCCGCCGCGCCGCCCGCGCCGAAGATCGACATCTCCGACTTCGTTTGCGAGGCCGACGTGCGTAGCGCCCTGCATCGCGGCGGAAAGATCTACATCGGCCCGAAGTCCATCGTCACCCCTGCCGCGCGCGAGTTGGCCGGACAACACGATCTGCTAGTATTGGCACAAAGATAAGGCAATGAAGAACGACCTGGAACGTCTCGAGAATCAGGTGAGCCAGCTCCTCAAGGACGGAGGCTTCGCCGAGTTCAAGTCCGAGCCGCGCGGCCCGGACATGCCCATGATTCACTGGGACACGGAGAACTATCCCGATCCAGCGACGTTCCTCCAAGTGGCGGGCCAACTGGAAATCAAGCTGGTTTGCCATTCGGCGGACGTCTTCCACGTGGCCGCGCTCGACGAATCGATCGAAGCGATTCGCAAGGCGGGCGTGGCGCGCGAGGAAATCCGCGAGTTCGAGCGCGAGCTGAAACGCTTCCGCGGCTACGAAGGCTTCCTGTGCGACGTGGAGCTGTCGTTCGACTTCGAAGGGCGCGTCTACTGCTACGACTCGCAAGCGCCGTGGTATGACGAATACCTGGAGTTGATGGACCGCATCGACACCATACTGGACTTCGAGGACGGCGACGACGACGACGATCCCAGCCCCGGCCCCGGTCCGCTGGGTTACTTCTCGCGCAACTGAGCGTGCGGCCCGCCCGCTGGATCGCGCCGCCGCCCCGCGAGGATGCCACCGCCCTGCTGGTGAGCGAACTCGGCCTGAGTCCGCTGGCCGCGCGAGTGCTGGTTCATCGCGGCCACGCCGATCCCGCGGCCGCGTCCCGATTCCTGCATCCGGGGCTCGGCGAGCTTCACGATCCGCGCCAGATGCTCGGCATGGACGCCGCCGCGGCGCGCATCCGCCGCGCCATCGCGGATCGCGAACCGGTGCTGCTCTACGGCGACTACGACGTGGACGGCTCCACCAGCGTCGTCATCCTGAAGAAGCTGCTGGATCTGGCCGGCGCGGATTCCACCTTTCACGTGCCGCACCGTCTTCGCGACGGCTACGGTATGCATCCGGAGGCGATTCGGGACGCGGCCGCGCGCGGCGTGAAACTGGTTATCTCAGTGGACACGGGAATCCGCGCCACCGAGGTGGTGCGGCTGGCTCGCGAACTCGGAGTCGACGTGATCGTCACCGATCATCACTTGCCGGAAGCGGAACTGCCACCGGCGCTCGCCGTGCTGAATCCGAACCAGCCGGGCTGTCCCTATCCGGAGAAGAACCTGTGCGGGGCGGGCGTCGCGTTCAAGCTGGTGCAGGGCGTGATGGCGGAACTGGGATGGGCGGAGTCGCGCGCGCGCAAGTTGACCGAATCGTTCCTGAAGATGGTGGCCATCGCGACCGTGGCGGACGTGGTGCCGCTCACCGGCGAGAATCGCGCGATCGTCAAGCACGGGCTCGCCGGCCTGGGCGATACTCCGAATCCAGGCTTGCGCGCGCTGCTGGAGGTCGCCGGATTCGGCGATGGCAAGTCTCCGACCGCCGGCCAGGTGGCCTTCCGGATCGCGCCCCGCATCAACGCCGCCGGCCGCATGGCGAGCGCGTCCGACGTGGTGGAGATGTTCCTCACCTCAGACCCGGCGCGCGCTCGCGAGCTTTCGCTGCGCCTGCACGAACTCAACAAGGAGCGCCAGGACGCCGAGGCCGCGATGATCCGCCAGATTCTCGAGCATTGCGAGCGGGAGCCGGTGGACGACTCGCGGCGCGCGCTGGTGTTCGCCGGCGAGGGCTGGCATCGCGGCGTGGTAGGCATCGTCGCCAGCCGTCTGGTGGACCGCTTCCACCGGCCGGCCTTCGTCCTGGGCATCGAAACCGAACGGGGCTTCGCGCAGGGATCGGGGCGGAGCGCGGCGGGATTCCACTTGCTGGACGCGCTGGAGTCGATGCCCGAGTTGTTCGCCAAATTCGGCGGCCACAAGCAGGCCGCGGGCTTGACGATGGAGATCGGGCGCGTGGACGAGTTCCGCCGGCGGATCGAGGAGTACGCGGGCGAACGGATCTCCGCGGACGATCTGCGCGCCACGTACCGCGTGGATTCGGTGCTGGGGCTGCGCGAGTTGACCCCCGCCGCCGTGCAGGAGTTGTTCGATCTGGCGCCGTTCGGATTCGGCAACCCGGCCCCGCTGCTCCAGATCTCCGATGCATCGGTGGTGGACGAGCCGCGCCTGATGAAGGAGCGCCACCTTCGCCTTCGCGTGCGACAGCAGGGCGCGACGCAAACGGTCAAGGCGTGGAACTGGGCGGATCGAGTCGCGATGTTCCCGCCGGGTGGATCGGTATCGATGCTGGTGCGCGTGGAGCCCGACGATTATTCGGGCTTCTCGCTCACGCTCGAGGACGCGCGCGCTTCCGCTACAGATCTCGTAGCGCCTCTCCCGTGAGGCGGAAGATCGTCCACTCGCCCTTCGGCTTCGCTCCCAGGTTATTGTAGAATCCGATCGCCGGCGTGTTCCAGTAGAGCACGGACCATTCGAAACGCGGACATCCCCGGTCGCGCGCGATCCGCGCCACCTCGGCCAGCAGCGCCTTGCCGTAACCACGCCCGCGAAATTCGGGCTTCACGAACAGGTCCTCGAGGTACATGCCGCGCTTCCCCATCCACGTGGAGTAGTTGTGAAAGAAGACCGCGAATCCGGCCGCCGCGTCTCCCTCGAAGGCAAGCAACACCTCGGCCGCCGGATGTTCGCCGAACAGCGATTCGCGCAGGTCCTTCGCTGTGACCGGCACTTCCTCGGGGAGCGCGCGTTCGTATTCGGCCAAGCCGTGGATCAACTCGAGGATCAGAAGTGTATCGTCCGCCGTTGCGGGCACGATGCGAAACATCCCGCTATTGCATCACACTGGGGGAGCGATGAAGATCTACTTTTCCGGCTCGATCAGCGGCGGCCGGGGCCGCCAGGCGCTCTACGCGCGGATCATCGGCGCGCTGCGGCCAATGGGCCAGGTGCTCACCGAACACATCGGCGATCCGTCGCTCGGCGTGGAGGGAGAAAGCAACCGCGACGACCGCTTCATCCACGACCGCGACATGGCATGGATCCGCGAGGCGGACGCGGTCGTCGCCGAAGTGAGCACGCCCAGCCTCGGCGTCGGTTACGAGATCGCGAGAGCGGCCGAGATGGGAAAGCCCGTGCTCTGCTTACGAGACGCCGCGGCCGGCCGGCTCTCGGCGATGATCGCGGGATGCCCTGGCGTGACGCTGCGCCAGTACGAATCGGAAGAGGAGGCGATTCGAGGCGCCGTCGATTTCGCGGTCCTGTTAAGCTGTTAGGTCAATGAGATACCTTTCCCGCCGGCAACTCCTCGCGGCCGCCGCGGCGATGCCCGCCGCCGCGCAGTCCGGCTCGCTGACGGTCCCCGGCAAAGCGCCGCTCATCGTTCACAACGATTTTCCGGAGGACCTGGAGTCGCTCCCGGAATATCTGGCGAGTTGGATCACGCCCACGGACAAGTTCTTCGTGCGCCAGCATCTGCCGCGGCCCAAGATCGACGCCGGTGCGTTCCGCGTCAATGTCGGAGGCATGGTGTCGACTCCGGCGAGCCTCTCGGTCGACGACCTGCGCAAGCTGCCGCAACTCACGCTGGCGGCCACGCTCGAATGCGCCGGCAACGGCCGCGGCAACTTCCAGCCGCGCATCCCCGGCCTGCAATGGAACAAGGGCGCGATCGGCAACGCGCAGTGGCGCGGACCCAAACTGAAGGACGTGCTGGCGCGGGCCGGCGCCTCCGCCCAAGCCAAGTACGTCGACTTCGATGGCGCGGACGTCCCCGTGGGCAAGGTCCCGGAGTTCATTCGCTCCATTCCGATGCGCAAGGCGATGCTCGAAACGACGATCCTCGCGCTCGAGATGAACGGGCAGCCCTTGCCCGATCTGCACGGCTTTCCGTTGCGCCTGATCGTTCCTGGTTGGGACGGCGCGAGTTGGGTGAAATGGGTGAACTCGATTCAGGTGCAGGCCCAATCGAATCCGGGATTCTACATGGCCACGGCGTACAAATATCCGAAGGTGGCTCCAGCGCCGGGCGGAGCGGTCAAGCCCGAGGACATGGACGTGCTGGAAGGGATGGCGGTGAAGTCGTTCTTCGCGACGCCGTCGCCGGAGACCAAGGTGAAGATGGGGTCCACCGTGAGATTCGCGGGCATCGGCTGGGGCGGCGAGAATCGAATCGCGCGCGTGGATGTGTCCACCGATGGCGGAGCCACGTGGCGTCCGGCTGCCCTCGGCAAGGAAGACATGGCGTTTGCGTGGCGCACGTTCTCGTTCGAATGGAAGGCCGCGCGGCCGGGCTACACGGTGGTCTGCTGCCGGGCCTCGGATGCGGCGGGGCGCACGCAGCCGATCGACGCGGCGTGGAATCCGTCCGGCTATTTGAACAATTCGGTGGAGCGGTTGGGAATCGTGGTGGAGGGATGACCATGAAGCGAGCCCTTGTGCTGCTAGGCTTCGCGGCGGCGGCCGCGGCGGCGGACCCGGCCATGATCGAGCGCGGCAAGGCGGAAGAAACGCGGTCCTGCGGCGGATGCCACGGCGTGCGCATCACCCGCACCCAAAGGCTGTCGCGCGGCAATTGGGAGAAGGAACTCGACAAGATGGTCCGCTGGGGCGCCACGATCAAGGACCGCGAGGCGATTCTCGAGTACCTGGTCGCGACGCAGGGCGACGACCGGCCGCGGCCCACGCCGGAAATCTCCGCCAATGGCGCCCGCTAGCGGACTCCGCGCCGGCTGCCAAACCAACGCGTGGGCCATCGCGGACCACGCGGGCTTCCTGCATGCGTTGGACCGGATTCATGCCCACGGCTACTCTGGCTTCGAGACCGGCTTTCGGAATCTACAGGCGCGATTCGGCGAAGCGAAGAGCGTGCGCGCCGGTATCGAAGCGCGCCAGTTGACCTTTCTCGGCATCCATATCTTCCTGCTCGAATACGACCGCGAGACTTCCATCGCGCCGTGGGATCTGTTGACGCGCGTCGCGGACGGAGGCGCGGCCCTGGGCGCCGAACGGCTGATCCTCAGCGGCGCCTCGATCGCGGACAAGACGGCTCGGAGCCGCAAGTACGCGGCGTTGAACCGCGGCGGCGAATACTGCCGCAAGAAGGGAATGCGGCTTGCCTATCACAACCACGACCGCGAGTTTCGCGATGGCGGCGCCGAGATCGAGGAACTGATGAGCGGCTGCGATCCGGGCCTGGTGAGCGTGCTGATGGACGCCGGCCATGCATGGTTCGGAGGCGCCGATGCCGCGGCGTTCCTCGAGCGGCATCGCGGGCGCATCGACGGCATGCACCTGCGCGACTTCCGGCGTCGCGGCGCGACCGAAGCCGATCCCGACCCGCAGGTTGCGCTCGGGCAGGGAGTCAACCGGCTGGAACCGCTGGCGGAGGCCGTGCGCAAGGCGGGCTGGCGCGGCTGGCTGATCAACGAGGAAGAGCGGCTGAACAATATCAAGCCGGGCGACGCGGCCGTGGGGCCCGCTCGCGAACACGTCCACAAGATCTTTGGAGTCTGAATATCATGTCCATCGCGGCCCGCCGGATCGTCCTCGCGTCACGCCCCACGGGCTGGCCGGGGCCGGAAACATTCCGAATGGAGGACTTTTCTCTGCCCGAGCCGGGAGACGGGGAGATCTCCGTCGAAGTGGTGTACCTCTCCGTGGATCCCTACATGCGCAGCCGTTTGCGCGACGCGCCCTCCTACGCGGCGCCGGTGGGGATCGGCGAAACCATGACCGGCGGCGGAGTGGGCCGCGTCCTCGCATCCCGCAATCCGCGATTCGCTCCGGGCGATTGGGTGGAAGGGATCACCGGATGGCGGTCGCATCTGGCCGCCGATGGCAAGGGATTCCGCAAGATCGACGCTTCGCTCGCGCCCGTTTCCACCGCGCTCGGCGTACTGGGGATGCCGGGGCTGACCGCGTATTTCGGCGTGCTCGACGTCGGCAAGGCGAAGGAGGGCGAGACCGTGCTCGTCTCTGGCGCGGCGGGCGCGGTGGGATCGATCGCCGGCCAGATCGCGAAGATCCAGGGATGCCGCGCCGTGGGAATCGCGGGCGGCGAAGAGAAGGTCCGCTGGATTTCGGAGGATCTCGGCTTCGACGCCGCGTTCGACTACAAGGCCGAGTCCGATTATCGCGGCGCCATCGCGCGGACTTGCCCGAACGGCGTGGACGTCCACTTCGACAACGTGGGCGGCCCCATCGGCGACGCTGTGTTCCCGAACCTGAACGTGGGCGCGCGGGTCGCGGTGTGCGGACAGATCTCGCAATACAACGACGAAAAGCCCGAGCCCGGTCCGCGGCTGCTCTGGCATCTGATCGTCAAGCGGGCGCGCGTGGAGGGATTTCTGGTGATCGACTACGCCGCGCGGTTTCGCGAAGGCAGGGAGCGGCTGGCGCAGTGGCTTCGCGAGGGCAAGCTGCGGTATCGCGAGGATGTGGAGCACGGGCTCGAGAACGCGCCGCGCGCCTTCATCGAGATGATGCGCGGGCGTAACATGGGCAAGATGCTCGTGAAGATCGCGGACGAATGAACGAACCGATCCAGACCTGGGCGATCCCGCTGTTGTCGCTGCTGGCGATCGTGGATCCGGTGGCGGCGGTGCCTTCGTTCCTGTCGATGACCGCGTCCGAATCGGCGGAGCACCGGCGCCACATTGTGCGCGACGCGTGCATCGTGTGCGTGGCGCTGCTGGTTCTGTTCGCGCTTTCGGGCCAGATCATCTTCAAGGTGTTCGCCATCACGCTGCCGGCGTTCCGCATCGCGGGCGGCATCATTCTGGGGATCACGGCGCTGCATATGCTCGAGGCGGAAGAGAAGCGCGCCACCGACGTCGAGATCGAGGAAGGGCGGCGCAAGATCGAGATCGCGATCACGCCGCTGGCGGTGCCGATTCTGGCGGGTCCGGGGGCGCTGTCGACGGTCATGCTCATGACCAGCCGCGCGCCGGACGTCAGCGGCATGATCCCGGTTGTGTTCGCGATCGTGGTGACGGGATTGGCGTGCTATCTGGTGTTGCGGCTCTCCGAAACGGTGCTGCGCGTGCTGGGCCGCACCGGCATCAATCTGATGTCGCGGCTCATGGGCATCCTGCTGCTCACCGTGGCGGTTCAGTTCGTGATCGACAGCCTGCGGGAGATCGGTCTGGCAAAATAGCTGGCATGCCTGTCTGGAAGAAGTCTCCACCCGGGTTGGTTTCGCTTTTCGAGCGCCTGGTGGCGGGAACGCCGGGAGCCGAGCCGCGCAAGATGTTCGGATATCCGGCCTGCTTCGTCAACGGCAACATGGCCGCCGGATTGTTCGAGGACGATATCGTCTTGAAGCTGCGGACCGCCGACCGCGAGGAGTTCCTGGCCCTGGGCGCGTCGATCTTCGCGCCGATGGAAGGCCGCGTCATGAAGGAGTTCGCCATGGTTCCCCGTTCGATGCAGTCGCTCGATGGCCCGCTGCCGGCCTGGTTGCATCGCGCCTGCGAATACGCCGGCTCGCTTCCGCCGAAAACCAAAGCGAAGCCCGCCACGAAGAAAAAAACGCGGCGCGCGATACACTAGTCGAATCATGCTTCGCCGCGGATTTCTTGCCGGAGCGGGCGCCTCACTCGTCATGGACAACCTGCTTGCCGCTCCCAAGGGCTCGATACTGGAACTGCGCCACTACAAGCTGCGCAATAGCTCCGCTCAGCAGATGCAGCGCACGCCGGAATTCATCGAGAAGCACGCGATTCCAGCCGCCCGGCGCGGCGGTGGATCCGTCGCCGGCGTGTTCACCAATCTGATCGCGCCCGGCGGACCGTTCTTGATCATGGTGAACAGCTACGCATCGCTCGCGGCGATGGAGGCTTCGCAGGAGAGGAGCGCCGCCGACAAGGAGTTCTCGAGCGCCCTCGAGGAGTTGTACGCGCGGCCGGAACTCCCGTATCAACGCGTGCACACGACGCTGCTGCGATGCCCGGATTGGATGCCCGCCGTCACCGTTCCCAAGCCGGCCGCCAAGCCCCGCGTCTACGAACTGCGGACCTACGAATCCAACACTCCGGCGACGCTACGGAAAAAGGTGAAAATGTTCGGGGACGGCGAGATGGACATCTTCCGGCGGCTGGGCATGGAGACCGTGTTTTTCGGAACGGCGATCGCCGGGGCCAACCAGCCGCGCCTGACGTACATGCTCGGATACGAGAGCCTGGCGGCGCGGGAGAAGCTGTGGACGGCGTTTCTGTCCGATCCCGAATGGGTCAAGATGCGCGCCACGCCCGGATTGAGCGACGCGGAGATCGTCTCCAACATCGACAGCCTGCTGCTGCGGCCGCTTCCGTTTTCGGCGATCCGGTAATTCCCATGCTGCTGTTGCTCGCGGCGTTGTTCCCGGTGGCGGTCGCCGCGGCGGAGCCTCTTTCCGCCGCGGCGCAACAGGAGATCGAGCGCCTGGTGTCCCAGGAGATGTCGAGACAGGGCATCCCGGGCCTGTCGGTGGCCGTGGGAGTGGGCGGAGAGGCCGCCTGGAGCGCGGGCTACGGTTTCTCCGACATGGAGAACTTCGTTCCCGCCAAGGCGCTGACGCAATACAGAACGGGATCGATCGCCAAGCCGGTGACCGCGGTGGCTGTCATGCAGATGGTGGAGGCGGGCAAGATGGACCTCGACGCGCCCGTGCATCGTTACGTGCCGGCGTTTCCGCGGAAGCAATGGCCCATCACGATCCGCCAGTTGCTGGGGCATCTCGGCGGCATCCGGCATTACTCGTCGGCGGAGGAGACCAACAGCACGCATCACTTCCGGGACACGGCCGGCGGGATGCGGTTGTTCCTGAACGATCCGCTGGTGGCCGAGCCGGGCACGAAGTACAACTACACCACCTACGGCTACGTGCTGTTGGGCGCGGCGCTGGAACAGGCGGCCGGAATACGCTATATGGAAGCGATCCGGCAGAGGATCCTGATTCCCGCCGGCATGGACCACACGCGCGACGATCATGTGTTCGCGCTGATCCCGAATCGCTCGCGCGGCTACGTGCTAACCGCAAACGGCTTGCAGAACTGCTCGCTCGCCGATACCAGCAACAAGATCCCCGGCGGCGGTCTGATCTCCACCGCGGAGGATCTGGTGCGGTTCGGGTTGGGCGTGCGCTCGGCGGCTCTCCTCAAGCAGTCGAGCGTGGACCTGATGTTCACGCCGCTGCGCACCAGGGACGGCAAGTCCACCGGATACGGCCTCGGTTGGGGCGTGGCGAATCTCGACGGGCGCAAGGTGGTCCGGCACGCAGGGGGCCAGCAAGGCGTCAGCACGATGCTGTCGATGCTTCCACGCGAAAACCTGGTGGTTGCCATCATGACCAACCTGGAAAAGGCGCAACTCACCGATCTCTCCCAGAACGTGCTACGATCACTGACCGGCGCGCGGGCGCAACAACCCGTCCGTACCGTACCCGCGGCGCGAAAGGCGGCCTTGACACCCGGCCGCGCGCGGCCCATACTCTAGGAAGATGCAACTGAATGGCAAGAAGCCCACGCCATCCGCGACCCTCATGGATCTGCGGCGGGGGGAGCAAGGCACCATCCACGATCTCCACCTGCCAGCGGACGTGAACCAACGGCTCATGGAGCTCGGCTTTCTGCCCGGCGCCTCCATCCGCGCGGGCCGCACCGCTCCGGGAGGCGGTCCGCGAGTGTTCGAAGTGGATGGCTCGGAAGTGGCGTTGCGCGGCGAAACGGCGCGGCTCATCCGAATCGAGCGCGGGTAGGCCAGATGGATCATTGCGCGCCGGGGTCCCCGGATACCCTCGTCCAAATCGCTCCGGGCGCGCATCACTTGATCGTGGCGGTGGTGGGGCCGCCCAATTCGGGCAAGTCGACGCTATTCAACAGGCTGACGGGATTGCGGCAGAAGGTCGCCAACTATCCC
>SYLY01000256.1 GCA_005808475.1 Acidobacteriota bacterium
GGTCGCCAACTATCCCGGAGTCACCGTGGAGCAGCGGCGGGGCCGGGTGCAACTGGTTCGCGGAAAGCACGTCGACCTGATCGATCTGCCGGGCGTCTACAGCCTGGATCCGCGATCGGAGGACGAGCGCGTGACGCGCGACGTCCTCATGGGCCAGATGGAAGGGACGCCGTCTCCCGGGGCGGTGCTGCTGATCCTCGACGCGACCAATCTCTCCCGCCACCTCACGCTCGCCGCGCCCGTGCTGGGGCTCGGCCTGCCCACGCTGGTGGTGCTCAACATGGCGGACGATCTGGAGCGCCGCGGCGGTGGAATCGACACCGCGGAAATCGCGCGGAAGCTGGGCGCGCCGGTGGTGCTGGTGAGCGCGGCGAAAGGCACGGGGCTCGAACCGGTGCACGAGTTCCTGCGCGGCGAATTCGCGGCGCCGGCTCCGCTGTTCGAACTGCCGGTGCTCAACAACGTGCCGAAGTGCCGCGCCTGGGCGAATCGCGTGTCGAGCGGGTCCTACCAGGCTCCCGCGCCGCCGCTTTGGAGCCGCCGGCTGGACGGGGTGTTCCTGCATCCGCTCTGGGGTCCGCTGGTGTTCCTGCTGGTGGTCGTCGCCGTATTCGGCGGGATCTTCTATGGCGCGGAGCCGCTGATGGAAGCGGTGGAGTCGGCCATCGCGGGTTCCGGCAAGTGGATCGGCTCCCACCTCCCGGACTCCATGTGGAAGGATCTGCTGGTGGAAGGCGTGTGGGGCGGCGTGGGCAGCGTGGTGGTGTTTCTGCCGCAGATCCTGCTGCTGTTCCTGTTCATGGGCATTCTCGAGGATTCCGGCTATCTCGCCCGCGCCGCGCTGATCGCCGACCGCACCATGGCCCGCGCGGGCCTGCAGGGCAAATCGTTCATCCCGCTGCTATCGGCCTATGCGTGCGCGGTGCCGGCGATCATGGCGACGCGCACCATCGAGAACAAGCGCGATCGCATCGCCACCATCCTCATCGCACCGTTCATGACATGTTCGGCGCGGCTCCCCGTGTATCTGCTGGTGACTCGCGCGTTCATCCCCGAGCACCGCCTGATCGGACCCGTCGGCACGCGATTGGCGGCGCTGCTCGGGCTCTACGTGCTCGGCTTCGTAGCGGCGTTGCTGACCGCGCGGGTGCTGAAATCGTCGGTGCTGAAGAGCGACGGCAGCCCGTTCGTACTGGAACTTCCGCCGTATCGATGGCCCACCTGGCGCACGCTGGCGATCCGTCTGGTGGACCGCGCCAAGGTGTTCCTCACCCGCGCGGGCACGGTGATTCTCGGCATGGCGGTGCTGCTCTGGGTGCTGGCCCACGTGCCGATGAAGGATGGCAAGGCGCCGGAGATCCGCGACAGCGTGGCGGGCACGGTGGGACGCGCGGTGGAGCCAATCATCGCGCCACTGGGTTTCAACTGGAAGATCGGAATCGGCCTGATCACCAGCTTGGCGGCGCGCGAAGTGATCGTGGCGACGCTCGCGACGATCTACGGGATCGAGGCGGCCGGCGACGACACCGCGCCGCTGCAGGCGGCCTTGCAGCGCGACCTCACGCCCGGCGGAGCGGTGGCTCTGCTGGTGTTCTTCGCCTTCGCCATGCAGTGCATGTCCACCGTGGCGGTGGTAAAGCGCGAGACCGGCGGCTGGAAGTGGCCCGCCATCCAGTTCGCCTACATGACGGGGCTCGCCTATGTATGCGCCTGGGCCGCGAACAAGGCCGTAACGGCGCTGTTTTGATACCATCTCCCTTTGATGCGTAACGTTATCATTCTGGGTTCCGGCTGCGCCGGCAACACCGCCGCGATCTACTCGTCGAGAGCCAGCCTGAAGCCGTTGGTCGTGTCCGGACACGAGCCGGGCGGGCAGCTTTCGATCACCACCCTGGTGGAGAACTTCCCCGGGTTTCCCGAAGGCGTGGACGGTCCCGTGCTGGTGGAGCACATGAAGAAGCAGGCCGAACACTTCGGCGCCGAGTACGTGAACGGCACGGTGATCGCCGCCGATCTGTCGAAGCGGCCGTTCCGCGTCAACATCGACGGCCAGTGGGAAGAGACTCGCGCGCTGATCGTGGCCACCGGGGC
Organism: Acidobacteriota bacterium; assembly: GCA_005808475.1. Classification (GTDB taxonomy): domain Bacteria; phylum Acidobacteriota; class Terriglobia; order Bryobacterales; family Bryobacteraceae; genus SYLY01. The sequence continues at coordinate 2,092 of SYLY01000256.1, forward strand.
TTCCGCGCGATGGCTGGGACTGGAATCCGAGCAGAAGCTGATCGGCCACGGCGTCAGTTCGTGCGCCACCTGCGACGGAGTCGTCTCTCGCGGCAAGAAGATCATGGTCGCCGGCGGCGGCGATTCGGCGATGGAGGAGGCCAACTTTCTCACCCGGTTCGGCGATGTGACGCTGGTGCACCGGCGCGACGAGTTTCGCGCCTCCAAGATCATGCTCGAACGGGCGCGCAACAACCCGAAGATCGAGATGCTGACCAGTATCGTGGTGGAGGAGATCCTGGATGTCGCGCAGGGCTTCGTCACGGGCGTGAAGCTTCGCAACCTGAAGACCGGCGAGACGTCGGTGCGCGACGTGGATGGCTTCTTCGTGGCGATCGGCCATGTTCCGAACACCAAGCCGTTCGTGGGCCAGTTGGATCTGGACCCCGACGGCTATATCGTGTCGCACGGCGGCGCGCGGACCAACGTGACCGGCGTGTTCCACGCGGGCGACGTCCAGGATCGCGTCTACCGGCAGGCGATCACCGCCTCCGGGGCAGGCTGCATGGCGGCGATCGAGTGCGAGCGCTTCCTGGAAGCCGAGGGTCACTAGCGCTCCTGAAATATTTTGGAGCGCCGCCGCCGCCGCCCGCGTATTAGGCAGGTGAGTGCGGTTGGATTCGGTACAGTTCGACGCGGCGGTGCGGACGCACCAGGACATGGTGTTCTCCATCGCCTGGCACTTCCTGCGCGACCGGCATTCGGCGGAGGATGTGGCGCAAGAGGTGTTCTTCGAACTGCACCGCCACCTGGACGCCATCGAATCGGACGCGCACATGACCAACTGGTTGCGCCGGGTCGCCTCGCGGCGGTGCATCGACCGGACGCGCCGGCTGCGATTGCGGCCGCGCGTGGGACTCGAGTCCGCGTCCGAGCCGTCGGTTCCCGCCCAGCCCGGCGATCCGTTTCTGCGCGATCACCTGCAACGGCTGTTGGACGGATTGCCGGCGCGGTCTCGCATGGCGGTGATCTTGCGGTTTCAGGAAGACATGGAGTTGACGGAGGTGGCCTCGGCAATGGGGATTCCAGTGGGCTCGGTGAAGAGCACGCTCCACCGGGCGTTGCGGTTCTTGCGGGAGAAGTTGGAGCGCACGGCGAATGGAGTGGTCCGGTGATGAAATTCGAAGACGAACTGCGCGGGGTATTGGCGCGAAAGCGCGCGCCCACCGGGTTCGCGGAACGGGTGATGTCCCGCGTGGAAGCGCCGCCCGCGCGCCGGCGGCCGGGTTGGTTCGCGCCGTTGGCGGTAGCGGCGTCGCTGGCGGTGGGAGCGGTGTCGGTCGGCGAATTCCGGCGCATCCGGGCCGAACGCGCGGGACGGGAATTGGCGATGGCGCTGAGCATCGCGGCGGACAAAATTCGATTGGCGGAAACGAAAGCGAAAGAGGTATGGGAGCGATGAGGTTCTTTTTGATTCTGACCCTGGCCGCGGCGGCGTCCGCGCAGGATGTTTTGAAGCTGCTCGATTGGGAGAAGCTCGCCGCCAGAGCCAAGGAGAGCGCCAACGTCAATCTCGACGGCAACATGCTGTCGATGGCGGCGGCTTTCCTCGGCGGGATCGAGAAACAGGCGGGCCACCCGGACATGAAATCCCTGGTGGGCAAGCTGAAGGGCGTCTATGTCCGCTCGCTCGAATTCGAAAAGGAAGGCGAATACTCGCTCTCCGACATCGATTCGATCCGCGGCAAGCTGACCGCCGCGAAGTGGTCGCCCATCGTGGACGTGCGCGGCAAGCGCGAATCGAGCGGCGTGTTCGTGCGGACCGACGGCAAGACGATCCAGGAACTGGTGGTCCTGTCGGCCGAACCGCGCGAACTCACCGTGGTGAACATCGTGGGCGACATCAATCCGTCGGAACTGCAGGCGTTGGGTGGGAAGTTCGGGATTCCGGATATTCACCTGCAGGGAGGTTCGCCGAAGCAGAAGAAGGACGACGAGTAGCGCCTATCCCCGCGTACGCCGCCGCGCCGGACAGGCAAATGGCGGCGGTCAACAGGAACGCGGCGCGCCAGCCGAACGGCCCGGTGACATAGCCGATCGCCACGGGCGCGGCGATCCCGGCGAGATTGGCGAAGGCGTTCTGAACGGCCGCCACCGGACCCGCATGGTCCGGCGTGAGATCCAGCGAGGCGCTGGAAAACACCGGAGTGGCGGCGGTGAGCAGGAGCATGGAGCAGCAAAGCGCCGCCACGGTCCAGCCGGCGTCCGGCGCATAGGGGATGAGTGCCAGCGCCGCCGCCGACATCGCGTAGGGGATCATCGCCAGTTTGCGAATTCGCGCCGCGCCCACTCGCGGACCGGCGGCATCGATGATCGCGGCCGACGCGTTGGTCCCGATCCACGCGAACAGAAACGGCGCCGATGCGCCCGCCGCGGCGCCGGAGAGGCTGAATCCCCGCTCCGCCGACAGGTACGACGGAAGCCAGGTGATCATCGTGTAGAGCACCCAGTTCGACGAGAAGTGGAGCAGAAACACGGCCCACACGCCACGCCGCGACAGAATGCTCTTCCACGGCGCCGGTCGCCGGGTAGAGGCGGGTCCGGCCGGCTCCTCGAGCATCCGCCAGAAAGGCAGCCACAGGAATCCGAGCCCACCGAACGTCCAGAAGACCGCCCGCCAACCCCAATGGTGCAGCACCAGCGACGCGAGCGGGATTGCCAGGATCGGCCCCGCGTAACCGGCGCTCCAGCACAGGCTCGCGGCGCGCGAGTACTCCCGCGGCGGGAACCATCGCACCAGCGTCCCGTTGATGCAGGCGGCCGTTCCGCTTTCGGCCGCTCCGAGCAGCACCCGCATCGCCGCCAGTCCCGCGGCCGATGCGGGAAACGGCGTCAACGCGGTGAACGCGCTCCACAGCGCCATCCCGATTCCGAAGACGCGCTTCGGGCCGAAACGTCCGGTCAGCAGACCCACCGGGATCATGCAGATCGCGTAGCCCGCGAAGAAGCCCGACAGCACCCAGCCCGATCGCGCCCGGTCCCAACCGTATTCCGCCGCGATCGCCGGCAACGCCACCGCCAGGATCGCCCGGTCGCCGTGCGCGATCAGGTTCGCGGCGAAGCACAGCAGCGCCGCGTCGACGCGCCGGGGCCACGGCCGCGTCACAAGCCTTCTTCCAGCGCCTCGCGTTCCTGGCGGTCCACCGCCGCCAATGCGTACAGGTTGCGATGGATCGTCTCCGAGATCTCCTCGAGTGGCAGGTCGTTCTCGTCGGAACCGAACGGCCCTTCGATCTCGACGCCGATCTCCTCGATGCCGAAGAAGATGTAGCTGACCACCAGCACGTCGAGAATCGTGCCCCAGCCGTAATCCTTCACCAGCGCGAACGGCAGGGTTCCGCAGAACAGCACCAACGCGCGCCGCAGGTGCACCACGTACGCGAACGGAAGCGGTGTGCGGCGAATCCGCTCGCACCCACCGAGGTAATCGATCAACTGCTGCACGTTGGCGTCGAGCGACGTGAATACGATATCGGAGATCGCGCCCTTGCGCCGCGCGTTGTCCAGGCACTGGGTGATTCGCGCCGCCACGGCCAGACCCTGGTGCTGCGCGTTCTCCGCCTGCGCCACTTCGTCCTCGGGAAGTCCGCTGGTGTGCGGACCGAGTCCGCGCGTGCCTCGCAGCACGCCGGTGGCGGCCCAGGGAAATAGCGCGGTCCAGCGCGCGATGCGCAGCACCGTCTCGCGGTCGTCCCGCAGCACCACGCTCGACGCGCGGACCAGGTTGCGCGTCTCGTTGACGATACCGCCCCAGAGCTTGCGGCCTTCCCAGAAGCGGTCGTAGGAGGAGTTGGTCCGGAATACCAGCAACAGGCCCAGCGCCGAGCCGACCAGCGTGTGCAGAAACGACGGGATCGCCACGGCGGCGATCTTGTATTCGTGGAGCAGCGTCACCACCGCGGCGCATGCCACCGCCACGGCGACGCGTCCGCCGATCTCGCGCACCAGCGTGCCGTGAATGTCGAAGAAGTGGTCCCGCCACCTGTGCGGATCGTAGTGAATCATGACAACCGCTTCTCATCTTAGACGACGAGCGACAATGGCAGGCATGACACCCAGCCGCCGTTCCCTGATCCAGGCGGGACTCGCCGCGCCCGCCGCCTTCGCCGCGCCCTCCAAGCCGCATCCGCTCGCCGCCAAGCTCGCCGAAGCGATGAACGCCCCCGTGCTGAAGCGATCGCTGTTCGACCGTCCTGTGGCGATCCAGTCGATCGAGCTACTGAAGAGCGGCAAACACTACTTCGTACGCGCCCGGTCGAAGGACGGCGTGGAAGGCTACGCCGACGCGCATAGCTCGGTGATGAGCGCCGCGTATCCGATCCTCATCAAAAAGGTGGCTCCGTATTTCACCGGCAAGGACGCCCGCGATCTCGACAAGCTGCTGCATGAAGCGTACGTCGGCGGGTCCAACTACAAGTGGCAGGGGCTGCCGTTCTGGGTTTCGGTGGCGGTGGTGGAGATCGCGATCCTCGACATGCTGGGCAAGGTGGCGGACAAGCCGCTCGGCGAGTTGATCGGCTCGGTGAAACGGCGCGGCATCGCGGTGTATCGCGCGAGCGGCAATCGCGGCAACTCGCCGGAGGCCGAGATCGGCTATCTGCAAAAGATCGTCGCCGAAACGGGCGCGCGGGCGATCAAGTTCCGGCTGGGAGCCCGCATGCGCTACGACGACGCTTCCACGCGGCGCGACCTCGCGTTGATTCCACTCACGCGCAAGACGTTCGGCGGCGGCATGGCGATCTACGCCGACGGCAACGGGTCCTACGACGTGCCGATGGCCATCAAGATCGGCCGCGTCATGGAGGCCCACAAGCTCCGCTTCTTCGAAGAGCCCGTGCCGTTCGACTACTACGAAGAGACCAAGGAGATCGCGGACGCTCTCGACATTCCGATCGCGCTCGGCGAAGAGGAAATGAGCCTTCGCGGATTCCGCCGCATCATCGAGACTGGAACCGCGCAGGTGATTCAACCCGACCTGCTCTACTTCGGCGGATTGACGCGATCGATCAAGGTAGCACGCATGGCGAATCTCGCCGGGCTGGAATGCACGGCCCACATGTCGGGCGGCGGACTCGGCTTCCTGTATGTCGCGCACTTCGCGTCGTGCATCGACAATCCCGGGCCTCATCAAGAGTACAAGGGCGAAGACGACACCCTGCCCGTATCGTCGTCCACTTCGTCGCTGAAGAGCGAGATGGGGATGCTGAAAGTGCCCACGGGGCCGGGGCTGGGCGTGACGTTCGATCCTGCGTTTCTGCGGGCGGCCAAGCCCGTGACGGCCTGAGCTATTTCGGACGCACGGCGCGGATGAAGAGAACGCGGCCATCGGACGCGAGAAACGGCTGGCCGCAGTAGTCGCCCTCGCAGTCGGCGATCCGCGTCTCGCCGTCGTAGATGTCGGAGCCGGCCACTCCGCGTTTCTGCGGTTCGATTTTGCGGCCGCCCTGACGGAGGACTTGCGAGGCCATCGTCGCGGGCAGCCAGTCTGGCGCGGCTCCTTCCGGCGTCGTCAACTCGCCGGTGCTGACGTCCAGGAGTCTGACGTTCCCTTCGCCGAGCCACAACGCAAGCCGGGCGGGCGCATCCGGAGCGAAGCCGATGAGCCTGCGGACGCCGGCAACCTTCTTCACCGCGGCGCCGTTCGCCCGCACGACGGTCGAATCGCGAATCGCGAAAACGGCGCCCGTTGCCGGCTGGGCCGCGGGTGAATCGAACGAGCCCTGGGCGAGCCGGCGCGGCGGCGAGCCCGGACGAACTTCCCAGACCTCGCCAGGTTCGGCCACCGAACCGCCTTGCACGTTGATCGGGCCGAATCCCAGGCCTCGAAGAATGCTGGAGACCGTCGCTGGCTTGGGCGGAGGAGTGGGCTCCAACTTGGGTGGTTGCGGCTGGACCGGCGGAACAGCGTCCTTCTTTTCCGCTATCTTCTCCGCCAGGCAGAAGCTCCAATCCTCGACGGCCTGCTCCTTGCGGCCCGGCAACAGCGGCAGCAGGCTCACCGCGCCGCGCAATTCGTGGCGCTTCACTTCCGCGGCGGGGATCGACAGGAACACGCGTCCACCGCTCCGTTGCGCGATGTAGTGGACGAAGTTGCGTCCATCCCAGATCATCCAACCCCGCTCCCCGCCCGCGTTGCACGACGCGTAGGCGGCGTACCGCTCCACCACGATCCCGTAGTTCACGGGCAGCAGCAGCGCCATGAGCGCGAGCAGGGCCGTCGACATCGCCAGACGCGCTCGCTGCCAACCATCGTCGAGCGCCTTCTCGCACGCGGCCGACCAGATGGCCGCCGCCGCCATCCACACGGCGATCTGCAGCACGAACAGAGCGAAGCGGTCCGGCTGCTGCTCGAACACCATCGCGCGCAAGCGGCTATCCGGCGCATCGTCGAGCGGCAGCAGTTGCAGCGCCGGCAGAAACAGCAGAGCTAGCGCCACGATGTGGATCCAGAGGCTCGCCGTGACGAGAGTGGCGGGCTCCAGTTCCGCGAATTGCGGCACCCGAGCCGCGATCCACCGCAGCGCCAGGAACAGCACCAGCGCGAACGGCATCGCGCCGAGCAGATTCACCAGGAATCGCGCGCCCGCGAACAGATACCGCTCGTCGAGCGCCGATAGATCGGTCGCGATGCCGATGGCGGAAAGATGGAATCGCAGCGACAAGTAGCCGAAGAAGTAAAGCAGAAACGTCGCTACCGTCACCGCCGCGCTCCACTTCTCGAACACCGCGCGCGCGCGCCCGATCCACGATCCGATCAACGCACCGGTTTTGGTTTCCGTTTCCACTCGGATCCGATCTCCTTTCGCGCGGCGGGATCGGCTCCAGCCGCCCGCTCCGCTTCCTTCCGCTTCGCGGCGGCCAAGGCGGTGTTCCCGCCGCTTCGCGCGATCAACGCTTGGAGCAGGCTCGCGCGCCAGCCCTCGCCCGCCTGTCGGGCCGCGTCCTGGGCTCGGCCGAAGTCGCGCGCCCGCACGAACGCGAGACCGAGGTCGATCCACGCCCCGGCGAATTCCGGCCGCTCCTTCACGATGGCTTCCAGCATGCGGACTCCTTCGGCGTCGTCCGCCGCGGCCAGCGTACGCGCCAGTTCCACGCGCGTGGCCCAATGATCCGGCCGCTTGGCGAACGCGGCGCGCAGCATCGACGCACGCGGCGCGCCGGTCTCGAGAAGCGCGAGGTTGTGGGCCGTCTCCGGCAGGTTGCGCTCCTCCGCCGCGCGGACGTAGAGCGCCCGCGCTCCGCGTGTATCGCGCGCCTGAGCTCGCAGCGTGCCCCACGCGTTGTAGAGGTTCGCCCGCTTGTCGCGCCACTGTTCCGCGTCCTCGGGACGCCGCTCAGCCAAGTCCGCGAGCAGCGCCTCCGCCTTTCGATACGAGGTCTCGGCATCGCGGCGGCGGTTGAGCCGCTGATACAGCAGCGCGAGATTGTGATGCAGGTACGCGTAGTTGGGAGCGCTGTCGATCGCGCGTCCGAACGCGTCCACGGCGTCGCGCGAGCGGCCCTGCTGCATGTACGTCAGCGCGAGGTTGTGGCGCGGATAGGCCCAGTCTGGCTGCCGCCGGACGGCGTCGGAGAGATAGCGGCGCGCGTCCTCGTACAGGCCCGATTCCAGATGCGCGATGCCCATCGCGTTGAGCGTATAGGCGGCCTCGGGGTCGAGCCGCTGCGCCGCCCACAACTTGGGCATCACGTCCGCGGCGACGATCCTGGCGCGGGCCGAGGGATTGCGTTCGAGCGGCACTAGGAACATCTCCAACCGCGCTTCGCAGAACAGCGCGCGCGAACGGTACATCGCGGAGCCGGGAACCAGCGCGGCGGCGGCGCGATAGTAGCTCGCGCCGGCGCGGAACCACTCGGGTCCGGGCGCGGCCTCGTCGCCCTCGAGGTACCGCCGGATCACGGCCTGTCCCGCGTCCTCGAGGGTCAGACGTGTCTCCTCCACCTGCTCCGGACTCGCATTGGCGGCCGCGCGCGCCAGAGCTTCTGGATCGGCGATCTCCGCGCCGGACCGCACGCGGCGGCGCGCTTGCTCGAGGACCGCGTCGCCCGGCGGAGGCTGGAAGAAAGCCGCGTTGACGAACGGAGATCGCCCCGGCGGGGCGCGGCGGCTGACAGGTTGCGCGGTGAGCGGCACCGCCTTCAGCAGGGGCAACTCGTCGTCGTTCGAAAGGCCGCCGAAGTCGGGCGCCTTGTTGCTCGGAAGCTTCTTGGTCAGGCTGGACCGCAACATGCGGCCGGTGAGCGTGCCCAGATCCGAGCGGTTGGCGACTCCGTCGATGAAGTGGTAGGCGAAGTCGCCGTAGCCATCCGCTTGTTGCGGTCCGCACCGCAGCAGCCCCGTCGCGTTGGCGCAGCGAGCCTTGGCGGCATCGAAATTCGTCTCGGCCGTGCCGCCAGCGGGAGCGCTCTGGATCACGATGTCGAGCGGCCTGGCCGTTGGCCGCGGCACTGTCTTCAGATAATCCGAGAGCACCCCAAAATGGGGCGCGACGTTGCCAGGCTCGCGGCAGGCATCGATGAACACGTGAGTTCGCGAGAACGGACGCAGCACGTCTTGAATCTGCCGGATGGACACGCCCGTGATCCGCGAGTTGGGGGAGTATCCGTCCTCCGGCACGATGTAGCTGGTGCGCGATCTGTCCTGATGCCCGTGCGCACTGACGAACACCACCGCGTCCGGCGCGATGCCGCTCATGCAGGTGAGCTTGACGAATCCCGCCACCAGCCGCGCCGCGGTCACCCGGGGACTCGGATCCGACTCCTCCCGCGTGATCGTCACGACGGGTCCTTCGGCGCCCATCGATTTGAAATACTTGCCGAACAGCACCGCGTTGTTGGCGGGGAAAATCAGGTTGTCTTCACCAAGCGATTTTTGGCCCTGTTGATATCGAGCGATCCCGATCGATAGCGACGCTACCTTGCCCGGAATGGCGGGCCGCTTCTGCAGCATCGCCAACACGCGGGTGAACTCGATCTGCGCGAGCTTGTGCTCGATCCAGCCCGCATCCTTCCAACGGATCGCGAGTTCGCGATAGAGCGCCAGCGCTTCGCAATGGCGGCCGGCCGCGTCGGCGGCGTTGGCGCGGCCAAGGACCTGCAGGTGGTTGACGGAAGCGGCGGGAGAGGCCGCCGGCTCGCACTCCGGCACGCTCGCGCAAGCGCGCGCTTCGCGCGCGATCAACTCGCGGACGTGCTGCACGCCCGCGTCGAGCACGACCTCGAGATTCAGCGACGAGCAAAAGCCGGCTTCGCTCGCGCGCAGTTCCTCGATTTCGACGCCCGGCGACGAAGCGTCGTGCTCGCCCGGTGGCAGGGATCGGCGGTACGCGCCAGCGTCCGTGCAAACCGCCCACACCACTGCTCCACCGGGACGCACGATCACGCGATCCGGCCCCGAAGGGCAGGGGTCCGCCGCGCGGCGAATCAGATCGCCCGGGACCAGCGGCCGCTCGCCGGAGTCCGCGCAGCGCGGGCGCAAGAACGCGTCGCGAGCCTCGAGCACCACCGCCGCGGGACTCTCGCCGGTCGCGGCGCCGAGGCTGGAAATCGCGCCAACGGCCAAGAAGATCAACGCGCGAGTGATACGTTCCTCCGAATCGGACTGTCTATATGTATTACTCCTACTCGCGATGATTGGCAAGCGTTTTCGGCAAATTCTATTTCTGGCCGCGATTCCGCTCGCGGCGCAGACGCCGTTTTCGCTGATCCAAGGTACGGTGCATGACGGCATGGACGGTAGACCCGTGGCAGGCGCGCGCGTGTCCTATGCGCGCGAAGGCGACGAGGCCGCCGGCTTCGCCTGCACCGATGCGAAGGGCCACTTCGCGCTGCCGGGACTGTCGCCGGCGACCTACCGGATCGAGGTTCGATACTTCGGCGCCGCGTGTGCTTCCGGCGAGGCCCCGGCCGATACTCGCAAGTGGCGCGAGACCGATCTGATCGTCTCCGTGGCGGGCCGGGCCGATCTCCGCATCGCGCTCTGGCCCATGTCCGATGTCTGGAGCGAGCGGGTCTTCGAAGGAATTCAGTTGCCCGGCGCGCGATCGCTGGCCAAGGCCTACGGACCCGATCTCGACACGTCGCGTTCGGAGAACTTCAATCCGATTCCCGCGAACGAGGCGTTGCTCGACTCGGCGATCTCCGCCGTTACCGGCGCGCGTCTGGTGCGCGACCTTCCGCTAGCGGGCCGCGACATCTACACCACGCTGGTGCTGCAGCCGGGCGTCACCTCCGATGCCGGCGCGGCGCGCGGGCTGGGCTATTCGGTGACGGGTCAGCGCGGCACGTCGGCGAACTTCCTGGTGGATGGCGTGGAGATGAACAACCCGCTCTCGAGCGGTCCGCTGCTGAGCATCGCACCCGAGGCAGTCCAGGAATACCGGTACTCGACGAGCGGCTTTGCGGCGGAGTACGGACGCGCGGCCGGCGTCGTCGCGAACGCCGTCACGCGATCCGGAGGCAACGCGTGGCACGGGCTGGCGTATTTGTACGGCAAGCACGACGCGCTGTCGGCCAACGAGTGGCAACGCAACGCGACAGGCCAGGATCGTGCGCCGCTGCGCGAGCTTCAGCCTGGTGTGTCGACGGGCGGACCATTGGTGAAAGACGCATTGTTCGCGTCGCTGAGCGCGGAAGCGCTTCGATTCCGGTCGACCGGCGGATACACGCCCTACCTGCTGCCAGGCGCCAACGCGGTGGGGCCGTACCTCGCCGGTTCGGGCTTGCAGCCGTTCCCATCCAGCGGTCCGCTGGTTCCGGTGAGCGTCCGGCTCGAGCCGCGCGTCAGCCTGGATCGTCTGCTGCTGCTGCCCCGGCTCGACCTGATCTCGAAGGATGAGAAGCGCCGTACCTTCGTTCGATTCGCGTATTCGAGGCTCGACCGGCCGGACCTGGTCTGGACGCCGTACGAGGCGGACAAGGTCCCGTTCCGCGAGCGCTCCGCCAATCTCGCGGTGTCGCACGTGGCTGCGCTCACGCCGGCGGTTCACGCGGAGCTACGGGCCGCGGTGTCGGGGCACTCGTACTCGGTGGTGAGGCCGCGGCCCGAGATTCCGTTCTTCCTCGCGGAGGATGACGTGCCGTTCCTGCCCGGCAGTCCCATCGCCTACGATTTCGCGCAGCGGGAGCGGACTTTGCAGACGACGGGCGCGATCTCCTGGATTCGAGGCGCGCACCTGTTCAAGGCGGGGTTCGACAACATGCAGCGATTCGCGGATCAGCGGCTCGCCACGTATCCCGGCGGGTCGCGCACAGTCCCCACGTTCGACGACTTTTCGAGGAGTTCCGAGCCCAAGACGGCGCGGCCGGTCCGCTGTCGTGACGTGACGCGTCTCGCCTGCGCGGGTCCGCCGCCGCCTCCGCGCCGCGACTACACGATCGCGGAACCGGCTTGGTACGCGCAGGGCACGTTGCGCCTGTCGGAACGTCTGGTGGCTCACGGCGGGCTCCGCGCCGAGACGATGGGATCGCCGCGCGCCGCCGCGCCGGATCTCGAACTCGGCTACTACTACGATCGAGCGCCAGCATCGGCGGCGGACATTCGAGCCGTGCGCGTGGCGGCCGCGGACCGGCTGTTCCCATCGCTGCGAGCGTTCTCCGCGCGGGCGGGACTGGCGTATTCGTGGGACGGCGCGCGGCGCACCACGCTCCGCCTAGGCTACGGCGCGTTTCAGGACCGCCTCATCGAAGGCATCTGGTTCGGTGCGCGGCGCGGCGAGACGGCGCTCGATGACGGAGGCGCTCGCGCGATCACGGCCTTCGATCCACGCTTCCGCCCCGGCGTGGCGCACGATTCGTTCGTTGCGGTGCAAACCGCGCTCTCCGATACCTGGTCGGCCGAGCTGACAGGGCAGATCGCCTCCGGGCGGTCGCTACCCTCGGCGAATCTGGTGAACCGAAGCGGAACGGAGCGGCGCCGCGAATGCCCGATCGATTGCTCCCGCACCGATGCGTTTCCGTACCGCGGCAACCAGGGCGAGTCGTTCTACGCCGCCTTCACGGCGGCTCTTCGCGCGCGCGCGTCCCGGTATCAGTTCCAAGCCGCCTACACGTGGAGCCACTCCCTCGACTACCAGAGCGATGCCCTGCAAGGCTACTACGGCTCGATCTTCTCCAATCCCAACGGCCCTCGGGAACTCGAGGGCGCGCGCGCGACCTTCATGCGCCAGTTCACCCGCGACGGCGAGTGGGGCTCGTCGGACTTCGACCAGCGCCACAATCTGGTGGTGCATGGAACATGGGAATTCCGCCGCGGATGGAACGTCGCGGGTCTGATCGCCGCGCGCACTGGCTTTCCATTCACCGTGCTGGGCATCGGTCCTCCCGGTGGCGAGCCGTTGCGAAAGGCGCGCGCCGCGGTGAAATCTGCGAACTACGCGACTCGGTCCCCGGAGGACGGCGGCTGGCGCATTCTCGATCCGCGTCAATTCGCGATCGCGGGCGGCGGGCTGGCTGCCACGGGCCGGAACGCATTCGCCGGGCCGGGGCTTTTCGCGGCGGATGTGTCCCTCGGCAGGCGCTGGCGGCGCTTTACCGTACGAGCGGACGCGTTCAACTTGCTAAACCACTCCAATCTGGGCCGTCCGTCGGCCGCCGTGGGAACGGACGACTTCGGCATCGCCAAGGTGGGCCGCCGCGAGGAGGAGACGGGCTTCCCTGCCTTGCTGCCGCTAGTGGAATCGCCGCGGCGGGTTCAGGTATTGCTGCGATTCGAGTTTTGAAGTGTAACGGAGCCGCGCCCGGCGGTCACTACTCGATTGCCGGTGTTTCGGAGAACTGCCATGACCAAACGAATATTGACTTCGGTCGCGCTGCTGGCGGTTAGCCTGCAGGGGCAATCGTCGATACCGATTTTCACGATCGACGGCCCCACGCTCCTACCCATCGGAACCAAGGGCGCGCCGTACTCGGGCTTCACCTTCTCGGCGTCGGGCGCGGTGGGCCTGAGCCCCAGGCTGTTCTGGAGGGTGCAAGGACTGCCGCCCGGGATGGCGCTGAACAACGCCGTTCCTCGAATCGCGGGAACTCCCACGGCGGCCGGCTTGTTCCTCGTCCAAGTGAACGCGACCCAACTGGGAACGGCGAACCCCAACGGTTCCAGCGCTCCGGCGGCCGTGCGCGGGCGCACGTTCACGCTTTTCATCCGTGAGGCGGGCGTTGCGTATACCGCCGCGCCGCTCGATCTTCGGTTCGATTTCTCGGCTACGCGAAGGTCGGCGGAACCGCGCTCGATCGAGATCGCCGGGCTGCCGGCCGGCAACACGTTGCTGGCGGCCGCGTGCGACATCAACGGACGAATCCCCGCCCTCGGCTATCCTCGCGCGACCGCTCAGCCCGAGGGCCGCACTCGCGTCAATGTCGCGGTGACGTTCTCGGACAATCCGCCGGACAGCGCCGCTCCGTGTCCGCCTCCATCGAATCCGGCGAGCCGCGGCGACAATGGCGAAGTCGTTGCCATCTTGATCGAGGGCGGCGGTCCAACGGAGTTGTTCGCCGAAGTTCGGATCTACAGTGAGATTCCAGGGCCGCGAGTGAACTCGAAGCCGGGCGGTCGCGAGTCGACCATCCAAGCGCCCGATTACCGCGTGCTCGTGCGGATCGCATACTTGGAACCGCCGGCTCTCGTCGCGCCCAAGGAAATCACGTTTCGTTTCAATCGCACGCGCCCGGATTTGTTGCCGCCGCCGCGCGTGATCCCGGTGGTGAGCCGCGACCTGGTGGGACGGTCGTTCAGCGTCACGCCGCGCGTCGTGTCCCCGGACAACGTGCCCGACTGGCTCCGTGTCACGGCGTCGGACAACGCCACTCCGGGCGCGGTCACGGTGGACATCGTCAATCCGGCGCGGCTGCCTCCCGGCGTGTATCTCGCGATGCTAGAGTTCCGCATCACCGCCGTGACCAAAGCCGGCGGTGGGGCGCGAGCGGCGGAAGGAGAGCCGGACGCCCGGACAGGGGTCTTGCTCAAGATCGGCCCCGGCAACGATTTCAAGTTCGATCCGGGCGAGTATCCGATCACCGATCCCGCCCTCGAGAACTTCGAGGTCACCACCGTTCGTCCCCAGACCTCGCGGCCGAACCTCAACATGAAAACCGAGATCGTGGACGGTGTGCCCGGCTGGCTTTCCGTGATTGGAACCACCGTTCTTCCGGGCGCGGCGATCAAAGCCAAAGTCGCACGGGAGGGCCTTGGGGCCGGCGTCTACACCGGTTACATCGCCGTGTGGGATCCGCGCGGCGCGATCACCGAGGGCGCGGCGGCGGAACTGAAGGTGACGCTGAAGATCGGCGACGGAACGCGCATCGTGACCGATCCGCCTTCGGTGGAGGTTCAAGCCGAACCCGGCGCCACGACGTCGCAACCCGTGGAAGTCACCGGCGACGATGGAGCGGGCGGGATACCCATCGAAGGCGCGTCAAACAAGGGCCAACGCGAGGCGCGCATCGACGGCATTCCGTTCGAGCCCAGGCCCCAGCAAGGCGCCTGGCTCTCGGTGGAGCCGCTGGGAACCGCCACTCCCGCCACGTTTCGCCTTTCCGCCAACACGCGCGGACTCGCCGCCGGGCGCAGCTACGCCGCCGCCGTGTCGATCGATTCCGGCGCGACGATCAACCCCGTCGAGATCGTTCCGGTAAGCCTGACGGTTCGCTCCGCCGCCGCGACGCAGGCCCGCCCGTCGCGAGTCGTGCCCAGGATCATCAACGGCGACGGATGGCGTACATTCATGACCGTGGTCAATCCCGAGAATCGCCGCCTGATTACCACCGTGCGATTCTGGACGCGGCAGGGGATCGCGGGGCAACAGACGCCGCGCTCGCTCAACGTCGAATACCAGGGCGCCGCCGCGGCGCTCACGTTCCTGCGCATCGAGCTCGAGCCGCTCGGAAACGCCACGGTCGCCACCACCGGCCTCGGTCTTCTCACCGACGACACATGGGCGAGCTTCGACGAGCCCGTTCACGGCCAGATCGCCATCCGGCGCGCGATCCCCGGCAAGGCTCCATTCGAAGCGGCGATGCCGCTTACCGACTCGATCCCTTCCGGCTCGTACCTCTTCTTCGACAACACCGGCAACACCGAAACCAGTGTCTCGCTGCTCAACCCGGGATCGAGCACGGGCGGCTTCCAGATCACCGCGCGCAACCTGGACGGCAAAACGATCACGCGTTGTCAATTCGGCGTCACGTCTTTCGGACGCGTGCAAGGAACGCGCGTGGGCGACCTGATGCCCGCCACACGCGGCCAGCGCGGCAGCCTCGAGATCGTGACGCTCGGCGTGACCGGCAACAACAGTTGCCGCGACGAAGACACGTTCGATCCCGAAGGTTTCGTCCCCGGAGGTCCGATGTCGATCATGGGCCTGCGCGAGCATCGCGACGGATCCATCGCCTACCTCGCCCCCATCGTGCAGGAGGACTTCATCGACCGCCCCGGCCGCCGCATCGTGCCGCTCACCGCCAACGGCGGAGGGTGGGAGACCGACCTGTGGATGCTCAACCTCGAGTTCGACTCCAACCCCGTCTTCTTCGAGTTCCATCGCTCCAACGGCGACCCCATCGACCTCACCACGGCCAGCGGCGTCCGGCGCCGCGTGTCCGCCTCCACCGCGCCGTTGTCCACCGTGCGTTTGGCGACGACGCGCCCCGGTTCGGAAAGCGTGCTCGGCTGGACCGAGATGCCCGCTTCGTCGAGCTTCGCGGGACAAGCGATCTTGCGCCGCCTCCGGAGTTCCGGCGATACGGTGGAGACGCACGCATCGGCGGTGCAGCCCCCCAAGAGCCGCTGGCGCGGCTACTTCGATCAGTCGGGCGGCTACACCAACCAGATCGTGTTGACCAACCCGAGCGGCCGTCCGGTGACTTCCACAATGAGCGTTCGCGACGGTAACGGACGCGAGGCCGCCTCGGTGCGCGTGGACGTGGGACCATTCGCGCAGGAGGCGGTCGACTTGGCGGCCCGCCTGCGCGTCGCGGCCGGTAGTTTGGGCACCATCGAGGTCGCGGCGTCCAACGGCGACCTGCTCGCGGTAGGTCTGCGCATCAACCCGGCCGGCGATCTGGCGACGTCGTTCCCGATGTTCTGAGCCCGCGCTAGCAGCCCGTGTCCAGTTGGCCCGCCGCCGGCGGCGGGCGTCACTCCCGGTCCCCCCGTAGCGCGCCGAAATTCCGGGCGAGGAACGCGGCGAGACCGGCACGATCCGGCAAGGAGGCTTCTCTATCCGCGCGGCGACCGCCTCGGCGATGGCCGTGTACGGCGTGTCGATCGGTATGCGGCCCAGGTGGCGCATGCAAAGATCGACGCGCGTCAAGATCCGCCCACTGGCGTTGTCGAATTCGCCGGTGGGAGCGACGTTGCGCTCGAGGATCGCGAGGGTCGTGTGGTCGCGGCGTTGGCCGAGATCGAGGCCGGCAAAGCGGTTGTCGCCCGCGGCCGGGATGAGATCGAGGATGGTCCGCATGGCCGGGCTTCAGTCGTCGAGAGGTTCGATGTCGTCGCGGAAGAGGGCCTGGATGTCCTCGGTTCGAAAGATCGCGTTATCCGGTTGGAGGAACTCGCAGAGATAGTCCTGCCTGAAGCGCGAGTCCGGCATGGAGA
>SYLY01000257.1 GCA_005808475.1 Acidobacteriota bacterium
CCCCTTTCCCGCCGCGTCGCGGCCTTCGAACAAGATCACCACCCGCTGGCCGGTGGACTTCACCCATGCCTGAAGCTTCAGCAATTCCACCTGCAAGCGGTACTTGTGACGCTCGTAGTTCTTTCGAGACATCAGATTTTTGTAGGGATAGGCGCCTTCCCGCCAGTCCGGCGAAAGCTCGTCGTCGCGCCGGTGCAGGAGCCGCTCCTGAACGGCGTCTTCGCGTTGGCGCAGGGTTTTACGCAGGCTTGCCAAATCGTCGGCGGACGCACCGGCGATCAGCGCCTCGAGCTGCCGCGGCAGTTCCGGCTGGTCCGGCGCTGTCGCGACGATATCGGCGACAGCGGCGGCCTTGGACAATTGAGCCGACTCGATGGCCTTCCGCGTTTCGAACGCGGCGATGCCCGCCTCGGTCTGACGAGGGGCGACGTCTCCGATGGAAACGGGGCGGGACGGACCGGCGACGTGGTTGGCGGAACGGGGCTTTCGTTGCATCTCGAATCACCGTAGCAATTCGGCTGCCAAATTACGCCGCTTGGCGGCAGTGCAAAACCACGCGCCGGAACAGGTCGGCGCTATCCGGATCGGGCATTCCTTCACTCCGCAGCAGTTCCAAAGTGGAATCGTTGCGGAACTCCTGCCGCACCGACAGATGCGGAACGAACAGCGACAACTGCTCGAGCAGCGCTCGTATCCGCGCGTTGCCGAGCGCTTCCGCCGATTTGGCGAACAGCCGGAACCGCTCCGGGCTCACCAATTTTGGCGCGCGCGAGGTCAACCCGTCGAAAGTAACTCGCGTCATCTCGGCGACGCTCAGCGACCGCTCGTAGCCGGCGCACAGGTTGCGGATTTCTCCGGCGCGGAATCGCCGGTCGAACAGGATCGCGATGGCGGCGACCGCCCAGTCGGTGGCGATGACGTCGATACGGGCTTCCGGCGTAGCGGGCAGTATCGGCAGCGGAGCGTGGGGGGCCAGCCGGAGAAGCTGATGGACGTGGTTGTACTGCTCCACGTGGCCGGTGCGCGAGTCGCCCACCACGTTGCTCAGCCGCCAGATCGCCGCCGGGAGCGCCGGCTCGGCCTGCACCAGCTTCTCCGCCTCGTACTTCGATTGTTCGTAGGTGTTGAAGAACCCGTGTACGTTGTCGTAGGGCGCTTCCGGCAGCTCCACCGCCGCCGAACCCGCCACGTAAACGGTTGAGATATGCGCGAACTGGCGGAGCCGCGAGCAGCCCCGCGCCAATTCGATCGCCGTCGCGGCGCCCCCCACGTTGACGGCCCGCGACTCCTCGAGCGGCAGTCCGAAGCGGACATCGGCCCCACAATGGATGATGCCGGTGACCGAGCGCCGCAGCGCATCCCAGTCGGCGGGGTTCAGCCCGAATCGCGGCTGAGCCAGATCACCGCGCAGCACGGCCACGCGGTCGCAGGGGATTGCGCACGGCCGCCGCGACAGAATGCTCACGGTCCGGGCCGGGTCGGCGTCGAGCAGCCGCCGGAGCAGGTGTCTACCGATCAGCCCCGTGGCGCCGGTCAGGAATACGTGCGAACCGCCGGAATGATTCACCCGAGGCGCACGCCTTTGCAAATGGTCCCGGCGCAGACGAATCGACGGCGAGTTTGCACGGTGTTCTTTTGGGAGTCGATCAGCGGGAACGAGCCTTCCTCGATCCGCAGCAGCGCGATATCGGCGGGCGCGCCGGGCTGCAGCGTTCCGAGCAGCGGCACGCGGTTGATCACACGCGCTGGAGTGCCGGTGCTGGCCAGCAGGACTTCGTCGATGCTCAGCCCGAGGTGCAGCATCTTCGTCATCGTGGTCGGCATGTCGAAGACGGGGCCGTTTAGGTTGAGATTGTAGATGTCGGTGGAGATGGTGTCGGGCAGGAAGCCGTCGTCGAGCGCTTTCTTGGCCGCTTCGAAGTTGAAGCTGCCCAATCCGTGGCCGACATCGAAGATGACGCCGCGTTTGCGGGCCTCGCGCACGCTTGCCTTGACCTTCCCGGCGGCGTCGAGAATGCCGAGCGAGTGGCGGCTGTACATGTGCGTCACTACGTCGCCGGGGCGCATCGCTTCCATCACCTGATCCGTTTCGGGAGGCGCGAAGCTGATGTGGCACATCAGCGGCAGGCGGTGCTCGTCGCACAGTTCGCGCGCGATCTTCAGGAAGTCCGCCGAATAGCGGCCCTGCATGTTGGAACCGATCTGAACCTTGACGCCGAGCAGGATATCGCGATTGGCGTTGATCGTGTCTCCGGTCGCCTTCATGAAGCCGCGTACGTACTTGACGACATCCATGTCCGGATTCCGGTTCGACGGGTAGAGATACACGTAGCCGAACACGCGGACCTTGGATGGCTCGGTCACGAAGCGGCGGAATCCGCCGGCCTGGTCGTAGCTGAACGTGCCGGCATCGACCCAGGTGGTGCAGCCCGAACGCGCGCCAACCGGGTCGGGATCGATGCCGAGGCCGGAAGCGCCGAAGTAGCAGTGAGTGTGGAGGTCGACCAGGCCCGGCGTGACCATGGCGCCTTTGGCGTCGATGGACTGGAGCGCGGCGGCCGCCGGGATGTCGTCCTCGATCGCCGCGATTCTCGCGTCGCGGATCGCGATGTCGGCGCGGCGATTCAGCTTGCGGCCCGGGTCGCGGAGTTGGCCGCCCTTGACGACGAGATCGTAGGGGCGTTGCCAGGCCAACAGGGGCGCGGACGCGGTGGCGAGCAGAGTTCGTCGGAGCATGGGCGCTTTCCTCTTAAGGATAAACCGTCAACGATCCGCCGCCAGCCACTCGACGACGTTCGCGAGGAATCGCTGATTCCATTTGGCCTCCGGCGCGTTCATCCCCATGGGACGCCGCTCCTCCCCGGCCCATTGCGCCGAGAACATGGCCGCCTCGGCGAACACGGCGATTCGCCCCTTGCCTCGCGTCAGCGTGGCGCCTTGCAGCCAGCCGTCCACGTTGGTCCGCGGAGTGGCGGGAGTCACTTGTCCGCCGCGTTCGGCCAGCGCGGACTGGAACCCTTTGCCGAGCCGCAACAGCGGCTGGCCGCCGTCGAGCAGCCGGAACGCCGAGCCCGTGAATGTGGCCACCGCGTCGATCCCGCCGCGCAGAACCGGATGCGGCAAGAGCTCGAGTTCGCCGCCGCCCGGCCGGAACACGAACACCCCCGAGCGTCCGCGTGCGTTCTGGGTGTATCCATTGGTGAACTCCACTCCCACCGCCCGGCCGAGTTGCTCCGCCGCGCCGGCGAACGGCATGTGGTCGGCGATCAGCAACAGACCTCCCCCGTTTTCGACAAACGCGGCCACGGCTCGGATCTCTTCGGCGGTGAATGCCGAAGGAGTGGGTAGCCGCCAGTTGCCGTCGTTGTCCGGATGCAGCGCGTTGGCGATCGCCAGGACGCGCACTTTGGCGAGCCGCGGGAGGGCGAACGATCCGCGACTCGGCTCCACCGCGAAGCCGTCGGCGCGCAGCACCTTGGCGAACGCCGCGTAACGCCCGTCGATCGTGTGAAAGTTGCGATGTCCCTCGTCCAGCGCCACAAGCGGGCCGTTTCCATTCGAGTAGGTGGGCGCGCCGGGAGACGGCTCGAATCCTGTGTCTGGAACCTGCTGAGCCACCGCGATCGCCGCGAATGCCAACCAGCAGGCCCGCGTCACGAGTGCCCCGTGGCGGGCTCGACGATGGCGCTCATCGATCCCTTGCTGCCCGGCATGCGCCAATCGGCGCCGTACCCGTGGATCTGATCGCGGCCGAATTCGGCCTGCGGCAACTCGCAGGTGATCACGATGGTGCGGCCGGTGGCGTCCACTTCGGCCGCGCGGCGGTAGGCCTCGTCGGCGGTAAGGCAGAAGAGCTTGGTGAGCATCTCGATCACATATTCGTACGTGTGATCGTCGTCGTCGAGCAGCACCACGTTGTACTGCGGCGTGAGGTCGTCGCGATCCTGTTCCTTGCCTCCCGGCCGGATCTCCCGTTCCGGAGGTGCGATGGTTCCCGGCATCTTCTAGACGTTCTTCCCCAGGGCCGCGAATATGTGGCCGACGTTGGTCTTCACGCCGTCGGCAAGCACGGAGTCCACCGTGTGATCGCCCGGCGGCAGCCGCCGCAGCTTCAGGATCGCGGCGGCCGTGGACGGACCGTAGCCGCCATCGGTAACGGTCCTCAGTTTCGATGGCGCGATTTCGGTCTCGAGTTGCGCCTGCGTCTTGCCGGCGCGGCGTCCGCGCGAAACCAGTTCGGTCACTTCTTCGATGTAGTTGCCCATCTGGTGGACCCGTTCGCGCGGGCTCACTCCACCGTGTCCGCCGGCGATTTTCTCGAAGTCGAACTCCGCCACATGCAGCAGCGTCCGGGGCCACTCGAGGGGAAATCCGTCGCCGATGAAGGGAAAGAAGCCGTGTAGCAGGTCGCCGGTAGCCACCACTTTCTTTTGCGGGCAGTAGACCACCACATCTCCCCCGGTGTGGCCGCGGCCGCGGAAGGCGAGGTGGATGTCGTGGTTCTTGTCGTGGATGATCAGGTCGCGCTCGATGGTGACATTGGGCAGTTCCGGCTGGAAGTTCTCCATCTCGCGGAGGTAGTCGCCGGTCTCGCGCCGCATGCGTTCCCACCCGTCCTTTTCGGCCGTGGTCTTGGCGGCGGCCGCCTTCCGCTTGTAGTCGTCCACCGAGGCGCGGAGGGTCTCGAATGAGGCCTTCAGGCGCGGGACCGTCTCCCGGTCGATCAGCTTGCGCGTGGTTTCCGAGGCCAGCAGATCGGCGTTGGGCGCGATGCGGCGGTAGGCGGGCAGGCCCTGGGAGTGGTCCCAATGGAAGTGGCTGGCGACCACGTACTTGACCGGCTTGTCGCTGACGCGGGCGCGGATCTGGCGGACCAGCGACGCGACCGCGGAGGGCTTGGAGTGCGTATCCATGATCAGCAGGTCGCGCGCGTTTTCGAAGATGACGGCGTTGGAGTTGATCAGCGTTTGCGGCTTGGCGATGGCGGACCAGACGCCCTCGGCGAGCTTTTCGATGTCGAACAACTCGGGCAGTGCGGGGGAGGCTTGGGCGCGGGCGCGAACGGCGCGGAACAGCGCCTGATCGATGATCGAGGCTCCGGTGAAGACCGGGCCGAGTACGCCGCTGAGAAATCCCCGCCGGGTGGCCGCCATGAAGATTATCGTACCAGGGGGATGGGCGTTGGGTGTAGAATGGAGTTGTCAGTGTTCGATGTGGGGGCGTAAAGGTTTCGACGGGATTGTGTCGACGTGGGAAGGCGTGCCGGGTTCCGAGCTCCCGTTAAACGATCGGAAAACCAAAACTGCCAATCAGCAGTTTGCATACGCTGCCTAATTAGGTAAGCGCGCTCCGGGTCATGGGCCCGCCTGTGATCTAGCGAGTGTCATTTTGCGGGATTGGCCAAGGGCTTCTGTCCGTAGCCGGCGGCTGAAAGATAATCGGGCTGGGTCGTGGCCGGTCTTGCCGGTTCTAAAGCCGCGGCTGAGACTACTGAATCGGATACGCACGTAGTTCATTCCATCTCGGGCTTTCTCGGACGCGGGTTCGACTCCCGCCGCCTCCACCACCTTCGCCAGGGCTCACGGCCAGCCGGAGCCTCGACGAAGGTTGTGTGCCGTAGCTCATGATCTGGAGCCGGTTGCATCCTGGCCAGAATTACGCCAGCCTGACGGCGGATCCGAAGGCGCGCCTTGCGAAGCATGACTTATGCTTGCGTGGCCACGTTCCGCCGATGTTCGCGATTACCCCGCCATCGCCGGAGTTCGTGGTTGGCGGCCTGGAGCGGTGAAGCCGAAGAGTCAGGCGCGGTAGACCGGCTATTGGCCAACGAGGTCAACTCGGCGGTTCTTGGCCCGCCCTTCCTCGGTTCTGTTGGTCGCAACAGGCGCCAGCGGGCCAACGCCATTCGAGCTCAGTCGTGAGGCGGCAACCTTGCGATCGGTCGTGAGCGCTCTTACAACGCTCGCGGCGCGGTCGGCTGAGAGCTTCATGTTCGCGGCCAACCCGCCGACGCTATCAGTATGGCCGACGACGTGAAGGTTCAGGGCAGGCTTCATTGCCAGAAGTGTGGCGATTTCGGCTAGGGCTGGGCCGGATTCGGGTTTGAGATCGGCCTTTCCGGTGTCGAAGTAGATGGCATACACGCTGATGTGGCCGTCGCGATCTATGCCTTCGGCCAGTTCCGCGGCGGACGCAGTCACCAGGCCGCCTTCCATCGCCTTATGTTCCACGAAGTGGAGGATTGTGAAGCCGGTGTTGACGCTCATGGCGACGGTGTAGTCGTTGCCGCCGGAATTGCCTCGTACAGTCAGGTTACGGGCCTCTCGTGGTCCGCCGGCGGCGTACAGTCCATTGAGCTGCTGCCAATACATCGCCAGACCACAGGCGGCTCCTTCGCAGGTGAACAAATCCCGATAGCCGGCCGCCTTCAGGGCGTCGCGATAATTAGAGAAGACCTCGAACGCGGAGCGGCCGGCGGGGTTTTGATAGGTGATCTTGGTGATCTTTCCTTGAATTTCCTTGACTCCAGATGGACGTCTATCGGCCACCGCCAGTGCCAGCGGGTACTTGTCGACGTCGACTTGATTGTAGAAACGGATTGAGGAGCCAGGGTAGCGCGTGAGGATCGGATGGTCCTTGCTTCCGTTGACGTCTCGCTGAGCGATGGCAAGGGCCGCTCCGCACAGAAGCAAGAATGGCGTTCGAATTCCCATGCGCGGATTATACCCCGCGACGGAAAGAGCTGCTACGGCCCCCCCGGGAGGGATTCCCGGCGCGACTCGGACTGAGCAGCGTGTTGATCAGGCGAGTGTTTGTTGCCGTCTCCACGACAAGCGCGAAAAACGGCGCCCAGGCATCACGTGGGTTTTTGGACTCCATCCGGACTCCACAACCGGAAGTCTCGAGTGCCGAGGCCCACAGTGCTCGAGGAGTCTTGGTGGACCTGGTGAGATTCGAACTCGCGACCTCTTCCATGCCATTTAAGAAATATCAATCACTTGCGGACAACTTGGCGCAAGACAAAGTAGTTAGAGCCTGTCCCATAGGGGACGTTTTTTGGAAAAATGGCGTGGATGAAGGTGCTGGAAGTGGGTGAGACCGGAGGGGCGCCGGAACAAGGAACACGGAATTTGTTTGAAGTGGGGAAAAAAAGGCCTCATGATAGGACA
>SYLY01000258.1 GCA_005808475.1 Acidobacteriota bacterium
AGGAGAACCCGCCGGGGAGGATTACCGCGTCGACGCCGGGGAGCCGCGCCGAATCGTGCCAGACCAACTCGGCCTTCTGGCCCAGATTGTGCGTCACCGCGTACCACGCGTCGTGATCGCAGTTGCTGCCCGGAAATACGACGACGCCTACCTTCATCGGACCTTAACCCAGGCCCGCTTTTTCGAGCTTTCGAGCACCTTCTCGATCAGCACCATTCCGCGCACGCCGTCCTCGAAAGTGGGGTAGTCGATCTCGGATTCCGGATGGGCGATCTTGCCGTAGAAGCGCTTGAAGAGCTGCTTGTGCGAATCGTCGTAGCCTTCCGAGTGGCCGCCGGGAAGATCGGCGAAACCTCGCGCGGCGGGCGCGAGCAGCGACGGGTCCTTGACGATGATCTGGTTCGGGCTGTTGCGGTGGCCGATCCAGAGCTCGTCGGGGCGCTCCTGGTTCCACATCACGCCGCATTTGGTCCCGTAGATCTCGAACTGGAAGCGGTTCTTGTTCCCCGCCGACACCTGGCTCACCGTGTAGGCGCCGCGGCAGCGCGGACCCATCTCGAGCAGCACCGAAGCGAAATCCTCGGTGTCGATCTTCACTTCGTCGTAGTCCTCGGGCTGCAACGTTTTGCCGGCGAACGTCTCCACGCTGCCCTTGGGCTTCTTTCGGGTCTTGTGGACGATCGACGTGTTGCCACAGAGCGACGTGATCTTCAAGCCGGTGAGGTGCTGGATCATGTCCATCCAGTGCGAACCGATGTCGCCGACCACGCGCGCCGCGCCATTCGCCTTCTTCAGGATGCGCCAGTTGAAGTCGGTGTCGTAGAGCAGCCAGTCCTGCGAATAGGTGCCCTGCACCACCAGGATGTCGCCGAGTTCGCCGGCCTTCACCATTTGCCGCACGTGCTGAACCAGCGGATAGTAGCGCAGATTATGATGCGTCACGTGCAGGCGCTTCTTCTTCTTCGCCAGCGCGAGCATCTCCGACGCTTCGGCGGAGGACATGGCCAGCGGCTTTTCGCAGAGCACATGCTTGCCGGCGTTCAACGCGGCCATCGCCATCGGATAGTGCAGCGAATTCGGGGTGCAAATGTGCACCGCCTCGATGCTCTCGTCGGCGAGCAGCGCTTTCCAGTCCGTGGTGACGTTGTCGACGTGATAGGACTCGGCGATCGATTGCGGATCGCGTCCGGGAGAGGCCGCCAAACCGGCGATTTCGACGTAGCCGAGCCGCCGGATCCCCTCCGTGTGGACCTTGCCCATGAATCCCGTGCCGAGCACCGCGGTTCTGATCTTGCGCATCGCTTCAATGTAGCATTCCGCGCGCCAAGCTAACATGAACGTCATGAGCGCGAAACGCATTCTCGTTTCCTTTCCCCTTCTGGCCGTGCTGTGCGCCGGCCAGGATACCCAAACCCCACCCGCGGCCGAGGGTCCGTCGCGCGGGGGAGCGCCGCCGTCGCGCGGTGAGGCCGAGATCAAGCCCTACGACAAGGTGATTACCAAGGACGCCAAGTCGCAGCAGGGGCTGTTCGGCGTCCACAACGTCAAGGGCAAGTATTATTTCGAAATTCCCGCCGCCCAGCTAGCCAAGGACATGTTGCTGGTGGTGAGCTTCAAGAACAGCGCGAACGGGCTCGGCTACGGCGGCACCGAAATCGCCAACGAAGTGGTGCGCTGGGAGCGCCGCGACAAACGAGTGCTGCTACGCCAGATCTCGTACGACGTGATGGCGAAGGATGGCGATCCCATCGCCAAGGCCGTGCGCGCGTCCAACGAGCAGACCATCGTGATGGCGTTCAATATCGAGGCGCTCGGCAAGGACGAAGCGCCGGTGATCGACGTGACGCGGATGTTCACCTCCGACGTCAGCGAATTCTCCGCGCGGCGCAGGCTGGGCGCGCGTGGATTCGATTCGGCGCGGACTTTCGTCGACAAGATCCGCGCGTTCCCGATCAACATCAATGCCGAAGCGACTCACACATACACGGCGTCCGATTCGGGGCCGGGCGCGGCGGGACCGGGAACTCCCGGCGGCGCTCCCACCGGCATGCGGCCCGGCGCCAACGCCACCGTCGTCGTCTCGTACTCGATGATCAAGCTGCCGGACAATCCGATGAAGGCCCGCGTCCACGACGATCGCGTCGGCTACTTCAGCCTGGGCAAGCTCGGATTCATGTCGGAGACCGGCCGCGCGGAGCAGTTCCGCCTGGTGAAGCGGTGGAGGCTCGAGAAGAAGGATCCGTCAGCCGCGATGTCGGAGCCGGTGAAACCGATCGAGTTCTACGTGGACCCGGCGACGCCCGCGCAATGGATTCCCTACGTGAAGAAGGGCATCGAGGATTGGCAACCGGCGTTCGAGTCGGCGGGATTCCGCAAGGCGATCGTGGCGCGCGAGGTTCCCGTGGACGATCCCGACTTTTCCCTCGAGGACGCGCGCTACTCGTCGGTGCGCTGGCTCGCCTCCAGCATCATGAACGCCTACGGTCCCAGCGTGGCCGATCCACGCACCGGGGAGATCCTCGAGGCGGACATCAAGATGTACCACAACGTTCTGCTACTGCAGCGCAACTGGTACTTCTCGCAGGTGGGCCATCTCGACAAGCGCGCCCAGAAGTTCCCGATGCCGGATGCGCTGATGGGCGAGCTAATCCGCTACGTGGTGGTGCATGAAGTGGGACACTCGCTCGGATTGCAGCACAACATGAAGGCTTCCGGCATGTATTCGCTGGCGCAGGTTCGCGACAGGAACTGGGTTCGCAAGAACGGCCACACGCCGACCTTGATGGACTATTCGCGCTTCAACTACGTGGCGCAGCCGGAGGACGGAATCCCGGTGGAGGACTTGATTCCGAAGATCGGGCCGTACGACCACTATTCGATCAAGTGGGGCTACACGACCATTCCCAACGCCGCCACGCCGGAGGCGGAAAAGCCGGTGCTCGACGAGTGGCTGAAGGCGCAGGAAAAGACGCCTTGGCTGCGATTCTCGACTCCGGGCGGCACGGGCGTGGATCCCACCGATCAGACCGAAGCGGTTGGCGACGCGGACGCGGTGGCGGCCACGGCGCTGGGAACGAAGAACATCAAGCGCGTTCTGGAACTGCTGCCCGGTGCGTTTCCCGCCGACGGCGACAGCTTCGAGGACCTGGGCGATCTCTACGAAGTGGTGTTGCGCCAATGGCGCACCGAACTCGGCCACGTGACTCCGATCGTCGGCGGCATGGAGTCGCACAACAAGCATCAGGGCCAGGCGGGCGTGGTGTTCACGCCGGTTCCGCGCGAACGGCAAAAGGCGGCGGTGCGGTTCCTGAGCGACAACGTATTCGCCACGCCGATGTGGGCGGTGCGGCCGGAGATTGTCGCGAAAGTGTCGCCGCAGGGCGCGATGGTGGAGATCGGCGCGATTCAGCGCGCGGTGCTCGACCGGTTGCTGACGCCGCTGAAGCTGGAACGGATGATGGAAATGGAAGCGCTGCACGGCGCCAAGGCCTACGCGCCGGCGGAATTGCTCGCCGATTTGCGCGCGGGCATCTTCGGCGAACTCACCGGCGGGGCGGCCAAGGTGGAACCGTTCCGGCGGAACCTGCAGCGGTCGTATGTGAGCATGGTTGGCGATCTGTTGAACCGCCCGCAATCGGGCGCGGCGCCGCAAGGGCGCATCGGCAACGAACGTCAACCGAAGTTCGGCGGCAACAACGACACGCGGGCGCTGCTTCGCGCGGAGTTGCGGACCATCGCCGCGGCCGCGAAGACGCGCGAGGGCGCGGCGGCCGATGCGGTGACACGGGCCCACCTCGAGGATCTGCGCGATCAGATCGAGAAGGCGCTCGATCCCAAGCTCGCGCCAACGCCTTCGCTTTCCACGGGAACCGCGTCCCGCCGCAGCATCGATGAGCCCGGCTGCTGGTTCGACTACCGGAGCCTGGAGCAGTGACGCGCGCGGCTGTCCTGTTTCTGGCGGCGCCGTTGCTCGCGGCGGAGTTGAAGGTCGCAACCTTCCAGGCGGACGTCACGCCTCCGTTGGGAACGCCGTTGTGCTTCGCGCTGGTGAAGCCGGGCGTGGAAGTGGTGGACCCGCTTACCGCGCGCGGCGTGGTGCTGATGGGCGCGGGACAGCCCATCGTGCTGGCGGCGGTGGATTGGCTGGGGATCTCCAACGAATCGCACGACGCCTGGCGGCGCGGGTTGGCGAAAGCGGCGGGCACGACTCCCGATCGCGTGACCGTGCACGTGCTGCATCAACACGACGCGCCCGGTCACGACGACACGGCGTCGCGCCTGGCGCGCGAGCACGGGATGCCGAATTCCCTGCAGGACGATGCGTTCATGGCGGCGGCGTTGAAACGGACGGCCGCCGCGGTGCGCAAGGCTCGCCGGCAGGCTTCGCCGGTGACGCACGTGGGCGTGGGAGGATCGCGCGTGGAGCAGGTGGCGTCGAACCGGCGGATCCTCGGACCGGACGGCAAGGTCAAGGTGACGCGCATGAGCTCGAGCCGGATTCCGGAAGCGGTGTCGGCGCCCGAAGGCACGATCGATCCGGAGTTGCGGATCGTGTCGTTCTGGAACGGATCGAAGCCGGTGGCGGCGATCACCTATTACGCGACCCATCCGCAGAGCCACTACGGCAAGGGCGGCATCGGCTGGGAGTTCGTGGGGATGGCGCGGGCGGCGCGCGAGAAGGCGCTCGGCGTTCCGCACGTCCACTTCAACGGCGCGTCCGGCAACGTGGCGGCGGGCAAGTACAACGACGGCGCGCCGGAGAATCGCGCGCGGCTGGCGTCGCGCATCGAAGCGGGGATGAAGGGCGCGTGGGATTCGATGGAGAAGAGCGCGGTGACGGCGGCCGATGTCCAGTGGAAGACGCTGCCGGTAACGCTGCCGCTGCGCGATACCGTGGACGCGAAGAAGCTGCTGGCGGTGGTTTCCGATCCAGTGGCGAAACAAGCGGACCGTTTGCGCTCGGCTCGCGATCTGGCCTGGGCGCGCCGGATGGAATCCGGTCATGAGATTCAGTTGTCGCGGCTTCGGATCGGGCCCGCGGAGTCGATCTACCTGCCGGGAGAGCTCTTCATCGAGTACCAGATCGCCGCTCGCAAGATCCGCGACGGCAAGCTAGCCGTGGCCGCGTACGGCGATCTCGGGCCCGGCTACATCGGCACGCGGATCGCCTACGGCCAGGGCGGCTACGAGACCAGCGTGGTGTCTCGCACGGCGCCGGAGGTGGAGGACGTGCTGTTGTCCGCCATCCGGCGCCTGCTCGAATAGCTACTTCTTGGCGGCTTTCGCGAAGTCGCCGGCCTTGATCACCACCAGTTTGGCGGGGTCCATGTACTTCTTGAACACCGCGTTGATCTCTTCCGGCGACAGCGTGTCGACTTTCGCTTCCACGCCCTGGGCGAACTTCATCGTGCGGCCGTACTGGCTGTCGCGGTCGAGCTGCTGGGCGAGTTCGTTGTCCTGGCCGCGGGAGACCTGGCGCTGCTGGAGCCATCCGCTCTTGGCCGCCCTCACCTCCTCGGCGGTGAACCCGTCCTTCACCGCGCGAGCTATCTCCTCGCGCATCGCCGCTTCCACTTTCTCGATATTCTGCGGCGCGGCGATCGCGTAGGCCATGAAACGGCCGCCATCTTCCTTGGGCGCGACCGTGAACATCGAACCGACGCCGTAGCTGAGCCCCTCTTTCTGCCGGATTCGGGTGGCGAGCCGCGAATTCAGGAATCCGCCGCCGAGCATGAAGTTGCCGAGCACCAGCGCGGGATAGTCGGTATCCTCGTCGGCGATCTTGACGGGGAAGCCGGCCATGAGCATCGAGTTCTCCTTGTCGGGAGTTTCGATGGACTGCACCTTCGCCGCGATATCGCGGTAGGGCGACGTGACGCGGGTGAAGGACGCCGGGCTCCTCCACGCGGCCAGGCCGGCGGCGATCTTCTTGATCTCGGCGGCGTCGAAGTCGCCGACCACGGCGAGGTCGCCGTTGTTCGCTCCGTAGAAGTCCTTGTGGAACTGCTTGGCGGCCTCGGCGGTCACCGCCTGGATCTCGGCGGCGTCTTCGTCGGGCGTCTTGGTGTAACGGATATCGCCTTTCGGGTAGGGACTCATCGCGCGGCTCAACTCGCGGCCGGCGATCGCCTGGGGCTCGCGCTTCATGGCCTCGACGCTCGAGAGCGCGCGCTGCTTCCACTGATCGAACTCCTTGGCCGGAAAGACCGGGTCTTTCAGCGCTTCCGCGGCGAGCTGGAACGCGGCGGCCAGGTTGGCGCGCGTGGTCTCGATGCTCACGCTCGCGTTGGTGGGCCCTCCGGCGATGTTCACCTGCGCCTTCAGCTTGTCGAATTCGTCGCGGAGCTGCTGCCGCGTCAGGCGAGACGTTCCTTTGTCGAGCATCGCGCCGGTGGCCGAGCCCACGGTGGCTTTGCCGAAGAGGTTCTTCTCGTCGCCGAACCGGAGCGTGAGGCGCAGGTTGACCTTCTCGCCCCGGGTTTTCTTCGGCAGCAGCGAATAGCGCAATCCGCCCGGTAGCGTGCCCCGCTCGGCGCGGGCGTCGATATTGCCGGGCGTGGGATCGAACGCCTCGCCTTGCGAGACCTGCTTGCGGCCCTTGTAGTCTTTCACCAGAGTGGCGGGATCGGGCGCGGCCTCGATCTCGACGCGATCGGGCTTCTCGGCGGGAATGAAGACGCCGGCGGTGCGGTTGTCGGCCTTGAAATACTTCAGAGCGGCCTTCTGGACATCGTCGACGGAGGCGGCCTCGATGCGGTCCCGCATGTGGAAGAAGAGGCGCCAGTCCCCGGCGGCGATGAACTCGCTCATGAAGAGGCCGATACGTTCGGCGTCGTTGAACTCGAGTTCGATCTGCGTCATCAGGTCGCGGCGGGCGCGTTCGACTTCCTCCGCGGTGACGGGTTTGCCGGCGAATCCCTCGAGAGTGTCGATCATGACACGGCGCGCGTCCTCCACGTCGCCATCCTTGCGCAGGCGCGCGAAGCTCATCAGCATGCCGGGCTCGCGCAAGTCGAACATGTTCGATCCGGAGGACGCGGCCTTCTTCGTTTCCACCAGGGCCTTGTGCAGGCGGCCCGCGGGAGTGCTGCCGGTCACGCGAGCCACCAGATTCAGCGCGGCGTTATCGGGATGCGACGCGGCGGGCACGTGATACTGCACGATCACCAGCTTCTGGTCGCCCACGCGGCGCACGGTGACGAGGCGCTCCCCATCCTGAGCGGGCTCCTTGGTGTAGGTGGGCTCGAGAACTCGCGACGGCTTGGGGATCTTGGTGAAGTACTCGGCCACCAGTCCGAGCGTTTTCGGTTCGTCGATTTTGCCGGAGACCATCAATACTGCGTTGTCGGGCTGATAATAGCGGCGGTAGAACGCCTGCAGGCGCTCGATGTTGACGTTTTCGATATCGGCCCGCGCGCCGATGGTGGACTTGCCGTAGTTGTGCCACAGGTAGGCGGTAGCGGCGACGCGTTCCATCAGCACGCCGAACGGGCTGTTCTCGCCCATTTCCAACTCGTTGCGGACCACCGTCATTTCGCTGTCGAGGTCCTTTCGCGCGATGAACGAGTTGATCATGCGGTCGGCCTCGAGGTCGAGCGCCCAGCGCAGATTCTCCTCGCTGGCCTTGAAGGTTTCGAAATAGTTCGTGCGGTCGTACCAGGTGCTGCCGTTGGGGCGCGCGCCGTGGTCGGTGAGTTCCTTGGGAATGTCCTTGTGGCGCGGAGTTCCCTTGAACACGAGGTGCTCCAGCAGGTGGGCCATTCCGGTCTCGCCGTAGTTCTCATGGCGGGAGCCGACGAGGTAGGTCATATTGACCGTGGCCGTGGTCTTTCCGGGATCGGGGAACAGGAGCACGCGGAGTCCATTGTTCAGACGGTACTCGGTGATCCCTTCCACGGCGGCGGTCTTTTCGACCCCGGAAGGCAGCGGCTGCGCGCCGGCGGCGGTGCATATCGCCAATACCCAGCAAGCGGTTCTCATGATGGAGAGACCTCCTCCTGGTCATTCTAGCGGGAGAACCCGCCGGGCCGGGTCAGACCCGGTAGTGCTCGACCATCTTGCGAAGACTGGTGGCCATCTCGCTGAGAGCGCCGGCCGCGGTCTGGGTGTCGACCGCGCCCTGGCTCACGTTTCTGGAAGCCTGGGCGACTCCGCTGATGTTGCGGACGATCTCGTCCACTCCGCGTGAAGCCTCGGTGAGGTTGCGCGACATCTCGTTGGTGGTCGCGGTCTGCTCCTCCACCGCCGATGCGATCGTGGCCGAGTAGTCGTTGATCTGGTTGATGATGCCGCCGATCTCGCGGATCGCGTCCACGGCGCCACGAGTGTCGCCTTGGATGGCCTCGATCTTGGCGCCGATCGATTCGGTCGCCTTGGCCGTCTCCTTCGCCAACTCCTTCACCTCGTTGGCCACCACCGCGAAACCCTTGCCGGACTCGCCCGCCCGCG
>SYLY01000029.1 GCA_005808475.1 Acidobacteriota bacterium
CCAGCCCACCCACAGCAGGCACGCGCCGATGAAGCTGAGCACCAGGCTGTGCGGCCGCATCGGCTCCGCGTCGTAACCCTTGCGTTTGCCCAAGTAGAGCGCGCACACGAGCGCCGAAACACCGGACGTAATGTGGACGACCGTACCGCCGGCGAAGTCGAAGCAAGGCACCGTTCCACCGAGGAACGCGTTCAGCATGCCGCCCTTCCCCCACACCATGTGGGCCATCGGACAGTAGACGAGAATCAACCAAAGCGTCGAGAACAGGACCATGCCGCCGAATTTCATTCGTTCCGCGTACGCGCCGCAAATCAGGGCGGGCGTGATGATCGCGAACATCAACTGGTAGATCATATAGGTCTGGTGCGGTATGGTGGCGGCGTAGTCGCCGTTCGGAGCCGCTCCGACGCCTTCCAGAAACGCGTAGCGGAGGTCGCCGATGAACGGCGAACCCTCGCCGAACGCGAGACTGTAGCCGAACAGAGCCCACAGGACGGTCACCACCGCCATGCAAATGAAGCTCTGCATCATCGTTCCGAGAACGTTCTTCTTCCGGACCAATCCGCTGTAGAAAAGAGCGAGACCGGGGCCGGTCATCATCAGGACCAGCGCGGCGCTGGTCATCATCCATGCATTGTCACCGGCCGACTGGGCCGATTTCACCGCGCTTTCGAGGGCGGCGATTTTGTCGGGTTGCGCCTGGGCTAACGTGGACACAGGCAAGCAGAGCCCAAGAGCGTAAATCTTCCTCATTCGAGACACATTCTCCTGGTGTGAAATAAGCCTGCCGAGCGGCATGAGTTCATGATTCCACGCCGCCCCGCCAGGAGTCGAACTAAAGCTTTCTATCGGGCTAATCCATTTTTTCTATTGGATTGCAAGCCCTCCCGCCGTTTAGACTCGAACTGTTGCGGATCCGCTGGTCCCAGCGAGATCCGATTCTCAAAAATAAAAACGGGAGATTTCCATTCATGGCATTGTACAAATGCGTTCGCGCGGCGCTCGTCACCGGCTTGGCGGCGGCTGCCGCGTGGGCCCAGACGCCCGATCCCGCTCCCGCCCCGTCCGCGCCCCCCGCCTGGTCCGCGGGACCGATCGACTTCAGTGGCCTCATCGACGGCTACTACAGCTTCAACTTCAACCACCCAGCCTCGCGAAACAACGCGCTCCGGAACTTCGACGTTCGCGCCAATTCATTCAGCTTGAATATGGCCAAGTTCACCGCCGAGCACACCGCGGATCCCGTCGGATTCCGTGTCGACGCCGGTTTCGGCCGCGCCTTCGACGTGTTTCACCTCACAGAGCCCGGCAAGGACGGACTCGCCGTCCACCGGAACATCTTCCAGGCGTACGTCTCGGTCAAGCCCGAGAAAGCCGGCGGCTTCCAGTTCGATTTCGGCAAGTTCTACACGAGCGCCGGAGCCGAACTCACCGAAACGCACTTGAATTTCAACTACTCCCGCGCGCTGCTGTATGCCAACGGCCCGTACTACCACTTCGGCGCCCGCATGACGAAGCCCGTCAATAAATACTGGACGACCGGCTTCCAGCTCATCAACGGCTGGAACAACGTGGAGGACAACAACAGCGGCAAGACCGTCGGCATCACCAGCGCCCTCACTGGCAAGAAGGTCGCCCTGTTCAACAACTACTACGTGGGCCCCGAAAAGAACACCGACGCCGGGCGCCGCCACTTCTTCGACACCGTGCTCACCATGAACCCGGACGATAAGACCAGCATGTACGTGAATCTGGACATCGCCTCCGACAAGAGCAAGATCGCCGGCGACAACAAATGGTGGGGCATCGGCTTCGCCGCCCGCCGCCAGATCAATAGCTGGTTCGCGATGAGCCCGCGCATCGAGTTCTACGACGACAAGAACGGCTTCATCACGGGTACTCCCCAAAAACTGAAGGAATTCACCATCACCGGCGAAGTGAAGATGCAGAAGGGCTTCCTGACGCGGCTCGAGTACCGCAAGGATTGGTCCGACAAGCCGTACTTCGACCGCGGCAACCAGACCGGCAACCACAAGTCGCAAGACACCCTGCTGATCGGTTTCGTGGTGTTTTTCGGGCCGAAATAACTCGCCGGAGAGCGGGAGAGAACGCGATACGAACCCCGGGGCGGCGCCTGCCGTTCCGGGGTTTCGCTTTTAGGCAAGCAGTTCGCGCACCACGTTTCCATGCACGTCGGTAAGGCGCATTTGCCGCCCCCCGAACGGATACGTGAGCCGCTTGTGATCCAGGCCGAGCAGATGCAGGATAGTCGCGTGCAGATCGTGCACGTGGACCTTCTTCTCCGTCGCGAAATAGCCGAACTCGTCGGTGGCGCCGTGAACGTACCCGCCCTTGACGCCGCCTCCCGCCATCCACATCGTGAAGCCGAACGGATGGTGGTCGCGCCCCCAGCCGCGATCCTCGCTGCCCTGCCGCGTCGGCGTACGGCCGAACTCCCCGCCCCACACGAGCAGCGTCTCGTCGAGCATGCCGCGCGATTTCAGGTCGCGGATCAGGGCTGCGATCGGCTGATCGGTCGCCTTGCAATTCATGCCGTGGCCCTTCACGAGCGCTCCGTGCTGATCCCAACGGTCCGCGCCCGGCCGCCTCGGCGACAGCAGTTCGATGAAGCGCACCCCGCGCTCCACCATCCGGCGCGCCACCAGACAGGCGCGGCCGAACTCATCGGTGTCCGGTTGCCCGACGCCGTAGAGATCCAACGTGGACTTCGATTCCCGGCCGAAGTCGAGCAGGTCCGGCACTTCCGATTGCATGCGAAAGGCGAGTTCGTAGTTGAAGATCGCCGCCTCGATCTCGCTCACCGGACCGTACCGGCGCGTCACGCCCTGGTCGAGCTTGCGAATGAAGTCGATCTTGTTCCGTTGCAGCGCCGGCGATGGCTCCCTCGGCGCGATGTCGGCCACCGGATGGTTCCCCTTGCGGAACAGCATGCCTTGGTAGCTCGCCGGGAGGAAGCCCGCGCCGAACAGATCCTGGCCGCCCGGCGGAATCATGCCCGTGTCGATCACCACGAATCCGGGCAGGTTCTTGCCGCTCGAGCCGAGCCCGTACGCGATCCACGCGCCCATGCTCGGCCGGCCCTGAATCGCGAATCCAGAGTGCATCTGGTAGTTGCCAGCCGTATGTTCGGTCTGATCGGCGTACATCGAACGGACGATGGTCATGTCGTCCGCGCAGCCGCCCAGGTGGGGAAACAGCGAACTGACTTCGGCGCCGCACTGGCCCCGCTTGGTGAACTCGAACGGCGAGCCCCAGAGGATCTTCACGTCGTTGCGGGCGTTCACTTTGTCGTCGTCGAACGGCAACGGCTTGCCGTCCATCGCGCTCAGCTTCGGCTTCGGATCGAAGGTGTCGACGTGCGAAACGCCGCCGTCCATGAACAGAAAAATCACCGACTTGGCCTTGGCCGCGAAATGGGGCGCGCGCACGCGCATCGGGTCCGCTGCCTCGCCCGCGGTGGCCGCCAGGCCCCGATCCTCGGCCATCAGCCCCGACAGGGCGATGCCGCCGAATCCGGAGCCGGCTTGGAAAAGCAGATCGCGCCGGGTCATGGAATGAATAGGAACTCCTTCGAGTTGAACAACGAATGCGCCAAGTCCGCCCAGGCAAGAGCGGAACCGTTTTCAGTGTACCCGGCCCGCTGCTTCTCGAGGAACGACAGCGAATCGTCGATCTCGCCGGGCTCGGCCGGTCTGCCGAAGGCCGTGAGAAACATCGCCTCCAGCCGCGCGCGCGGATCGGGCGCCAGCGCCGCCGCGCGCTCCGACCATTGCGCCGCCTGCTTCCGCACGAAGTCGTTGTTCATGAGGATCAGCGCTTGCGACGGCACGGTGGACGAGCCGCGGCGGCCGACAGTGGTGACGGTCGGCGGGTAGTCGAACGCGGTGAGAATCGGCGGCAGGAAGTTCCGCCGCACGCCGATGTAGACGGTGCGGCGCCCGTTCCCATCCAGCGGACCGGTGGGCGGCTTGCCGCGCCCGTCCTGATATTCGCTGATGTGCGGCGGAACGCTGGGGCCGAGCGAAGTCCGGTCGAGCGAGCCGCTGACGGCGAGAATCGCGTCGCGCACCGCCTCGCCTTCCAGACGGCGGACGGGCATCCGATGCAGCAGCCGGTTCTCGGGATCGGCCATGTCCGCGCGAGGCTCGGCGCGGCTCGACTGCCGGTAGGCGGCGCTCAGCACAATCTCGCGGTGAAGCTGCTTGATCGGCCAGCCCGCGGCCACGAATCGCGCCGCCAGCGTGTCGAGCAGTTCCGGATGCGACGGCCGTTCGCCGGTGGAGCCGAAGTTGTCCGTGGTCCGCACCAGGCCTTCGCCGAAATGATGCTTCCACACCCGGTTCACGAACACCCGCGCGGTGAGCGGGTTGGCGGGATCGGCGATGGCGTCCGCTAATTCGGCTCGGCCGCTGCCCTGGGTAAACGCCTTTCCGTTCAGCGCCGACAGAAATCCGCGCGGCACTTCGTCGCCGAGGTTCTTGTGGCTGCCCGAGCGATGCAGGCGGACGTTGCGAGCCTCGTCCTCGACGCCGGTCAGTCCGAACGCCGGATCCTCGAGCTTTGCCGCGGCGTCCGCCAGTTCCTTGCGGAGACCCGCGGAGACGGCCTCCGGATCGGCCGGGCGCGCAGGCAGATCGGGCCGGCTTTCGAGCAGCGGCGCGTAGGCGGCCGCCATCTGCTCGAGCGACCCGTGGTCCTTGTCCAACAGCGCTCGCACGCGGGAATCGATGAACCGTCCTTCGGCGGGTGCGTCCCTGGAATCGGACAGCACAATCTTGTCGACAATCAAATTCCCGGACCGGCTTCGATCGGCGAGTTCGAAGTAGACCAGTTCGCGGAACATCTTGCTCATGCCGGAGCTTTTCCAGGAAGCGCGGCCGTTGGCGTCGGCGGTGATGACGGCGTCCCGCCCGTCGCCGATCAGCGACACGCGGAGTTGGCCGGGTTGGCGTCCGGACGTGGCGTCGGCGGCGCCGCTCAGCCGCACGTGCAGATACTTCCGCTCGGCGCGGAACGTGTTCGAGGTGAGAAAGCCCATCGCCTCTGGCACGGGCTTCGCAAGACGGAACGCGGGCCCGTCGGCGCGCCACCCTTTGGTGTCGAAGACGATCGCCGCCGGATCGGGCGCGGCGGCCTTGGCATCCCACTCGGCCAGTTCCTGGCGCAGCCGGCCGAGCCGTGCCGCGAATTCGAGCCCGGCCTCCGGCTTGCGTGGACGGGCCAGCCGGGCCAGTGGATATAGCGGATGATCGGGCTCGCGCAACGCGGCCAGCAGTTCGCTGTACCACCCCGCCGCGGGATTACGCGCATCGTCGCGATCGGTGGATGCCTGTTCCAGCTTCTTCAGCGCCTCGGCGAGCGTGTCCTTCGGCGGCGGTCTGCGAGCGGGCATCGCGGCATCGATTCGCGCGCGGATGGCCGCGATCTCGCCGATCGCCTGGAGTTGACGCTTCCGCGCTTCCGGCGCATCGAGTTCGGCCTGGATGACGCGCTTGCTCGACAACGCCCCGCCGAGAGCGTAGTAGTCGCGCGTGGGGATCGGATCGAACTTGTGATCGTGGCAGCGCGCGCATGCGACGGT
Organism: Acidobacteriota bacterium; assembly: GCA_005808475.1. Lineage (GTDB taxonomy): Bacteria > Acidobacteriota > Terriglobia > Bryobacterales > Bryobacteraceae > SYLY01. The sequence continues at coordinate 5,603 of SYLY01000029.1, forward strand.
GAGTCCGAGAAACGTCTTCCCCAGCGTGTCGATCTGATTGTCCAGCTTCTCCGCGCGGACTTCGCCGAGGTCGTCGGCCGCGTTACGCTCCTCATAGAGGGCGAAGAACCCGGTGCCGAGCGGGGAGTCGAGCATCTCGCGTCCCGGAGTCAGCCGGGGTTCGGGCATGAGATCGCCGACGATCTGCTCGCGCACGAACCGGTCGTAGGGCACGTCGCCGTTGAACGCCCGGATCGCGTAGTCCCGGTAACGCCAGGCGTTGGGCTTCTCGCGGTCGAACTCGTGCCCGTCGGTTTCGGCGTAGCGCGCCAAGTCCAGCCAATGCCGCGCCTGGCGCTCGCCGTAGTGGTGCGAGCCGAGCAGCCGTTCCACCACTCGCTCGTGCGCGCCAGGGCTCCGATCGGCGAGAAACGCGGCGATCTCGGCGGGGCCGGGCGGCAGACCGGTCAGGTCGAACGTCACGCGCCGAATCCACTCGCGGCGGGTGGATTCAGGCGAAGGCGCGATCCGCGCGGCTTCCAGCTTCGCGAGCACGAAGCGGTCCACCCAGGTCCGCGGCCAGCCGCTGTTCGACACCGGCGGCGGCGGATGCGCGCGGAACGGCCGCAGGGACCACAGCGAGGCTGCCTTCGCCGGACCGGGAGTCGCGGCGCTGTCCCGCGGATCCACCGCTCCTTCGCGGATCCAAGCCCCGAGATCGGCGATCTGCTCGTGTGTCAGGCGGCCCGAGGGCGGCATTTTCAAATCGGCGTCGCGATGAGATACGGCTCGCACCAGCAGGCTGAGGTCGAGTTGGCCGGGAACCACGGCCGGACCGCGATTGCCGCCTCTACGGATGGCGTCGCGCGAGTCGAGCCGCAAACTTCCGCTCGCCAGCTTCGGGCCGTGGCAGGCGTAGCACTTCTCCGCCAACAGCGGCCGGATGCGCGCTTCGAAGAATTCCACGGACGACGGCGCCTGCGCCTGCGTCGCCAGCGGCAACAAGGCGCACAGCACGGGCGTTCGCATTCATCAGGAGTATATATCAGACGGGCGAGTAACCGGAGTGGATGCGCGGACCGGGCGGCTGCGCGGCCAGGATGCGCGCTTCCTCCTCGAGCATGTAGCGCCAACGCGCATCCACGTCGTCCGCCGGCGCCACCTTCCGCGCCAACCGGAGGAACACCTGATAGTGGCCCCATTCGGAGGCGAAGAGACGCCCGTACAGCGCCGCCAGTTCCCCGTCGTTTGCGGCGGCGGCGAGCACCGAGAACCGCTCGGCGGACCGCAGTTCGATGATAGCCGAAACCAGCAGCCGGTCCACCGTGTCTCCGATTTCGCCCTTGCGGACCAGCCGGCGGAGATCGTTCGCGTACGGATTCTTGTGGACCCGCCCCAGCCTGCCGCCCCGCTTCACCAAAAGGCGTGTCACCTGCGCCAGATGCGCGGCCTCGTCCCTGGCCACCGCCGTCATGGTCTCCACCCAGCCGGGCGTCCAGTCGCCGGGCCACCGCGTCATCATGTCCATGGCGTTGTTGGCGGCCTTTTTCTCGAGGAACGCATGATCCACAAGCAACGCCAGAGGATCGGCGAGAACCGATTCCGCCCAGGCGAGCGGGGTGCGCGAAAGAAGAGGCGATTCGATGTAATTCACGGGAGTCACCGGTTCGCGAACAGGAACTTCCCCCCGCTGGCCTTCACCAGCCGGAGAGACTCTTTCCCCACCAGCTTCTCCACTCCGGCAACCCCGGGTCCCTCGATCACCAGGTAGTGGAGACGCGAACTCTTCCAGCGCGCGGCGAACGCCGTATCGTCTAGGAACACGTCCGGCGCGCCGGGCGCGTACGAGCCGTACTCGAGGTTATTGACCCTTCCGTTGCGGAGCCAACCTCTGGCGTTCGCGTAGAAAAACACGGACGAAAACGTGTAGTACTGGTTGTCGAAGACATTCTCTCCGGGCGGCGCCGCCCGCAACGCCCCGGCGAGTTCGCGCGATGCCAGATAAGGATCGAAGGAGACCATCGCGAGACGGGCGGCGTGGAAGAACAGCACCATCATCGCGGTGAAGGCTGGCACGGCGCGATTCCGCCAGACTCCGGCGGCCCCCACTAGAAACGCAACCGCCGCAACCGCGAGCGGCAGACGGAGATAGGCGAACGCGTCCAGCGTGAGATCGCTCATGTGTCCCAGCGACAACGTGTAGGCGTCCGGATTCGAAGTGAGCGCCGTCGAGATATCGCCTGGCGTGGCCTTGCCGCGAACCATCCACAGGATGCCGAGCACCGCGGCGGCGGCCAATCCCGCGATGGAGCCCGCCGCAACCGCGCCCCGCCGGATCCACGGGCCGCCATCGTCGAGCGCCTTGCCGGTCAACAGCGCTAACGCCGGATAGCAAGGCATCGAGTAGTATTCCTGCGTGGTGGAAAACGTGAAGAAGATCAGCAGGAATCCCGTCCAGCACAGCGCCAGCGTCCGCATCCGCGCGGCGCGGCCGGTTACCGGGGCCGCGCGAAAAACCGCCGGAAAGAAGGCGCTCCAGGGAAACAGCCACAGCAGATGAAACAGCCAGAACAGCGCGCGCGGAACCGTGTTGTAGTCGCGCGGATGCCGCATGTTCAGGAACCGGAACAGATGCTCGTTCAGGAAGAAGAACCAGAAGAATCCGTGGTACTCGCCGGGCGCCGGCCGCATGGTGAAGTCGAAGTACGGCGGATTGCGGAGCGTGGCCAATGTCACCCACGGGACCGCGATGGCGATCGAGAGCGCCGCGCCGCCGAACGGGCGCAGACGCCGCCATTCCCTCCAGGTCCGCGTCACGGTGAAGTACACCACCACCGCCGCGACCGGGAACACGACCGCGATCAACCCCTTGAGCAGAAATCCCGCTCCCTGGCTCGCCCAGAAAACGACGGGCCACGCGGAGCCCTCCTCTTCCATCGACCGGAGAAACGCCCACATCGACAGCGCGACCGCGGCCGTCAACGCCACGTCGGGGATGAGGATCCGAGTGAACAGGAAGAGCCCCACCGAAGTCGCCATCGCCAGCCCCGCGTAGAGCCCGGCCCGCGGCGAAAACGCCCAGGCGCCCATCCGCGCGGTGAGCCAGCACAGGAACACCGTGGAGAGAACGATCGGAATACGCGCCGCCCAGTCGTGCACGCCGAACACCGCGAACGACGCGGCGATCATCCAGTACTTGAGCGGCGCCTTCTCCAGGTAGGCGACCCCGTTCAGCCGCGCCGTGACCCAATCGCCCGAATCCAGCATGTTGCGGGCGATCTGGGCCTGCACCGCATCCACGTCGTCCATCAGCGACGGCGGACTTATGGCGCAACCGCCGAACACGACAAGCGCCACCAGCGCCACGATCAGTTCGTAACGCCAGTTCCACTCGTATCGGGGAGCGGAGGTTCCCGCAAACTCCATCTCTCGATCCAAAGGAACAAGGTTAGCAGACCCCACAAAACGTACCCGGCGTTGACGCGGCGTTCGAAGTGGTCGCGCATCAGGCGCTCCACGGCGGGCCAGTGGAAGAGTCCGCTGCGCTCCACCGCGCGGCGCGACACCGTGTCGAGCAGCATCTCCTTGAGGCGCGTGCGAAACCAGTCGTGCGCCGGGATGTCGAAGCCCTCTTTCGGCCGCGTCAGCACCGCCTCCGGCAGTTTCCCGCGCATCAGTTCCTTGAGCAGCCATTTGAGGCGCGAACCGCGAATCTTGAAGTTCTCCGGCAGGGTGGCCGCGAACTCCACCACGCGGTGATCGAGGAATGGCGGGCGGATCTCGATGGAGTGCGCCATGCTCATCCGGTCGCACTTGTAGAGGATGTCCTCGGGCAGGTACAGCTTCTGGTCCAGCCAGAGGAAGCGGTCCAGACCCTTGCCAGGCAGATCGCGGAACAGATCCGCCGCGTGGGGCGCGGCCACGTCCTTCAGCATCGCCGCCTTCGACCTTCGCGACTGCGCGCCGTTCCAGAACAGGTGCGCCTCGGTCTCGTCCAACAGCGAACCCTCGAGGAAGCGCTTGACCTTGTATTCGAACGAGATCTTGTTATCGGATACGGGCAGCAGCGCCTGGGCCACCGCCAGCCCGGCGCGCCGCAGCGGAGCGGGAACGATGCGCATCCACTGCGCGTAACGGTCGGCGAGGTAGGTCGAATAGCCGCCGAACAGTTCGTCCGCGCCTTCGCCGCTCAACGCGACCGTGACGTGCCTCCTCGTCATTTCGGAGAGGAACCACACCGGGAGCGCGCCGGCGTCCGCGCTCGGCTCATCCGAGAAATAGCTCATCCGCTCGATCGCGGCAGGCAGATCGAGATCCGGCGCCAGATCGAGTTCCGTGTGATCGGTCTGGTAGTGGCGCGACACCTCGCGGAAGTAGCGGCTCTCGTCGAACGCGCGGCCGCGGAACGACACCGAGAACGTCTTCAGTTTCCCCGGGAAAGACCGCGTCGCGTAGTGCGTGATGGTGGACGAATCGACGCCTCCGCTCAGCCAGACGCCCAGCGGCACGTCGGAGACCAGATGCTCGCGCACCGCGCGGGCGAGCAACGAATCCAACTCCGCCTTCGCGTCTTCCACGGTCCACGCGCGTGGCGCGAATTCGAGCTTCCAATACGCCGATGACGAGACGCGGCCGTCGCGCCATTCGACCCACGTTCCCGGCTCGAGCTTCTCGATGCCGCGGAGCATCGTGTGCGGGCGCGGGATGTAGTTGAGCGACAGGAAGTAGCTGAGCCCGGCCGGATCGATGACGCGGTCCACGGCGGGATGCGCCAGGATCGCCTTCAGTTCCGAGCCGAAATGGATGTCCTCGCCGCGCCGGTGGAAGTAGAGCGGCTTGATCCCCATGCGGTCCCGCGCCAGCACCAGCCTGCGTTCGGACTCGTTCCACAACGCCGCGGCGAACATTCCGTGCAGGCGGGCGAAGCAGCCGTTGCCCCATTCGAGCCACGCCTGCAGCACCACCTCGGTGTCGCAGTGCGTGTGAAACTTGCGCCCGCGCCCTTCCAGTTCCGCGCGCACCTCGCGGAAGTTGTAGATCTCGCCGTTGAAGACGATCGCCGCGCCGCCGTCGTCCGAGCGGATGGGCTGATCGCCGCCGCCGAGGTCCAGGATCTTCAGCCGCACCGCTCCCAGCGCCACATGGGGCGACACGAACGATCCCTGCTGATCGGGGCCGCGATGGCGGATCGATTCAACCGCCGCCGCGATCGCATCCACCGCGCCGCCGCCCTTCCGGGTGAACCCGGCGATTCCGCACATCTACTCGTACCGGAGCGACTCGGCGGGCGCGATTCGCGACGCGCTGCGCGCCGGATAGATCGTGGCCACGAAGCTCACCAGCAGCGCGCCGGCGCAGATGAGCGCCGCGTCGAGCGCTTTCGGTTCGAAGGGGACGTAGCTCAGCGAATAGATCGCCTCGTTCAACTGGATCAGCCGGAAACGGTTGCCGAGCCAGCAAACGAGGTAGCCGCCCACGACGCCCAGGACGACGCCCGCCACGCCGATCAGAATCCCTTGCAGCACGAAGATGGCCCGAATCTGATCGGATCGCGCGCCCATCGAGAGCAGCAGCGCGATGTCGCGGTGCTTCTCCATCGTCATCATGATCAGCGACGACAGAATGTTCAACGCGGCCATCCCGAGGATCAGGCCGATCACCACCATCGTGGCGGCTTTCTCGCCTTCGAGCGCGGTCAACAACGGCTTGTTCTGTTCGCGCCAGTCGGTGGCGGCGAGCTTCGGTCCGGCCAGTTGCTCGGCCTGCCGGGCAATGGCGCCGGCCTGAAACACATCGGCGAGTTGGATCTCGATGGCGCTGACGACATCCGGCAGGCTCAACACCCGCTGCAACGAATCGAGCGAGGTGAACGCCCAGGCATTATCCACGTCGTAGAAGCCGGACTCGAAGATGCCCACCACGCGAAACGGAAAGTCGTCCAGCCGTTGTCCGAACGCGGTAATCTGCGTCGTCACCACCTTCATGGTTCCGCCGGTTTTAACGCCGAGGGTCTGCGCCAGCCGCGATCCCAGAATCACCGGCATGCGGCCGTCTTCCGCCGGTTTCCAATCGGAGACGGCGCCTTCCTTCAGCTTCATCAGAACGGTGGGGAGCGGCGCCTGATCGGGCGGGAGAATCCCCTTGAGCACGCCGGCCGTGGGCCGCGCTCCGGAGAAAATCACCGTGTCGAACAGCGCGGGCGACACCGAGATGACACCGGGCAGCTTCTGGAAGCGCGGCGCGAGTTCGCGCCAGTTGCCGATGCCCTCCGACACCTCTTTCTCGAGAACCGTCACGTGGCCGGTTGCGCCGAGCAGATTGCGTTGCAACGTGTTCCGGAAGCCGGTGTTGATCGCGAGTGCGATGATCAGCGACGCCACTCCCCCCGCCACGCCGAGCACGGAAATGGCGGTGATGATCGAGATCATCGCCTGCTTTCGTTTCGCGGTCAGGTAGCGGACCGCGACGAAGAACTCGAAACCGCGGTTCACGATCCGCTATCCGGCCGATCGCAACTGCCCGGCGATGCCGATCGGCCCCTCGGGCCGCAGCAGCGGGAACAGGATGACGTCGCGAATCGACTGGCGATCGGTGAGCAGCATCGTCAAACGGTCGATGCCGATGCCTTCGCCGCCGGTCGGCGGAAGTCCGTAGCACATGGCGCGAATGTAGTCCTCGTCCATGCGATGCGCTTCCTCGTCGCCGCGCTCGGCCATGCCGGTCTGCATCTCGAAGCGGCGGCGCTGCTCCTGCGGATCGTTGAGCTCGGTGTAGGCATTGCCGATTTCCATGCCGGCCGCGTAGATCTCGAACCGGTCGGTGAAAGCCGGATCGTCGTCGCTGTTCTTCGAAAGCGGCGAGGTCTCCACGGGGTACTGATAGATGATGGTGGGCTGCACCAGATGGCCCTCGGCCACCCGCTCGAAAATATCGACCAGCCGCTCGCCGGCCGTCGCCTTGCGGGAATGGTTGGACAGCCACTCGGGGTCGCACACGTTGTCGAAGGACGGCTTGCCTTCCCCTTCCCAGAACTCGCACACCGCCTCGCGCATCGTGAAGCGGCGCACATTGCCCCAGTCGATCGCCGTGCCGGCGTACTCGACCACCGTCTTGCCCGTCGCATCGAGCGCCACCTGCTTCAGCAATTCGCCGGAAA
>SYLY01000259.1 GCA_005808475.1 Acidobacteriota bacterium
TCCCCGTGCTCGGCGAAGACGTGCTGATTACCGGCGCCGGTCCCATCGGCATCATGGCCGCGAAGGTGGCGCGGTTCGCCGGCGCCCGCCACGTCGTCATCACCGATCTCAATCCCTATCGGCTCCAACTGGCGGAAGCCAACGGAATCAAGACCGCCCTCGATCCGCGCGCCCGCGATCTGAAGCAGGTGCAGCGCGAGCTCGACATGCATGAGGGCTTCGACGTCGGCATGGAGATGTCGGGCAGTCCCGCCGCGCTCCGCCAGATGCTCGAGAATATGGCGCACGGCGGACGCATCGCCATGCTCGGTATTCCGCCGAAGGAGATGGCCATCGATTGGAATCTGGTGATCTTCAACATGCTCACCATCAAGGGCATCTATGGGCGCGAGATCTTCGAGACGTGGTACAAGATGACGGTGCTGCTACAGTCGGGTCTCGACCTGGCGCCGGTGATTACCCACCGGTACTCCTATCGCGACTTCGAACTCGGATTCGAGGCGATGAAGTCCGGCGATTGCGGCAAGGTAGTGCTGGACTGGACGGTTTGACATGGGCGTGGCGTTCGAAAAACACCTGCGGGCCCGGCTGGACGAGATCCGCGCGGAAGGACTCTACAAACGCGAGCGGTTGATCGAATCGCCGCAGTGGTCCCACATCCGGAGCGGCGGGCGCGAGGTGCTGAACCTGTGCGCCAACAACTACCTCGGCCTGGCGAACCATCCCCGCGTGATCGCGGCGGCGCGGCAGGCGCTGGACCAGTGGGGATTCGGCATGGCGTCGGTCCGGTTCATTTGCGGCACGCAGACGATCCATCGCCAGCTCGAGGAGCGGATCTCGTCGTTTCTGGAAACGGACGACACCATCCTGTATGGCTCCTGCTTCGACGCCAACGGCGGCGTCTTCGAGGCCTTGCTCGATGCCGGGGACGCGATCGTATCGGACGAACTCAACCACGCGAGCATCATCGACGGGATTCGCCTGTGCAAGGCGCAGCGGTTCCGATACCGGAATCGCGACATGGCCGATCTCGAGGAGCAACTCGAACAAGCCAAGGACGCGCGCTTCCGGCTGATCGTCACCGATGGCGTGTTGTCGATGGACGGCTACCTGGCGCCATTGGACAGCATCTGCGAACTGGCGGAAAAGCACGACGCGATGGTGATGGTGGACGATTCGCACGCGGTGGGATTCACCGGCGCCAACGGACGCGGCACGCCGGAGCGCTTCGGAGTCTCCCCGCGCATCGACATACTGACCGGAACCCTGGGCAAGGCGCTCGGCGGAGCCAGTGGCGGCTACGTGTCGGGCCGGCGCGAGATCGTCGAGATGCTCCGTCAGCGGTCGCGGCCGTATCTATTCTCGAATTCCGTGCCGCCGCCGATCGTGGCCGCGTCGCTGAAGGTGCTCGAAATGATCGCCGGCGCGGGCGATCTGCGCGAGCGGCTCCGCGACAACGCCGCGTTCTTCAGGGACAAGATCGCGGCGGCGGGATTCGACGTGTTGCCCGGCGAGCATCCGATCGTTCCGGTGATGACCGGCGATGCGTCGGTGGCCGTGCGCCTGGCGGAGAAGCTGCTCGAGAAGGGCGTCTACGTGGTGGCGTTTTCGTTTCCGGTGGTGCCGAAGGGCAAGGCGCGCATCCGCACGCAAATGTCGGCGGCCCACACCCGCCAGGATCTCGAGTTCGCGGTGGAGATGTTCCGCCAGGCGCGCGCCGAAATCGGCGGCTGACCCATGGACACAATCGACTCCGCCCGGCGGAGCGAGAACATGCGCCGCATCGTGAGCCAGGGGACCGCGCCCGAGTTGGCCGTGCGCCGCCTGATTCACGCGATGGGTTACCGCTTCCGGCTACACCGCAAGGATCTGCCGGGTAAGCCAGACTTGGTGTTCGCCGGACCGCGTAAGATCGTGGAAGTGCGCGGCTGTTTTTGGCACGGACATCCGGGATGCATCGACTCGCACATTCCCAAGACCAGGCGAAGTTACTGGGAGCCGAAGCTGGCCCGGAACAAGGAGCGCGACCGCCGCAACGCCCGCCTGCTTCGCGCCGCCGGATGGAGGCTGCTGGTGGTGTGGGCGTGCCAGACCGACGGCCGTAAGAAAGAACGGACGGTGGAGCGCCTACGCCGGTTTCTGGAAAAGCCGTAGATTCATCGCGCGGCCGGCCGGACCCGCACGTTCCGCGTTTCCTGCCCGCCCACTTGGTTGCGGTACCCTTCGCTGGCAAACGCCACGCCCGCCGCGCCCTGGTTCTTGCCCGGGGGCGAGGCCGTCTCCCAGGCGGGCGGCAAGTCCACGGTGGGACGCTGGACTCCGCCTTGGTCGAACACGAGCGCGCCGCCGTCCAAGGCGGCCTCCATCGCCGCCCCGCGAACCGACACCTTCAGCGAGTGGAATGCGTCCGGATCGAACCGGTCCGGCCGCGCGCTGAACGCGATCGCCGCCGCTGGATGCAACCGCTTCACGCGCACCTGGCCTGCACTGAGTAACTGTACCCAATAACCGGCGCTGGTTCCCCCGACGATACCGTCGCCGGGCACGGACCGGCGGCTCCGGAAGTAAGGTCCGCCCGAGGCGATCGGACCTTCCGCAAGTCCCCCCACGCGTATCTCCATCTCCATGTCGAGATCCTGCCCCATGTCGCTGGCGAGCGTGTCGCGCCAGGCGCAGTCCGGCTGCCGGCGCACGAACGCGGCCCCGGCATAGTCCTTTCCGGTGTTCTGGATGCGGGCGGAGCCTTCCCCTTGGCCCGTCGGCGACACCCGGACGTCCATGCCGAATACCGGAGCGAAATAGTGCGCGCCGCGGCCGGGCACGTCGAGGTCGCCGGCCGGAGAAGCGCACCGGTACAGCGCTTGGACATCGGCGGGTCGCAGCGCGCGCGAAAAGACCCGGATATCATTCACCTGTCCGCGAAACGGCGTCCCACCCCAATTCGAGCGTCCGATCGACCAGAGCGTATCGCCTCCCGGCCCGAGCTCCTCCGCCGGAATCGGTCTCGCCGCTTCCTGGACTCCATCCACGAAAAGCGCCGCCGAACGTCCGTCGAACACGCCGGCGATGTGCCGCCAGCGTCCGTTCTCCACGCGCGTCTTGCCCAAGGCGTACCAGATGCCGTGTCCGAACGCCGCCTGACCGCTCTCGTGCAACATCAGGAAGAAGGCGTCACTGCCCAGCGCCGGACCCGGCGCGCCGTACCGGAAAAACACGGTCGAGTCGGCCGGTCGCGCTGCTCCACCAGTAGCGACAGCACCCGATGCGCCTTTTGCCGCAGGTAGACGTGTTCCCCAAGCCGTACGATCCGGCCGGAGTCGAAGTCGATCTCGACTCCGTTCGCTCTCATTACTCGCGGCGCGGACTGCATGCGGGAATTGCCAACAACAGGATATCACCCGCGAGCCGTCGTCAGGGGCCGCTTCGCCACACCGGCGCCGGTCCCGGCCCCGGCATCCAGCGGCCTTGGGTTTTCAAGCAGATGGCGGTCTCTCACAACAGTTTCAGATTCCTCTCACGACTTGCCGTTGCCCAGCCGGGCACGATAAGAGCATGTTCGGCCTGCCTGCGGGGCGGGCCAGAGGGAATCGAGGGAGGATTCGGCATGAAAGCCATCGGCGTGCTGCTAGGGTCCGTGCTGGCGCTCGCACAAGAACCAGGCGCCATCCGGATTTTGGGTGACTGCGCTCTCACCGGCGCGACCTATCGGAAGGTGGAGGTCGCCGGAGCCCGGCTTCGCGCCTGCGAGTCCCTTTGCGACGAGGACGAGGGCTGTTCGGCGTTTACGGTTTCTCCCAAGCCGGGCGGATCCGGTTGGACCTGCGACTTGAAAAGGGCGGTGGGAACCGAACGGCACAACCAGCTCGGGTTCACCTCCGGTATCAAGATGCAGGCTGCGGCTCCGGTGGACCCTCCGATCGGCGCGCCGCCGCCGCGTGAGGTAGTCCAGGTCCAGGAGGGGCAAGGCCTGCCTCCGGACATTGCGAAGCTGATCCGCGAGCGCTTTGAAGGCCGGGGCGGCGGCGCCGAGGTGGTCATGCGGCCCATTCCCACTGAGATCAGGACGCCAACTCCCCGCGGTGAAGCCTCGGCTCCCGGTCGCGTCGAGCCACCCGAACCCGTGGCGCCGGTGGCCCCCGTAACGACCAGGATCCCCCCGCAATTCGCGGGTGACTGGACCTTCACGGTGGGCGGGGTGGCACAGACGGTGGTCATCACCCAGTCCGGCGACAAGCTGACGTTCCGCGACAGCGCCAACCGCGAGGCGGAGGGACGCGTGTCGGGTCAAAAAGTGACCGTGGAGAGCTGGGGCGCGGAGGCGGTACACGACCCGTACCGCTACGAGTTGAAGTGGTCCAACGGGTCCGTCTGGACGAAGAAATGAGCACTCTGAGAATCACCCTTGGCGCGGGTGTCATGCTCGCCGCCGCGACGTGGATCCTTGCACAAACCCCGGGCCAAGGCGTCCGCGTGTTGCGGAAAGTGAGTCCGCCGCCCCCCCAACCACCATCAGCCGCGGCGTGGACGCGCTGATCGACTTCGGACGCGGGCAGATCGCCAATGCCCGCAGCACCCTCACCGACAAGGTGGTCGTGCCCGTCGCGAAACAGAAAACGTTCGATTTTCGCGAGGGCGCCGGCAACCCGCTGATCAAGACTCCGCCGAAACAGGCCGCCGCGCTGCTCGCGCCGCCTGAGTTCCTCGGCATCCAACGGACCTGGGAGTTCAGCCCCGCAATCCCCGCGGACGGAACGTTCTCCGGCGACTTGACCCTGCAATACGACCCCATCGAGGTTCCCGATCACCCGGACTTCGATGAAGCAAAGCTTCGCATCGTGTCGTTGGATCCGGACACCGGCCGGATCACGGTCCTGCCCACCACGCTCGACCGCGCCCGGCGCACCGCTTCCCCGCGGCTCGACCGCCTTGCCCCAAGCTACACGCTGGCCGTCCCCGGTCCGTTCGAGAACGCGCTGCTCACCTCGCCGGTGTCCCTGGCCGGACAGCCGGACCAGAGCTTGGTGCTGGTGAACACGGGCCCAGCGGCCACCGCGGTCGTTGGCGAGCGGCCGCTGGCGATTCCCGCGTCGGGCCAGGCGGCCGTGGCGGTGACGCTCGAATCCGGCGCCGGCGCCCAGGCGCGGACGAGCGCGAGAACCGCCGGAGTGGTGCTGCTCGGCGGAGCGCAGGTGGAGTCCGTCGAGCTTACCAAGTCGACCGCCGCCGTCGTGGTCCTGCCGGATATCGTCCAAGGCGCCAACGCCGCGACCGAGATCCACCTCGCCAACGGATCGAGCTGCCCAGGCGAGGCCCGGCTCGGGCTTTGGAACGCCGCCGGATCCGCCGTGGGCGTCACCACGCGGCTGCTCGGTCCCCAGGCGCGCCAAGCCGAGTCCGCCCAGGCCCTGTTTCCAGAGATGCCGGCGGAGTTCACCGGATACATCACGGCGGAGTTCGACTCCGGCATCTCGGCCGCATCGGTGCTGCTCACGGGCAACGCCTCGGCGGCCGCTTTGGGCGCGCAGCCGATCCCCGCTCCGTCAAGAACCGCGGTACGGCTGCACTCGCCGTACTTGTCGCTGGGCCCGGGCGCGCCGGTGACGATTCTGAATCTGGTCAACCCACGACGCTTGACGCCACGGCGACGGTGACTGCGCTCGGACCCAACGGCGTCGCGCTCGCCCCACCCACGGACATCCGCCTCCCCGCCGGACGGCAGGACCGCCGCGCAGTCTCCGCGATCTTCGGCCTCGATCCGGACGCCCCGGTCCTCGGCGCTCTTCGGATCGACTCGAACATTCGCGGCGTCGTGGGCAACGTCGTCCTCGAGGATCCGGTCCTCGGGACGCGCTACCGGACGGCAGTGCCGCTGGATCTCGAGCCGTCCATGACCTGGATCATCCCCTATGCCTCGAACGCGGGCGGCTTCGCGACCACGCTCGTCCTGCACAATACGGCCGCGGCGGCGGCAAGCGCGCAGGTCCGGATCACGGGTCCGGACGGGGTGGCGCTCGGGACCGCGCCGGCCCGATCCCGGGCAACGGCAGCCGGACCGATCCGCTTACGACGCTCGTGCCGGGTTCGGCGGCCCGCCAAGGCTACCTGACGATCACCGCCGATCAGCCCGTGATTCCGCTAGTGCTTTTCGGGCGCGCCGATCGAGTGGGCGACATTGCGGCGATCCTACCGCAGCCGGTTCCTACCGTATCCGCGCCGCCTCCAGGCGTAACGCCACCGGTGAGCACGGCTCCCCTCGATTTCGGAGTGGTGACGGTGGGCCAGTCGCGCGATCTTGGCGTCGTCGTACGAAACACCGGCACGGTGACGTTGACGATCCGGTCCCTCACGATTTCGAATCCCAGGTTCAGCCTGGTTTCTCCCGCCGCGCCGTTCACTGTCGCCGTCGGAGCCACGCAGCAGGTAACCGTCCGGTTCGCGCCCACCGCGGCTGGGCCGGAATCGGGGACGCTGACGCTGGCGAGCGACGATCCGGCGCTACCCGCTGTCGCTGTGCCGCTCACCGGCTCCGGCTCGCACGCTCCGCCCGCGGGCGCGCCTCGGATCGAGGCGTCTCCCGCGGCAGTCGGGTTCGGCGCAATCGCGCCCGCCGGGCAGACCACGCAGCCGCTCACCATCCGTAACACCGGCGCCGCGCCCTTGACCATCACAGCGGTCGCCATCGCGGCTCCCGAGTTCCAGTTGATCGGCGTCGTTGTCCCGTTGACGATCCAGCCCCAGTCGTCCGCTTCGTGGACGCTTCGCTTCAGCGCGGCGGCGGTGGGCTCGTACTCGAGCGCCCTGGTGGTTACCAGCAACGATCCGGCGAACCCAACGCTGCGTGTTCCGCTGTCGGGAACGGCCGCCGGAGTGGAGCAGGCGCCGCGCATTCGGCTGAGCGAATCGACGATCGATTTCGGCGGCGTCAAGGTGGGCGACACCAGCGATCGGACGATCACCATTTCCAACACGGGCAACACTCCGCTGGTGGTGGAGTCGATCCGGTCCGACAACGGACGGTTCACGCTCCCCGCATCGACCTCGTTCACACTGCCGGTGGGAACCTTATTCGACCTTCGGGTGGTGTTCCGGCCTAGCTCCGCCGGCCCGCAGACCGGCGTCATCCTCATTCAGAGCAACGATCCCACATCGCCCACCCGTCTTACGGTGTCCGGCGCGGGACAATAAGTCAGGCGCGGGAGCCCTTGAATCCCGTCTTCCCGATCAGCGCCAGGATCTTGTCCTCGGTCACCGCCGCCGCGTCGTAGCCGACGGTCACCTTGCCTTCGGGATAGGTTGCCTTGCAGGTCCGAACGCCCTTCAGACCTTTCAGGACCACTTCCAATCCGATGGCGCAGGTGACGCACGTGAACCCCTTCACCTGGAAAACGGCCGTCTTGTCCGCGGCTCCCTGGGCCGCCGTGGCGGCGCCTCCGGCGGCGATCCTCTGAATGAAGTCTCGTCGTTCCACTCGGTTCTCCTTACTCGGCCTTCGCCGAGCCCGGCTCGTACTTCCACGCGGTTTGAATCGTGGCCTTGTCGGAAAAGCGCGAATCGGTATATTCCTCGAATTCGATCTTCTTGTCCAACACTCCGGTCTCGATCATCAAGTCCCGCACCAGGTCGAAGTCGGCCTTGCGCGGTTCGAGCGTGTTGTAGATCACGCGCGTCAGCGGCTTGGTCAGCGCCCAGCGCAAAAGCGCCGGATTCTGGTTGTAGTAGAATCGCCCGACAAAGTCCGCCGCGTGCTCGCGATACGGCAGTCCCCCCTCGAGCCACAGACCGGAGCGCGCCACCCCATCCACCAACACTTGGACGGCGTCGGGGCGCTTTTCGATCATGTCCTCGCGCACCACCAAAACGCACGACATGTAGTCGGGCCAGTATTCGCGGGCGTGGAACAGCACGCGGCCGAAGCCGCCCATTTCCGCTTGCGACGGGAACGGCTCGCCCATCGAGAACCCGTCGATGGCCCGCGCCGCGAGAGCGCCCGCCACGTCGGGTGGGGCCATTTCCACCATCTTGACTTCCTTCGGGTCGATGCCATGCTTCTTCATCGCCCGGAACACGATCAGGCGCTCGTCGGAAAAGCGGCTCGGAATCGCAATCGTCTTGCCGCGCACCTGCTCGAACTTGTCGATCCCGCCATCCTTGTGGACCACGAACGCGCTCCCATACCGGTGTCCGAGATACACGATCCGGATCGGCACGCCCTGCGACTTGAGCGCGATCGCCAGCGGCGCGACGACGAAGCCCGCCTGCATCTTGTTCGAGATCAGCGCTTCCTTGATTTCGGGGAAGCCCTGGAACATGCGCGGCAGGAAGATCTCGCCGGCCTTGGAGAACTTCGAAATGTAGTCCGTAACCGGGCACGCCAAGTGGCACGTGACGGGAATGAAAGCCACGTTGAAGCGGCGCTTCTCCTCCGGCAGGTAGTCGTTGAAGATCGACGCCCAGTTGACGTTCAGCCAGGCGTGGAGCCCGGAGATCGTGGCCACCCACAGCGACGTGAAGATCACGATGCGAGTCAAAACGCTCATTCGCGGAACCCCCATCGAACCGACCGCAGTTTTTCCAGCCGGCGGATGCCCAGGTCGAGCGCCAGGCCGATCACCCCGATCAGGATCATCGCCGCCACCACCAAGTCGTACCGCTTGCCCGAATTCCGCGAGTCGATCACCAGATAGCCCAGACCCGAATTCACCGCGATCATCTCCGCCGCCACCACCACCAGCCACGCGATGCCCAGCGCGATCCGCAGGCCCACCAGGATGCTCGGCAGCGCCGCCGGGAAGACCACCCGCGCCAGCAAGGCGCCCGGCGACAATCCGAAGTTGCGGCCCGCGCGCCGGTACATCGAGGGCACGTTGCGAACCCCGTTCATCACGGCCACCACGATCGGGAAGAACGAGGCGAGGAAGATCAGATAGATCGCCGCCGTGTTACCCACCCCGAACCATACGATCGAGACGGGGATCCACGCGATGGGGCTGATCGGCCGCAGCATCTGGATCGCCGGGTTCACCACTTGCCCGGCCTCCGGGTACCAGCCGAGCATCAGACCCAAAGGCACGCCGAGCGCCACCGCGATCAGGTAACCCGCGCCGACGCGGCCGAGCGAATCCGCGATGTATCCCCACAGCACGCCCTTGCGCACCAGTTCCGCCAAGCCTCGTTGCACATCCATGGGAGACGGAAAAATCGTCGAGCCTGTAAGCGCCACCGACGACCACCAGGCCACCAACAGAATCGACGCCGCCAGAGCCGGCCAGAACACTGGCTCCCACTTACGCGGCTGGGCAAGCGCGCTCATACTTTGTGCGCCAGTCCGATCTCCTCGAAGATGCCGTCCCGTAATTCGAGATATCGGGGCGAGCTGATATCGCGGGGATGGGGAATGTCGATCTCGACGATCCGTTGGATCCGCGCCGGGCGCGCGCTCATCACCACCACGCGGTCGGCCAACTGCACCGATTCCTCGATGTCGTGGGTGACGAAGACGATCGTCTTACGCTCGGCTTCCCAGATGCGAAGCAACTCGCCGCGCATGATCAGGCGCGTGATCGAGTCGAGCGCGCCGAACGGCTCGTCGAGAAACAGAATGTCTGGCTGGACCGCCTACGCGCGGGCCACCTCCAGCCGCTGCTTCATGCCGCCGGAGAGTTCGCCGGGATATGCCTTTTCGAATCCCTGCAGCCCCACCATCTTGATATAGTGCGCGATCCGGCGCCGCCGTTCTTCCCCGGGAAGCTTGAAGAGTCCGAAGTCGATATTGCCTTCCACCGACAGCCACGGAAACACGCCGCGCTCCTGAAACACGAAGATGCGGCGCGGATCGGGACCGGTTACCGCGTCGCCGTCGATAGTGACCTCGCCCGACGTCGGGCGCAGGAATCCCGCGGCGATGTTGAGCAGCGTCGACGTCCCGCAGCCCGACGGGCCCAGCAGGCAGACGAACTCCCCTTCGTTGACCTCGAGGTCGACGTTCTCGAGAACGTTCGTCGAAACGCCGTCGCGCGTGAACGTCATGTTGATTCCGCGCGCGCGGAGCTTGGTGGACAGCGCCTTCTCCATATTCACCGGAGCCGTTTGCAACATTTTCTCAGTCTTCCGAATATCCCCAACGAAGCGACCGGATTTTCTCGAGCGACCGCATGCCGTTGTCGAGCAGCAGTCCGATCACCCCGATCATTACCATCCCCGCAACCACCAAGTCGTATCGATTCCCGGCGTTGCGAGCGTCCACGATCAGGAACCCCAACCCCGAATTGACAGCGATCATCTCCGCCGCCACCACCACCAGCCACGCGATTCCGAGCGTGATCCGCAGCCCCACGATCAACTGCGGAATCACCGCCGGATACAGGACCCGGTAGATCAATTGAGCGCCGGAAAGCCCGAAGTTGCGCCCCGCGTTCATGTGCACTTGCGCGACGCCGCCCACCGCGTTGATCGCCGTGACCATCAGCGGTAGAAACGACGCGAGAAAGATCAGGAACACGGCCGCCGAATCGCCCACTCCGAACCACAGGATTGAAATGGGAATCCACGCCAACGGCGAGATCGGCCGGAAGATCTGCAGCAGCGGGTTCAGCGCCATGTCCGCGCGCCGGTACCAGCCCACCATCAGCCCTAGTGGAATCGCGATCAGGGCGGCGGCCAGAAATCCCCAGGTCACCCGAAACAGCGACGCCACGATGTACCGGAACAGCAGTCCACGCTGCGCCAGTTCGGCGATGCCTCCCAGCACCTCCAAGGGTCCGGGCAACAGGTGGACGCTCTGCCGCTGCGCGGCGAACTCCCAAATCCCCAGCAGCGCGGCGAGGAAGGCCGCCGGACGCAGCCATGCCGTCGGTATCATGCCTTAGCGGGAGCCGGCGAGGCCGGAGCCTTCGAGTACACGCGCTCCCAGCCGTCCCGGCCTTCCACGATCTTGATGGTGTCGTTGACCGGCGGATTCGAGATCATCTGCTTGAAGCCGCTCGGCCAGTGGATCAGCAGTGAATCGGCTTGCTCCAATTCCGCCAAGCCGAAGTGCTGCTCGAGGGGCAGACACCCGAAGTTGGTGCCGCCGCCCACCTCGCGCATCTGCTGTTGCCCGCCCGCTTGGAGAGTGACTCGCGCGCCGATCGCCGACCGGTTACTCTTGGTCCCCTCGAGGCGCACATTCAAGTAGTTGCCGAGCCGCTCGGTCGGATAGTATACCGGCGAAGTCAGCAGATCGCCCGGATAGGCGCCGCCCGCGGCGACGATGATCGACAGCCGGCCGTCCCCGAACAGGTCGCCCGCGTTGGTGCCGTGGCTCTTCCCCACGAACGGAAGTCCCGAGGAGAAGGTGGCGTTGCGGAACGATCCCGCCTGATTCTCGAGCAGCACCAGCGGCTCCACGCGATCCATGCGCGGACTGCCGTTGCCCAGCAGGAAGTCGATGCGGCCGTCGTTGTTGAGGTCGGCGAAGTTGCCGCTCATCGTGCCCCATCCTTCCACCAGGCCGATCTCCCGCGTCCGCGCCGTGAACGTGCCGTCCCGGTTGTTGTGCAGCACGCGAGTCACCTTGCCGTCTGGCGGCGCCTCGCCATGACGCATCGTATGGACGACATCTTCGTGATCGGACCACGCGAACTGGACGATGTCGAGCCACCCGTCGTTGTCGTAGTCGCAGAAGAAGCAGGTGCTGCCGATGATATAGTCGTCGAACCCCGCCTCGCCGCTGACGTCGGTGAACGTGCCGTCGCCATTGTTCCGGAACAGTTGCGGCTTGCCCAGTCCGCTCGAGATGAACAGGTCCGGGTAGCCGTCGTTGTTGTAATCGCCCCAGCACGAGCCGATCGTGGGAGAGGAAGCGACCAGGCCCGCCTGGGCGGCCACCTCGGTGAACGTGCCGTCGCCGTTGTTATGGAAAAGGCGGTTCTGGATTTGGCGGTCGAACAAGCCGCCGAGGTTGTTGGCGACGAACAGGTCCAGGCGGCCGTCGCAGTCGTAATCGACCCAGCTCGCCGTGAAGGCGGGGCCCCAACATTTGACGCCGGCCTTCTCCGTCACGTCGGTGAACGTACCGTCGCCGTTGTTGTGGAACAGCGTTCCCTCGCCGCCGTAAAAGCCGAGCCGCGTCACGAACAGGTCCGTGTTGCCGTCGTTGTCGTAGTCGCCCGCCGTCACGGCGAAACCGTTGATGCAGCGGTCGATCCCCGACTCGATCGATACGTCTGTGAACGTGCCGTCGCCGTTGTTGCGGTATAGATTCGCCCCGCCGTGCGCGGCCGCGATCATCACGTCCAGGTACCCGTCGTTGTTGTAATCGAAGATGGCGGTTCCGCGTCCCGCGCTCGTTTTGTCCAAGCCGATCCTGATCGAGATGTCCTCGTAGCGGAGGCGGGTCGGCGCGTGGCCGGCCTTCAACTCCATGCGGAATTCGGCGGGTACCGAATCCGGGTACCCATTGGCCGACTGCGACGCCAGCCACAGCCACGACCGGGCTCGCTCGTTGGTGGGGTCGGCCTTCATCGACTCGGTTCCGGTCCGGATCGCTTCCAGGAAGCGGCCCGCCCGGTAGTGAGCCACCGCGGCTTCGTGCATGGCCAATGCTCGAACCGCCGGATCCTTGGCGGCTTCTTCCAACTCGCGCACGGCGTGATCGTAGAGCCCGCACTTGATGTAGGTCCGCCCCAGTTCCGCCCGAACGCCGGCGTCTTCCGGAGCCCTGGCCAGCCGGTCCTTGTGCTGCTCGATCAGTTCGCGGTACTGGAGACTGGTGAAGATCCCGACCTCGCTGAACATCTCCGCCGTGTCGGCCACGAATCGCGGCATGCGCTCGGGCCGGACCACGCTCAGCGTCGAAATCGCGCGCAAGGCGACCTCGGCCAGCAGTGTCGTCATCGAAAGCGCGGCTTCCACGGGAAGCGCGACCGCGCGCGGGTCCCGCAGGTTGACGAAGCTGAAGCTGGTTTGGGCGGCCTTCATCACTTGACGCATCGAGTCGGACAGCGCCTCCCCGTCGGGACTAGTCAGACGTCCGATACGGATCAGGTTGTTGATAAAGTACGACACCGCCGTGTCGACGTCCTGCGGTCCGTTCACCGGAGCCGGTGACAAGCCCGCCTCGCGTTTGTGGCCGGAGAACGCGGAGATGGTGTCGTGCATCGTGCGTGCGCCGGTCCGCATCGCTACGATTCCGGTCTCGAGGGCGCCGATCGGCATCCTCATCATTGCGCGCCAGGGGGAACTCATAGGGCTTTGGGTAGGATGTAGTAGACGGACGTGATCGCGCAGCCGAAGCTCGCCGTTTCGGTCCGGGGAACCGGATTGCCGGCGGAGAACGCCGCGATGGCCGGTTCGAGGTACCCGTCGTACTGCGGGTCTTCGGGATATTTGAAGTTATCGATCGCGCCGCGGTAAAGCAGCCGCCGCTCCGCGTCCAGCAGGAACACGCGAGGAGTCTGCTGGGTGTACCAGGCGCGGGCGGTCGCGCCACCCGGATCGTGAAGAATGGGGAACTCGAGCGAGCGCTCGGCAATCGCGCCGCGGATCATCTCTGGAACCTCGCCGTGCCGCGATGCCACCGCCACCAGCCCGATATCGGGGTGATGGCGCGCGAAGCCGTTGACGTATCCGTCGTAGCGGACGCAGTGCGAGCAGATCCCCGACCAGAACATCACCACCGCGCCCTTTTTGCCCGCCATGACGGCGGAGAGCTGCACCGGTTGCCCAGTCTGGACGCTGGTGAGAGTGAAATCGTCGAGCACGGCCCCGATCTCCTGGGGCTTCGGCGGACTAACGGCGGGCTGCATATAGTGGAATCTCTGTAGACAGGCCGGGCGCTCCGGTTTGCACCCGCGGCCTCACCACCAGTACACAGGGTACCGGCGGCGGATCAACCGGAAGTACACCGCCGCGATCAACACCATCACGGTGGCGCCCGCCAGCACCGGCGCGAACGCGAAAGTCCAGTGCGCCTTCGCCAGGTACACCACCACCGGGTTCGATCCCGCCGGCGGATGCATGCATCGCGTCGAATGCATCACCGCCGTCGCCGCCGCCACCGCGATTCCCAGCGCCCACCACGAAGGTCCCAGCAACATCAGCGCCGCCACGCCCACCAGCGCCGACAGAAAGTGGCCGCCGATGAGGCTCCTCGGCTGGGCGTAGTGCGTATCCTGGAACGCGAACAGGATCACCGATGACGACCCGAACGAGCCCGCCAGAAGCACTACTCCCAGGTCGAACGTGCTCCACGCCACCGCCGAAATCGCCGTGAACACGCCCAGGCAACTCAGCCCCAGATGGCGCCACGGAGGGCGGGGAGGCGGCCCGCTCACGTCCGCGCTCCGGCCTTTCCGGCCCGGTACAGCACCACGAACGCGACATTGGCGGCAACCAGGGCCGCCGCGGCGAACAGCCATTCGTTGCGCGACATCGGAGTCGCCCACAGCGTCCACAAGAATTGGAATACGCAGAGCACCGACACGAAGTACAACAGCTTGATCCGCGGGATGCGAGTGACCAGGAACGTCCCCGCCGGGGCCCCGAAAATCACGATCGGAGCCGCCGCCAGCCAGTTGCCGAAAATCGCCCGCGGGATGTCGCCGATCAGCAGATGGAGCGCCGCTCCCACGATCGACGCGATCGCGGTGGCGCACACCGCGGTGGGCACGGCCGCCTTCAGGTCGCAGCGGAACCGCAGCACCAGCACCGTGTAGAGCATCATCTCGAGCCCCACCCCGATCATCGACGCCACCGCGCCTCCGGCCAATCCCAGCGGCACGGCGATCCGCGCGGAGCGGCTCCACGAGATGTCCGGCACGCCCGTCATCGAGCAGAACTCGCGCGCCCTCGCCAGCGTGAACATCGCGAAGCTCATCCACAGGCAGGCGAACAGCAGTTTGACGATTCCGCGCGGAACCACCGGAGCCAGCAGGAACGTCCCTGCCACGATCCCCACCGCCGCGCCCGCGCACGCGCAGACGAGCATCCGGCGCTGGATGGGAGCCCGGCGTCCGAGAATGAACAGCAGCGCCGAAGTCATGCCCAGCGCCTGGATCGCCAGCCCGAAGTTGCGCGCGTTCTCCGGCGTCTCGCCGAACGCGTACACCAGAATCGGAAAGGCCACCGATCCACCGCCCATGGGCGTCGATCCGGCCACCAGCGATCCCGCGATCATCACACCCGCGATCGCCAGATTCTCGCGGACCAGCGGCCAGTACCCGAACCCGAACACGAAAACCGCCCAACCCAGCAGGAACACACCCACCGAGATCTTCCACAACCGTAATGAAGGGATAGAGTGCGTCCTTTCGCCTAATCCCGGCGTCCCACGCCGTTCAGGAACACGTCGGCCAACGCCTTCACCACGCGCTCGTCGTCCATGGGCTCGACATGCTTGCCGCCCACTACTTCCATTACCAGGAACACCGACGTCAGCGCCGCCAGGAACATCGCCGCCGATGCCTCGATGTCCACGTCGTCCCGCAACTCGCCGCGCGATTTGCGCTCGTTCAGGAAGTCGACGAACAGCAGACGCCCCCGCCGGATGAAGCTCTTGTAGAAGATCTGACCGGCTTCCGGGTTGCGCATCGCCTCCGTCAGCAGGCGCGACAGAAACCCGAGCCGCCGCCGGTACTCCTCGAGCATGATCTTCGCGATTACGCCGACTTCGTCCCGCAGCGTCTCGCCGGGGAACCGCAACTCCGGCGGAGCCACCGAGCCCGCGATCAGCGCCAACTCCCGGTCGAGCGCCGCCTCGAGAATACGCTCCTTCGAGCGATAGTGCATCGCGATGCTCATCGCCCCGATGCCGGACGCCTTGGCCAAGTCGTCCAGCCCGATCGCCGACAACTCGCGCTCGCCCGCCAGCGACATCGCCGCGTCGAGAACCCGTTTTTCCTGCTCGCTGCTCAGACTCATCGTGGCCGCCGCCCTAAGGTCCATAGACCGCCCAGGACCGCTGGCTTGCGCGGCTACGCCCCCATCGCCGCGCGTTCCTCGGCCACCACCGTCTCCACCTGCTTCCGGTAGGAATCCAGCAACTCGTGGCTGGTGGCCTCGAATCGCAGCACCAGCACCGGCTGTGTGTTGGAGGCGCGTGCCAGCCCCCAACCGTGCTCGAAAAGCACGCGAACGCCGTCGATCGTCACCACTTGGTGCGTCTTCGCGAAACGATCCGCCACCCGGCGGATCACCTCGAACTTCACGTCGTCTCCGCAATCGACCCGGAGTTCGGGAGTGGAGATCGTCTCCGGCAGCCCTTCGAGCTGCGCCGACAACGGGCGTCCGGAATCGGCCACGATCTCCATCAGCCGCGCCGCCGCGTACAGCGCGTCGTCGTAGCCGTAGTAACGGTCGCCGAAGAAAATGTGGCCGCTCATTTCGCCCGCCAGTTCGGCGTGCTCTTCCTTCATCTTCGCCTTGATCAGCGAGTGGCCGGTCCGGTACATGATCGCTTTGCCGCCCAGCTTCTCGATCTGGTCGTACATCACCTGCGAACACTTCACCTCGCCGATGAAAGTGGATCCGGGCTTGCGGCTCAGGATCTCGCGGGCGAAAATCATCATGAGATAATCGCCCCAGACGGGACGTCCGTTCTCATCCACGGCGCCGATCCGGTCGGAATCGCCGTCGAAACCGAGGCCGAGTTCCGCCCCGCTCTCGCGCACCGCGGCCTGCAGGTGGTGCAGATTCTCTTCCACCGTCGGATCGGGGTGATGATTGGGGAAGTGGCCGTCGGGCTCGAAGAACAGCTTCACCACGTCGCAGTTCAGTCTTTCGAGCAGACGATCGAGCGTCGGACCCGCGGTTCCGTTGCCGCAATCGGCCACCACTTTGATCCGCCGCTTCCACGAGAACTGCGAGGAGATCTCCTCCACGTAGGGAGTGACCACGTCCGCCTCGCTCACCGAGCCCTGTCCGGACATCAGATCGCCGGACTGGATCATTCGCAGCAGTTCCTGAATCGACTCGCCGTAAAGCGCGTTGGCCCCGCACACCGCCTTGAAGCCGTTGTACTCGGACGGATTGTGGCTGCCCGTGATCTGGATGGCGCCGTCCGTCTTCAGGTGGAAAACCGAATAGTAGACCAGAGGCGTCGGCACTACGCCCAGGTCGATCACCTCGCAACCGCTGGCGATCAGGCCCTCGAGCAGCGCCGCGCGCAACCGCGGCCCCGACAGGCGGATATCGCGTCCCAGGCAAACTCGCCTGCCCGAATGGCGCTGCATGTAGGTTCCGAACGCGCGGCCCAACTCACGGACGCCCTCGTCGTTCAAATCGCGGTCCGCGATGCCGCGTATGTCGTACTCACGGAAGATGTTCGGTTTCAGGGACACTCCTCTGAGGCTACCATGCGGCGGCCGGGAACCGGCGGAAGCGGCTCCGCGGTCACGTGGGGGGCGGACCCGAATCGCTCATCTCGGGGACTAAACGGTGTGCGCTCGGGGGAACACCCTAATTCGCCGCCGCCTCCGATCGCCGATGGAATGTCATGGGTGCACCCGCTCTCGCGTTCGTCGATCATTATCAGAATCTGGAAGTCGACACCAAGGCCGACTCTCAGACGATCCACACCGCCTATGCCCGGCTCGCCGCGATGTACCACCCGAACAACGAAAAGACGGGTGACAAAGCCAAGTACGAGGACGTCACCGGGTCGTATCAAGTGTTGTCCAACCCGGAAGCGCGCCGCGCCTATGACGCGGTGAAACTGGGTCCGCAACAGGACACCAATTTCCGGTTCGACGCGAACGAATTCTTCGAAGCGTTCGAAAAAGACACCGCGTTGCGGATGTGCCTGCTGTGCCTGCTCTACAACAAGCGCCGCATCACGCCGCGTTCTCCGGCGATCCCGATGCGAATCCTGGATCAGCTCCTCGTGATCACCGAGGAGCAGTTGTACTTCGTCAATTGGTATCTCCAGAAGAAAATGTACATCGCCGCCGACGACAAAAGCAGCCTCTACATCACCACCGAAGGCATGGACTTTCTGGCCGCCAATCCGCCCGATCTGGCCAAGATCAAGCCTTTCATCAAGGAAGCTCCCGCCACGGCGGCCGAAGCCGCCGCCTCCGCTCCGGAGCCGCCTTCCAAGCCCGTGTTCAACAAGGCGATCTCCCGCGCCTTGGCCAACCTCGGCGCTCCGCGCGACAAAACTCCCATCGCCGCGATGTAGGCCTTACCGCTTCACCACGGGAGCGATCACTCGCGACGCGTGCCGCGCGTTGTGCTCCACCGTGTTGCGCGATACCAGCATCCGCGTGGCCGGCTCGATCGTCAAAGCCTCGCCCGTGCCGGGATTCGGCTCGTAAAAGTCGGCGCCGGTGCTCGCGATGGACACCCGGATCCGGTGGCCCGGCAGGAACACCTGACTCATCGAACCGAGATCGAACGCCACTTTGTACACCTGCCCAGGCTTCATGAACACTTCGCGATCCCACCCGTCCCGGTAGCGCGCCCGCCGGATGTAGTCGAGAATCAGGATCGACCGGCCATCCGGATACACATCGGTGATGCGCGCGATGAAGTCGGTGTCAGGCGCCGTGGCGGTTACCCAAAGTTCGGCGGAGACCTTTCCCGTCCACTCGACGGGCTGCTGCAACTCGCCGCTCGTGAACGTGCGCACGTCCCGATGTTGCTCGAAGCGCCGCGCGTCCTGCCCTCCGGGAAAGCCGCGCCCCGGGATCGGAGCCGGATCCTGCGGATCGGCGAGAAACGCCGTCGCTCCGCTCGCGCCCGCCGGACGCACCGTCGATAGCGACTTGTCGCCGTGCAGATAGAAGCTGGTCGCCGCCGCGGGAACGGGCCAGTCCGGAGCCGTTCGCCATTCGTTAACGCCCATCACGTAATACCGGACGGTGGGATCGCGATCCACCCCCGTGTCCTTTCCCTTCAGATGGAAGTCGAACCACCGGACCATGTGCGCCTGCACGTCGGCCTTGGCGTTATCGGGATACACCAGGTCGCCGATCTTGGTGATCAGCTTGTTTCCCCCGTGCAGCCACGGTCCCAGCAGCAGTTGCTGCTTGCCGCGCGACGCCGGACCGCCCCTGTGCTGCCGCCCCAGGAAGCTCTGGATCGACCCCACGCTCATGAAGTCGTACCAACTCCCCACCGTGTAGCAGGGCACGTTCATCTTGTGGAAGAAGCGCGTGCAATCCTCGGCCCGCCAATAGTCGTCGTAGGTGGGATGCTGGAACATCTCCCGCATCCAGCGCAGGTTGTCGGCTGGATTCCGGCAGACCGCCGCCATCGCGTCGAACCGCCGCGGCCGCGTGATCCCGCCGATCCGGTAGCCCTCGTGGAACAGGCTGAGCCCGGTGTCGGTCATGTACTGCGCGGTCAGATGCGGCGGCTGCGTCACCGCCAGGAAGTTCTGCGCGAATCCCGCCTGCGACCCGCCGAAACTCCCGATCTTCCCCGTCGACCACGGCTGCTTGGCCAGCCACTCCACCGTGTCGTAACCGTCCTGGAGTTCCCCCCATCCGAGCGCACGGTATCCGTTGTAGACGCCCTCGGAAAGCTGCGTTCCGCGAAAGTTCTCCGCCGCCACCACGAACCCGTGCGACGCCAGCTTGGCGTACTGCTTCCGAGTCCCGTCGGACCGCGTGGAAGCGTACCGTTGTTCGTACAGCACCGGCCACGGACCTTTGCCGTCCTTGGGCGTGTACAAATAGGCGGACAGCTTGGTTCCGTCGCGCATCGGAACCATGACGTGGCTCTCGATGGCGTCTCCCAAGTCCACCGTGGGTTCGGCGGCGCGCAGCAGGGCGGCGGCCAGTGGCAACCAGAAGAATCGCATGGGTCGATTATATGATGGATGGGGATGATCCAATGAGCCACCGAATCGGCTCTAACTCGCATTGGTCACAGGGGTTAGGACGAATCGGGCGATAGCCCGTGCCTGAGTTCTCAGTATTGCCAACTATACTGTCCTATCCCTATTGGCTGTCGCCAATGTCCCGCAATTCGAGCAACAGTGGGAGGCGGTTCTGGCCACAGCGGCAACGCTCCTGCGGCTAGCGTCACAAATGGCCCCGGCGGTTGCATTTTGGCCCTACTGGGGCCTCCGGTGAGCAACGATGGCTGGCGGGCTTCAGTCTGCTGTGGATGGCGGGAGGGTTGCGAACGCAATCGTCCAATTACGCGTCTTTCCCCAATCCGCGCTGGCTTTCGCCCGCAACTTCCAGGCCTGGGTCTCCGCGCCAGCGGTGATCGCGATCTTTTTCATGGTCGCTTCGCGTTACCGCCGGATCTCCGTCGAACGCGCTGAACAGCAAACGAGATGTTGGCCGCGCAGGAAGTGCAGCGGCTGCTCACCTCCTCCACTCGGGATGTGGCGCCTTGGGCAACCTGACCGCCACGATGTTGGCGTCCAACATCATGAACGTCAGCCGCCTCTTCTGAAATTGCTGAGGCCGCCAAGGCCTGGGGCCAGAACGATGACATCACCGTGGTGACGATCCAAAGGATCGCTTCCAGCGAAGTCCGGAGGAACGCATGATGTCAGTGCTTTCGCAAAGGATCCCAGACATCGGGCAATTCGAGGACGAATCCCTCGACCGGACCCTCGCCCGCCATCGCGTCGAGGCCAGCCAGTTGCTCGGGATCGCGGCCGGGGCGGTGGATCGTGATGGTGCGATCCGCCGGCTCGATGAGCCACGCCAGTGCGGCGCCGTTGGCGATCCATTCGTGCATCTTCTCGCGAATCGCCCGGGGACGATCACTGGGCGAACGCAATTCGATGACGAAGTCCGGACAAAGATGCCAGAAGCCCTCCCGCTCGGCCGGCTCCAGTTGCTCAACGCGGGTCTTCAACGTCCAGGCCGCATCGGGCGATCGGCGGGCTCCATTGGGCAACACAAAGCCACCCGAGGAGTCGCTTACCACTCCGCGGCGATCGCGGATCGCCCAGTTGGCAAGTTGCCTGCCGATCTCCGCGTTTCGAAGGCTGGGCATCGAGAACGTCGCGGCCATGATGATGAGTTCCCTCTCGGCGGTCATCTCGAAGGACAAATCCGGATGTTCCGAACACAAGGCGGCGAACTCCGCGTCCGTCATCGGATGGGAAGTGAGGACGGCGGGCAGATGTTCCCGATCGATTGCGAACGCCATGGCCCTAGTTTAACCCAAGGTTTCCAGGTGGAAAGACGCAACCCAAGATGAAAATCCTACTACTGTTGGCGCTACTGACGCCGGTTTGCGGGTCGCGGACGTTCGCCCTCACGCCGCTCGGCCAGGCCTTCGAGATCAATACCCCCTGGAAGGCACAGGCAGGCGACAACCCGCGCTGGGCGCAGCCGGATTTCGATGATTCGGCGTGGCGCAATGAGCCGGCGCTGGGGCGTCTGGATGGCTTCGCGTGCTACCGCATGACGGTGCGCGTGCCGGACGTGCCGGGACCCCATGGGAGAAGCTGGGCAACTATGGCTCGGTGGACCACTGGTATGGACAGCGGCGGGATCTGGTGGATCCGCTCCGGCTGCCTGTCCAGATTCGTTGCGGAGACACGGTGCACATCGCCGCACGGGTCAACTGCGCGGTCGCCGGGCCGGGCATCGCCGGCAAGCCGGTGATCGGGTCGTGGAGCAGCGTTTCCGCCGCCTACCTGCAGGAACTCCTGACTATGTACCGGAGTTCGATCGTCAGCCTCGCGATGAGCTTATTCCCATTGGGAACGGCCCTGATCGCGTTCCTCTACTGGCGGGGCAAGGCCGAGCGCGTAGAGGGAGCCAAGGTGATCCGCTGAGGCGGTCGGCCCGTTGGAATTTCCGCCCCTGCGGAGTTCCACGAGGTTCGTGATGAGGACCTGCCTGGCCCGAAGCCGGAGGCTGGCGTATAATTGTGTACAGGTAGGTACACAGGAGCGCATGTCATGGAGCCAATGAGAGTCGGCATCCGGGAGTTCCGCGAGAAGCTCGCGACGTACGTGTTGGAAAGCGACACGCCGGTGGCGATCACACGGCATGGCGTTACCGTCGGGTACTTCATCCCCGCCCGGCGCAAGCGTACCGATGAGGAGCGGGCAGCGCTGAAGGAAGCTGCGGAGCGCCTGGATACGCTTCTCGCCGCCAACGGCATCACGGAAGACGAACTCGCCGCGGACTTCAAGCACTGGCGAGCGGGCAAGCGTCGATGAACACCCGCAAGGGGCTCGTGCTGGACGCGAACATTCTCATCCGCGCTGTCCTCGGGCGGCGCGTCCGGTCGCTACTTGAAACGTACGAAGACTCCACCGGCTTCTACGCGCCAGATGTCTGCTTCGAAGACGCCCGTAAGTACATTCCGGGCGTGCTCACCAGTCGGGGTGAGGATCCAGACGTGGCATCGGTCGTGCTCGAGCAGATCCGGGCGTTGGTGACGCCGGTGCATCGGGCGCTGTATCAGGATCTGGAGCAGTTCGCGCGGCGGCGAGTGGCGACGCGCGATGAGGAGGACTGGCCGGTGGTCGCGGTGGCCCTTCTCTTGGACGTTCCGATTTGGACGGAGGATCAGGACTTCTCGGCAGCGGCATCGCGACCTGGACCACCGATCGTGTGGAGTTGTATTTCGAAGGCGAAGCGCCGCGGTCTCAGAAGCCGAACCCAATCTGACGCATCTGCGAACGAGCGCGGCCATGATGGCGTTCGAGGGCCCATTCCGGTCGCCGGCAAACACCACTGGATCGACTGCGCGCGTGAGCGCGTGTAGACAAGAGCGCGGTCGAGCAGCAGGCTCGGGAGCACCGGAATGATCACACGTGGAAACTGGCTGTCCTGCGCTTTGTGAACGGTGGTCGACGCCACCGGTGTCGGCGCGCCCGTGCTGGACGCGATCCGGCGGGAGCGTCTGCCGGCCATGACTCTCCCGGTCTCGATCACATCCGGCGGAATGCCGTCGTACGCCAACGGAGTGGACCGCATCCCCAAGTCCGACCTACTAAAGCGCTTACAACTCCTGATCCAGACCGAGCGTCTCCGCATTCCATCGGGAACGCCGGGCGCGCGCAATCTTCTCGACGAACTCGCGGCATACCGCCGCGCCCCCAAGCGGAACGGAGGCATACGCTTCGCGCCCGTTGACGAGGCCACGAACGACGACCTCCTCACCGCGCTCTCGCTCGCCTCCTGGGCCGGAGCCAAGGTGATCCGCTGAGGCGGCCGGCCCGTTGGAATTTCCGCCCCCGCGGAGTGTGACGGCGGCGCATGATACGATGGCGATTCGCTCATGACCAACATCCGCCGCCGCGACCTCCTGGCCGGCTTCCCGGCCCTCCTCCGGAGCGCCACCGTGCGCCCCAACGTCCTCCTGATCAACGCGGACGATCAACGCTTCGACACCATCCGCGCGCTCGGGAATCGCGAGATCTTCACGCCCGCGCTCGACGGTTTGGCCAACCGCGGATTCCATTTCACCAACCTCTACTCGCAGGGCGGTCTGGTCGGAGCGATGTGCCTGCCTTCCCGCACCATGCTGATGACGGGCCGTACCGTCTTTCGCATTCCGAACCCGAAGGAACAGCCAGGAGACCGGCCTCTGCTCCCCAAGACGATGGAGGCCGCCGGCTACGCGACTCTCCACGTTGGCAAGCGCGGCAACACGTACGGTCCGGCGAGCCTCGCGTTCCAGAAGTGCCTCTTCTCCGAACAACTCGGCGGAGACCGCGTCTCGCAAAGCCGGCTCCACGCCGACGCCGTCATCGAGTTCGCGTCGCAAAAGCGCGACGCGCCGTTCTTCGCCTACATGGCGCCTCCCGTTCCGCACGATCCGCGCGTGGCCGAAGAGCGCTTCATGAAGATGTACGATCCGGCGCGGATCGCGCTTCCCCGCAACTTCATGCCGGAGCATCCGTTCGACAACGGCGACCTCCGCATTCGCGACGAGATGCTCGCCCCCTTTCCCCGCACGCCCGGGGAGATGCGCAAGCACCTCGCCGAATACTACGCCTGCATCTCGTGCCTGGACCATCACATCGGCCGCGTGCTGGACAGCCTGCGGGCCAACGGCCAACTCGACAACACGATGGTGGTCTTCACCTCCGATCAGGGGCTCGCCGTCGGCGGACGTCATGGGCTCATGGGCAAGCAGAACATGTACGAGCATTTCAAGGCGCCGTTCGTGATCGCCGGTCCCGGCGTGCGCCGCGGCAAGTCGGACGCGCTCGTGCAAATGCACGACATGTTCCCCACGATTTGTTCGATGGCTGGCGTCGCCATTCCCGCGCCGGTCGAAGGCAAGGACCTCATGCCCGTCGTGCGCGGCTCGGCGAAATCGGTTCGCGGCCACGCCTTCGGCTGCTACAAGGATGTCCAGCGCATGGTGCGAGACTCGCGCCACAAGCTCATCTGGTACCCGAAGGTCCCAAGATTCCAGCTCTTCGATGTCGTCAAGGATCCATGGGAATTGAACGACCTCTCCGGAAGCGCCGCGCACGCCTCCACCGTCGCGAGCCTGCGCGCCGAACTCGCGCGGCAGATGGACTCGCTGAACGACGTGATGAAGGAGCGGCCCTAAGGCTCGGGACCCGCGAGCCTACGGGTTCGCCTGCCGCAACACCGCGTTGAGCGATCCTTGGCGGTAGCCCTCGAGGTCGAGGGTGACGTAATGGAATCCGAGCGGCTTGAAAATCGCCGTCAGCTTTCCGGCCATCTGCATGTCGAGCGCGCGCGGCAACTCCTCGCGATCGATCTCGAGCCGCACCAGTTCTCCGTGATAACGAACGCGGAACTGCCGGAAGCCGAGTTCTTTCACCGCTTCCTCGCCCGCCTCCACGGTCTTGATCGTCTCCACGGTCACCGGAGTCCCATAGGGAATGCGCGAACTGAGGCAGGCCGCGGCGGGCCGGTCCCAAAACGGCAGCCCCGCGACTCGCGAAAGCTCGCGGATCTCGGCCTTGGTCAGATCGGCCTCCACCAGCGGAGCCTTCACCTCATGGATGCGCGCCGCCTTCTGGCCCGGCCGGTAGTCGCCGAGGTCGTCTTTGTTCACTCCATATACGATGTTCCCGACGCCGCGCGCCGCCGCGATCTCTTCCAGCCGGAGGAACAACTCGTCCTTGCAATGGAAGCAGCGGTCTTTGTCGTTCTTCACGTAGTCCGGATTCTCGAACTCGAACGTCGGAATGAACTCGTGCCGGAAGCCGCACACACGCGCGTACTCGGCGGCGTCCCGCTTGTGCGATTCCGGTATCGAGGCCGAATCCGCCGTGATCGCCGTCGCCCGGTCTCCGAGCGTCCGCTGCGCGGCCCACGCCAGGTAGGCCGAATCGGTTCCGCCCGAGTACGCGACCAGCACTTCGCCGAGGTCCCGCAGGATCGAGAACAGCCGCTCCTGCTTGCCCTCCAGACGGGCCGCGTCGAGCGCGGGCGGCGGTCCGCCCAGTGTCACCAGCGCTGTCATATGGCTTCAATTATAGCGGTGTGCGGTAGACTGATAGACAGCGATTCTCGCTTTTATGCTCGACTCCGTACTGGCAAAGATTTTCGGCACCAAGAACGACCGGGAGCTCAAGAAGATAGTCCCCCTGGTGGCCGCCATCAACGACCTCGAACCTCAGATCCAGCAACTCACGGACGAGCAGCTCGCCGCGAAAACGGTCGAGTTCAAGCAGCGCATCGAACAAGGGGCCACGCCTGACGACCTCTTGATCGAGGCGTTCGCCGTTTGCCGCGAAGCCGGCAAGCGGGTCTTGAACATGCGCCACTTCGA
>SYLY01000260.1 GCA_005808475.1 Acidobacteriota bacterium
AGAATCGGCGCGCTGCCCACCCTGGCGAGCAATCGCTGAACGCGGAACCCCGCCTTTTGTGGTGAAGACCTTTCAGGTCCCTTCACTGATTCCATTGGGGTTGCCGGTCCCCAAACCCCTCAACTGCGAAAGTCAGGTTAGAACGTCAGACGCAATGCAATCCGCCCGCGCCGGGCGCGGGCGGACGACAGCAGTTCACCGAACCGCGCATTGGTCTGGCGGCCCTGCGCGTCGAACCGCGCCGCCATGTCCAAGCCCGTGAACTGCGTATGGTTGAACGCGTTGTAGAACTCGCCCCGCAGTTGGAACCGCCACTTCACCTCCGGCACGACGAAATTCTTGAACAGCGACAAGTCCCAGTTATTGATTCCCGGCCCGCGGATCAGATCCTTCGCCGCGTTGCCGGGCGTGCCCACCACGGGAGGACCGAACGCGTCCGTGTTGAAGTGGCGCGAGAAGGTCCGCTCGCCGCGCGGGATGGTGGGCTTGCCGGTGAGCACGGGGCGCGTCGTCTCGGTGGGCGATCCAGAGAGGTCGGTGACGCTGGTAGCCTCATGAGTCGCCGTCACCGGCGCGCCGGTGGGATCGGTGACCTGGCCGGTGAGCGATCCATACACCACTTGGGCGGGCGCGGCCATCGCCGCGCCGATCTGGAGTAAGGCGAGCAGCATGAGAGGGACCCGGACGGTCCCGCGATGCTAACCCAGCACCGGCGCCAGCGCAACCTCGGCCGGCGCGGCCCGGACGGGCGTGATAGAATCAGCGCCAACTGGGAGTTCCTGGACGAAAATCCTGGTGGAATCGATCGAACGGCAAAAGGGGCAGCCATGTCTTCCAAGTTCCGTACGCATTTCCTGATTCTGTCCGGCGCGGTCCTATTGATCCGCGCCCAACCGGCGATGAGCCAGAGCATCTTCGCCACCCTGGTGGGGAGCGTAACCGATTCGACGGCGGCGGCGATCGCCGGCGCTCAGATCACGGTGACGAATCTCCAGACCAACGAGAAGCGCCAGTCGGCCACCAACGCCTCTGGCAACTACGAGGTCAACAACCTCTTTCCGGGGACCTACTCGGTGGAGATCGTAATGAGCGGTTTCGCCAGGTACCGCAACGAGCGGGTGGAGTTGGCGTCGAAGCAGAACGTGCGCATGGACGCCAAGCTGGAGATCTCGAGCCAGGCGACGGAGGTGACGGTCAGCGGCACGGGCGCGGCGATCGAGACCGAGACCGCCAAGCTCAGCGACGTGCGGAACCTGCGCCAGTTGCAGACCCTGCCGCTGGGAACGCGGAGCATCTGGCGCTTTCTCGTGCTCACTCCCGGCGTCACCGGCGGCATGAACGGGACCATGTCGGTCTCCGGCAGCGGGCTCCGCCAAGTCCACTACGCGGTGGACGGCGTCACGATGTCGGACGTGCGGTCGAGCAACACGATCGGACCCACGCTGAACTTCATCGAAGCGTTCGAAGAGGCCAAGATCGACTTCGGCAACAACTCGGCGGAGTTCAAGGGCGTCGGCACGCTGGATATCGCGACCAAGCGGGGCGGGAACAATGTCCACGGATCGGTGTACGACTACTACACGTCAGGCATCCTGCTGGCGCGCGACTATTTCACGCGCGGCCGGCAAGGATCGCCGAACCATGGCTTCGGCGGCAGCCTCAGCGGTCCGGCGTACATTCCCAAGATCTACACCGGAAAAGACAGGACTTTCTGGTTCACTTCGTATGAGACGAGCTTCGCCCCGCAGGGCGTTGTGAACCTGACGCCCTCGGTTCCGCTGGTTCCCTGGAAGCAGGGCGACTTCTCGGGCCAGTCCGTCGCCATTCGCGACCCGCTCTCCGGCGCACCCTTCCCCAACCGAATCATTCCCCCGGGCCGCATCAACCCGGTAGCGAAGTTGTATCTGCCGTTCTGGCCGAATCCGAACTTCGGCGACACCAGCGTATTCGCCAATCAGAACTACCGCCAGCAGGCTCGCGTTCCCTTCTCGAAGCCGCACAACTTCCAGACGCGCGTGGATCACCGCATCTCCAAGGCGAACACCGTTTTCGGCCGCTATCTCCATCAGCGGCAGCAGAATCCCAACTTCGTCGGCGGTCTGCCGGGGACGCTCGGATTTCACCAGCAACTACGCGTGGTCAAACACGCGCTGGTGTCGGACACGCACATCTTCTCTCCCACCACGATCAACGAAGCGCGGTTCGGGATCTCGTTCAACACCAACCCGCAGTCGTCCCGGGACATCGACGGACCGGCCTTCATCAAGCAAGCTGGGCTGACCAACGTGACCAGGGATGGCGTCATCCCCGACGTGAAGCAGATCCCGGTCGTGGGCTTCGGCGGCGGCCTCGGCATACAGCCGATCCAGGTCTCGAATCAGCGCGAGGGCAACCAGGACCTCACCTACCAATGGCAGGACACGGTGAGCCTGATCCGCGGCAAGCACAGCCTGCGCATGGGCGGCGAAATCAATCTCCGCTACTTCAAGGATCAGAACCAGTCGATCAACCTGTTCGGGAACTTCCAATTCAACGGCACGTACACGCAACTGAATTTCGCCGACTTCCTGCTCGGGATGCCCACCACCATCACGCGGGCGCCCTTTGCCTTGAAGCGTGTCGACAAGTCGATCGCCTACGACTTCTTCGTGCAGGACAACTACAAGATCACCAACCGCCTGACGTTGAATCTCGGAATCCGCTATGAGTTGCATCCGGGCTGGACGACGGTGGGCAACCGTATCTCGGGGTTCGACGTGAGGTCGGGCAGCATCGTGGTTCCGGACAGCGCGCTGGGCCTGGTGAATCCGCTGTTTCCGGTGAACATCGTGCCGGTGATCGGGAATTCGAAGACCGCGTTCAACGACCGGTTGATGCGCACCGACAGGAACAACTTCGCGCCGCGAGTGGGATTCGCGTGGCGTCCGCTGGGAACGTCGTCGCTGGTGATCCGCTCGGCGTACGGGCTCTTCTACGACATCATTCCCTACGCCCCGGCGTTGTTCGGCGCTCCGTTCATCGTGAGCGAACCGAACTACACCAATCCGGCGAGCATCAGCGATCCCGGGTTCGTCCAATGGCCGCTCGCGTTCCCGACGGTCCAGCGGCTGGCCGGGGTCAGCGTGCCTAGCACGTATGAGAACGGATTCCGGATGCCGTACGCGCAGAACTGGAATTTCACGATCGAGAAGGAACTGGCGAAGATGAGTCTTCGCGCGTCTTACGTGGGCACGGGCGGCCGCAAGATGCCGCGGCCGTTCAACGTCAATCAACCGGCTCCCGGCCCCGGCCTCTTCGTGGACAAACCGAGGCTATTCCCTGCCCTCCCCGGCATCACCATCAACACCAACGGCGCCAGCCACACCTATAACGCGATGAACCTGGAAGTGGACCGGCCGTTCGGCAATGGGCTGCTGTTCCAAAGCAACTTCGTTTTCGCGAAGGACTTGGGAAACAACGAAATCACGCCGGAGAACACGTACAACGCGCGGCGCGAACGCGGCATGACGCAGATCACGGCGTTCCGGCGGCTGGTGGGTTTCTTCATTTACGAGTTGCCCATGGGCAAGGGAAAGAAGTTCGGCGGCGGGGCCAAGGGCGTGGCCGGGCACTTGATCAGCGGCTGGACGCTCAGCGGAACGGGCACGCTGCAGGATGGCCAGAACGAGACGCCCGTCTGGCTGGCGCCGGACATTCACGGCATCGCGTTCACCACCAGCCGCACGCCACCGCAGATCTCCCTCCGTCCCGACTGCCTCTCCGATCCGAATCTGAAGCCGGGCGAGCAGACGATCGGGCGCTGGTTCGACGTGAACGCGTTCCGGCTTCCCACGACCCCTGGGGTTTTCGGGACGTGCGGACGCGGCATCATTCGCGGACCGGCGGTGCGCGTCATGCACGGCGGGCTGTTCAAGAACTTCCAGCTCGAGCGATTCCGCGTGCGGCTGGGAACGCAGGTCACCAACGTGCTGAATCATCCGAACTGGAGCAATCTGGGCGGAGGAGCATTGAGCATGGACAACACGACGGCGCGAGGGCGGATCACCGGCGCGAGCGGTACCACGGCCGGATCGGCGGGCGATGCGCCGGGGCCGCGCGTGATCCGGCTGGATTTGCGGATCGATTTCTAGCTCGCACGGCAAGGGAGTGGCGGATCCGTTCAGCGAGGGCGCTGGCTTCGGAGCCAGTCGAGCAGGCTCTCGTCGGTGAAGTCGTCGGCTTGGCGGTCGACGCCGTCCAGCACCGCCAAGGTGGTCGTCAAGCCAACCACACGCGTGCCGGCCGCTCGCGCCGCCTCGATCCCGGGAATCGAGTCCTCGAACACGACGCAGTTCACCGGCGCGACTCCGATCAACTCCGCCGCCTTCAGGTAAATGTCGGGGTGCGGCTTGGGGCGCTCCACGTAGTGGCCATCCACCACGGCGAGGAAGTGATGGCGGATGCCCGCGCCATCGAGCACGAAATCGATGTTCGGGGTTTCGGCATTGGAGGCGACGGCCTTGGGCGCGCCGGCCAACCCCTCGAGAATGGAGCGGATGCCGGGGATCAGATGGTCCTCGAGCGCCGGCCCCATCATCTCGCGATACAAGCGCTCTTTCGCGGCGCCGTGCCGGAGGATCTCGCCGTAATCCCCGATGGGCCCGAAGAAATCGCGCACGATATCGTCGTTACGCAGCCCGTGCATGCGGCGCTGCACTTGGGACGAGTCTTTTCCGTGCCGTTCGAGATAAACTTCCCAGGCCCGGTTGTGCATCGGGGTGGAATCCAGAATCACCCCGTCCATGTCGAAAATGACTCCCATGCCGGGAGCCAACGCGTCTTGCGGTCTCAATCAGCGATAATAACATTTCCCCGAAATGACTTTCGACGAAGCGATGAAGACCCTCGAGGCTTGGGGTTCGGAATCGAATCGCAAGATCTACCAGCGCCACGGAGCCGGCCCCAGCGTGTTCGGAGTCACGTTCGGCAACCTGGAAAAGCTGCGGGCGAAGGTCGGGCGCGACACGGACTTGGCGAAGATGCTGTGGGCGTCGGGCAACGCGGACGCGCGGTGCCTCGCCACCATGATCGCCGACCCGGCGCAACTGACCGAAGACGAACTCGACGTCTGGGCGGCGAGCATCGACTACCACGTTCTCTCCGATCTGTTCTCCCGCAACGTGGTTTCGCTGAGTCCGTTCGGGCAGTCCCGCATGGAGAAGTGGATGCTGTCGCCGCACGATCAAACGTGCCAGGCCGCATGGAATTTGTTGGCGATTCAGGCGACGCACGAGGCCGCGCTCGATGACGTCTATTTCCAGGCGCATCTCGAGACGATCGAGCGCCGGATCGGGATGGCCAAGAACCGGACAAAGCACGCGATGAACGGCGCGCTGATCGCGATCGGCAACCGCAACGAGGCGCTGAGGAAGCTGGCATTGGCGGCAGCCGGGCGGATCGGTCCGGTGGAGGTGGATCACGGCGATACCGAATGCCACACGCCGAGCGCGTTGGAACAACTGTCGCGCTCCCAGGTGCGCCGGAAAGCCGCCGCGAGCGGGTAAAATCGAAGGAAATGGATATCTACGACGAGATCGTCCGGTTGCGGCGGCTCGGGCAAAAGTGCGCGGTCGCGACCATCGTGCAGGTGAACGGCTCCATTCCCAGCTACGAGAGCGCCAAACTGCTCGTTCGCGAGGACGGGTCGATCACCGGCACGGTGGGCGGCGGATGCGTGGAAGCGGAAGTGTGGAACGCGGCGCGCGAGGTGATCGAGACCGAACAGCCGCGCCATCTCACGTTCTCGTTGGGCCAGGACGCCGCCTACGACAACGGACTCATTTGCGGAGGCCAGTTGAACGTGTTCGTGGAACCGGTGATCCCCCAGCCGCGCGCCTACATCTTCGGCGCCGGCCACATCTCGAAGAGCCTGTCCAAGGTCGCCGCGCTCGCCGGGTTTTCCACGGTGGTGATCGACGACCGCGAGCAGTTCGCCAACCGCGAGCGGTTCCCGGAGGCCGACGAGGTCTTCGCGGACGAGTATGAGACCGTCTTCCCGAAGCTGCCCGTCAATTCTTCCAGCTACATCATTATCGTTACGCGCGGGCATCGCGACGACATGCGCGTATTGAAGTGGGCGGTGAGCACCCAGGCGCGGTACGTGTCGATGATCGGCAGCAAGCGCAAGACGCTCGGCGTGATGAAGGAACTGCTGAAGGAGGGGATTCCGCGGGAGGCGTTCGACCGGATCCATGCGCCCATGGGCCTCGAGATCGGCGCGGTGAGCCCGGAGGAGATCGCGATCTCGGTGGCCGCGGAGATGATCGCGGTGCGGCGCAATCCGGCGTCGGACTGGCGGTCGGTGTCCAAGTCGATCTACGTCAACCCCGGTCTGCGGGCCGTTCTCAAGTGAAGTTCGGCGCGGTCATTCTGGCCGCCGGCGAATCCTCCCGCATGGGAAGCCCCAAGGCTCTGCTGCGGTGGAACGGCGAGACGTTTCTCGACCGGCTGATCGCGCTGTTCGCCACCGTGGCGTCTCCGGTGGTGGTGGTGCTCGGCTTTCGAGCCGACGAGGTTCGCCGCGGCCTCGCGCGAGGTTCCGAGGCGGCGTTCGCGATCAATCCGGACCCCGCTCGCGGCATGCTCAGTTCGCTGCAAACGGGACTGGCGGCGCTTCCGGAGGGTCTGGACGGATTCCTGTTCACCACCGTCGACTCGCCGGCCGTGGCGCCGCTCACCGTGAAGCGGCTGACCGGCGCAATCGAAGCCGGCGCCGCACTCGCGATCCCTCGGTGGCAGGGGCGCAACGGCCATCCGGTGGCGTGCGCGGCCGGACTGGCGGCGGAGTTTCTCGCGCTCGATCCCGGCCATAGCCCGAAGGAAGTGGTCCGCCGGCACGAGAGCGAAACGGAGCGCGTGGAGGTGGACGATCCGGGCGCGATCGCCGATATCGACACGCCGGAGGATTACGAAGACCTGCTCGCGGCGGGAGCGCCGGCCCGATGAGCCGCGCGCGGACCCGGTGGATCGCGGTGGCGGCGCTTTGCGGCGCGATCTACGCAATCCCCCGCGTGTTCGAACCGGAGAGGTTTCGCTCGTCGATCCGCGCGGGACTGGAACAGGCTCTCGGGCGCAAGGTGGAGATCAACGGCGAGATCGCGTATCTGGCCGTGCCGCGGCCCGGATTCTCCGTGTCGAACGTGGTGATCCACGAGCACCCGTCGGTAGGCTCGGAGCCGTTCGCCTATGTCGAGGAACTGCGTTTCCACGTCGCGCTCAGCGGATTGCCGCGGGGGCGAGTGGAACTGGCGGGAGTGCGGCTGGATTCGCCGCACATCAATCTGATGCGGCTGGGAGACGCGGGTTGGAACTTCCAGCCGTTCCTCGATCACGCGCTGGGGCCGAAGTCCGGCGCGGGCACGTTGGCGGCGATCGAGGTTCGAGAAGGCCGTCTCAATTTCAAATCGGGCGATACCAAGTCGGTGTTCTACCTCGACGCGACCGACCTCACCGTGGAGGCCGCCAATCCACCGGACCACTTCAGCATTCGGTTCGAGGGCGAACCCGCGCGCACCGACCGGCACTCGCGCGCGATGGGCCGGCTATCGGGCCGCGGCATGCTCATCGCGGGAGGAACTTCCGGCGCGGAAAGCCGCATCGAGATCGGTCTCACCGGCACCCGCACGTCGATCTCGGAACTGGTCACATTGGCGGAGGGCCGAGCGATCGGCCTGGGCGGCTTTGTGACGTCGCGATTGAAGCTGTCGGGGCCGCTCTCCGCCGTCGAGCTCGAGGGCGAGCTCGAGCTCGACGAGTTCGACCGGTTCGGGTGGCTGCTGCCGGGCGCATCCGGATGGAAACTGCCGGTGCGCGGCCGGGCGGACGTGCCGGGACAGAGCGTCACCCTGGAGACGAAGTGGCCGGCGGGCAAGCCGCTGCCGCTATCGGTTCGGGCGAAGGCGTCGCGGCTGTTGGGCAGGCCTTCGTGGGCGGTGCTGCTCACGGCCAACGAAGCGCCTCTCGCGTCTCTACGGTCCTTGCTTGCCGAGACGGGATTCCCGGTGCCGGGCGGACTGGCGGCGGAAGGCACGGTCAGCGGCGCAATCGGGTTTTCGTCCGAACGCGGAGCGCAAGGCGAACTGCAGGCGCGCGACGCCGTGCTGCCGGTAGCGGGGTTGGAGCAACCGGTGCGCATGGATACGGCATCGGTGGCGGTCTCCGGAGGGAACTTCTCGCTCGCGCCCACCGTGATGCGAATCGGCGAGAACCGCACCGCGACGGTGGAAGGAAGGCTGTTGGCATCCACCGGCGACCGGGAAGTGAAGCTGGCGACCGGCGGACTCGAGTTCGAGTTGCTACGGCCGCTGTGGAGGGTGCTGGCCGAGGTTCCGCTGCCGGGGATTCTGGACACCGCCGGCAGCGGGTCGCTGAACGGCTCCTTGCGGTGGGCGCGCACCGGCGGCGACCGGCCCGATTGGTCGGGCGAATTCGCCATCAACGGAGCGACGTCCACCGTGGAGGGATTGCCGGGACCGCTCCGCGTGGACTCCGCTCTGATATCGATGCGCGGGGAAGCGCTCGTTGCGCGGCGCGTGAGCGCATCGCTGGGCAGAATGGCGCTCGAGGGCTCCTATTCGTACCGCCCCGGCGCCAAGTTTCCGCACGAGTTCGACGCCAACGCGGGCGAGCTCGACTTGGCCGCCTTCGAGACTCTGCTCGCGCCGGCGTTCGAGCGGCGGCAGGGCCTCTTCGCGCGCACTCTGGGCCGCGCGGCGCCGGTACCGGAATGGCTCTCCGCGCGCCGGGCGGCGGGGTCGATTCGCGTCCGGAAGCTGCGCGTGGGCGGAGCCGTCGTCGAGAACGCGTCCGCGCGCGTGGAATGGGAGGGTCCGCGATTGACCGTCCGCGATTGGCGCGGCTCGCTCGAGCAGGGCGCCTTGCAGGGTCGATTGACGGTGGACCTCGCCGGCCGGGAGCCCGCCTATCGCGGCCGCTTCGAGGTGAAAGGCGCCGTCTGGCAGGGCGGCCGCGTCGACGCCGACGCCGGTCTGGAAACAAGCGGAGCGGGCGTCCGGGCGCTCGAGCGGCTGAAGCTCGACGGCTCGTTCGTGGCGCGAGATGTCGCGCTACCCGGCGGAGTCGAGTGGCGGCCGGCCGGCGGGTCGTTCGCTTACACCGGTCCGGGGCGGCTACGCCTGACCGGCGTGGAGGCGTCCATCGCGGGCGAGACCTACCAGGGGCAAGGCGGGTCCGGGCCGGACGGCCGCCTGACGCTCGATCTGACCGGGCCGGAGAAGCAGATCCGGCTCGTGGGGCGAATCGACGGGCTGCGCTTCGATCTGGCTCCCTTGCGCTGACCACGAGGCAAACGGATGGCGCTCGCCTTGGCAGCCCGCCGCGCATCCGATCGGTGGGTGGAGCCATCGCTTCGATAGCCGGGTAGACTGGACGAAGAGTCCGCATGACAATGAGGAACCCCCCGAACGAGACCCCGTGGAGATCTGGCTGGACGTGGCATGAGCAAGCGTGAGCGGGAACTCGAGGAGCTCCTCGCCGAGATCCTCATCGATGCCTTTGACGACGAGGAGCAGTTGTGGGCCTTCCGCCAGGCGTTCAAGGACAACATCCTCGTTCCTTGTAAAGCTACCCTCGCCGGCGAGCCGGTCACGGTGACGAAGCTCTCCTACAACGGCAACGCACGACGAGGCTTGACGGCGGCGTGCGAACGGCCCGATGGTTCGAAGCATGTCGTGGCGGCCGCCGATATCGTGTTGGCCGGCGAGGCGCAACAGCGCTACATCACGGCCTATCGAAAATGGATGGGAATCGCGCTGAACCCGCGTGTGAGGAAATCCGCGAAATCCCCGGCGCCCGCTTCGGCCAAGCCAGCCGCGCTGGCGGGCGGGACGCCCATGGAGCCCGGTGGCTCAGTCGAACTGGCGGTGTTGTCAATGATGAGTCGCGCCGCCCATTGCCGGCTGTTGCCCAGTGGGGAAGCCGTCACGCTTCGCGCAGGCCGGCTCTGGACTGTCGTGCCCGGCTACATCGCAAGAATCGAGCCCGCCAAGCGGTGGACTTACGGCGCCAGACCATACCTCTCGGGCGCCATCCAATCCACATGGCTGGACGCCGCCGCCCTGCAACTGACTCCGCTCCGCCTCGAGAGCCACGGAATGTGGGACCCCGCCGATGAGTACTGGGGCGAGCCCGGCGACCCGGTGGAGCCCTGGGCGAAGCCGATCATACGGCGCGGGCCGAGGCCGATGTTCGAGATGGAGCAAGTGCTTCCGGGCGAGGACCCGAACGACAGTTGGAGCGACCCGATCATCGAGGCGAACGATAGGAAGGACTCCGGCGACTACGAAGGAGCCTATGAGGCCCTGATGAACCTCTGCCGCGCGGACCTCCGCTGCCTGGACGCGCACGCGCATCTCGGAAATCTGTCGTTCGACTCTCGCCCGCAAGACGCCATCCGTAATTACGAGGTGGGCGTGCGGATCGGCGAGTTGTCCTTGCCGGCCGGCTTCGACGGCGTGCTGGCGTGGGGCATGATCGACAATCGCCCGTTCCTTCGCTGCCTGCAAGGGTTCGGCCTCTGCCTCTGGCGCCTCGGCCGGTTCGAGGAAGCCGCCGCGGTGTTCGACCGGATGTTATGGCTCAACCCCTCCGACAACCAGGGCGTCCGTGCGCTGATTGGTCCGGTGCGCGCAAAGTCGCCATGGACAGACAGAGACTGAGCCGGCCT
This sequence comes from Acidobacteriota bacterium, assembly GCA_005808475.1. Classification (GTDB taxonomy): domain Bacteria; phylum Acidobacteriota; class Terriglobia; order Bryobacterales; family Bryobacteraceae; genus SYLY01. The sequence continues at coordinate 10,724 of SYLY01000260.1, forward strand.
CCGCAAGCGCTCCACTCCAGGCGAGGCTTCCTGACCATGCTCGCGGCCCCGACGCCTACCGGCGGCTGTTCACCGCGCACGACGACGAGGCCTACTCCTAGGACGCCGGGCTCAACCGCAATCTCGACTTCCGAACCGATCAGCAGCACACCGGCTTCGCCGAATCGATCGCGTTCGAACGCGCCTTGCGCAAATGGCCGGTGGTGAGCTCCGAGTTCGGCTACGAGCGCGGTGTGGACGAGATGCCGACGTATCGCGCGGTGCACGACTGGCAGGAGCAACCGCGGCGCGCCTATCTGGTGTACTTCGCCGGCGGCTACGGTGTCTTCTACTATCACAACACCGATTGGGACGTGTTCCAAGCCGGAACCGGAACCGCCCGGCATGCCCCGCTTCGAACTGCCGAGGAAGATCCTGGAACCGCTGCCGTATTGGCGGATGGAGCCTTCGAACGAATTGGCCTTCGGTGGTCCGTGTCTGGCGCTGGACGAGGAAGCGTATGCGTTCTACGTCGAAGACTCGCGCAACCGGTCGCCCGCGGCGGTGCTCTCCGGCATCGTACGGCCGACGAAACCGGAGTCGTTCGGCAAAGCGTCGGCGGTGCTCGTGGTTCGGCGAAAGTAGCGCCGCCGCTGGCTCCATCCGCGGATCGTTCGTGATATAACGGATCAACACTCGATGCGCCGAATCTGGGACCGGCGATAATTCCACTCATTTGGAGTAGCCCATGAAAGCATTCGCGGTTTGCGCGGCCCTTCTGGCATTGGCCGGATGGCAACTCGTAGGCCAGGTGGCCAAAGGCAAGACCCGCCCCCTGGAAACCAAGATTTGGATGAAGACCGTCAACGGTCCGCACTGTTCGACGTTGGCGAAGATGCTGAAGGCCGGACCGGCCGACGACAAGGAATGGGGCGACGTCAAGACGCACGCCCAGATGCTGAGCGAATCCGGCCACGTGCTGATGGCGGATGGCCGCTGCCCGGACAAGGTGTGGGCCGACGCCTCCAAGCAACTTCAGGAAGGCGGAGCGGCGGTGGCGGCCGCGGCCTCTTCCAAGGATCTGGAAGGCGCTAGGTCCGCGCTGAACAACTCCGTGCTCGCAAGCTGCAAGGGCTGCCACGGCGCCCACCGCGTCAAGAAGTAACCGCTGGCGGGGCGGAGCGCTTGTTGCGACCCGCCCCTCGAGTACCCCCGCGGCGCCGGGAGCGATAATGGCGGGATGCTTCGACCCGCCGCTTTCGCGATTCTACTGAGCCTCCCCGCGCTCCCCGAGGAACTGCTCCACGTCAAGACGCCGATGCCGCCGCCGGCTTGGGCGCATCTGGAGCGCGAGTTGCTCCGCCACGGCTCCATCGGCGCCGAGCGGTTCGCGCAGCGCTTCGTCGACGAGCGCGGCTACCTGCTCCACACTCCGCGTTGGGGCACGCTCGATGGCCCCGACGACGCGATCGAGACCTTCTTCAACTGGACCCTTCTCTACGCGATGGGCGGTTCGAAGTCCGTCCTCGACCTCTACAACAAGGCCCACGAAGGCCACCTGAAGCAATACTCCGAACTTCGCACGAAGCTCACCAAGCTGGCCGAGAACGGCGCCTATCACCGCGAGTTCATCACCCAGTCCGACTGGTTCCATACCGGCGAAGGAATGCGCGCCTTTCTTCTGCAGGGCTTGGCCGATCCCAACGACGACCTCTACAAGCGCCGCACGCTCCGCTTCGCCGCCATGTACATGGGGGAGGACCCGGACGCGCCCAACTACGATCCGGTCAACCAGGTGATCAAGAGCATGTGGACCGGCAGCAAGGGTCCCATGATGCGGAAGGCGACCACCTACGACTGGGTTGGCGATCCCGTGCCCGGCATCTACCATCTGCTCCACAATCCGGCGGGGCGCGGCAAGATGCTCGACATGAACAGCCACTACGACAAGATGCTCGCCCATTGCACCGAGTACCTGGACAGCGTGGGCGACAACTGGCTCAACCTCGCCTCCACCATCCTCGGCCTGAACGCCTACTCGCTCACCGGCGACGAGAAGTACCGGAAGTGGGTGCTCGACTACGTGGGGGCCTGGAAGCGCCGCGCCGCCGAAACCGGCGGGATGATCCCCAGCGCCGTCGGACTGAACGGCAAACCCGGCGGCGAGCATGGCGGCCAATGGTGGAAAGGCACGTACGGCTGGAACTTCACCATCTTCGACGGTGAGCTGGAGAAGATCGCGCATCGCAACTACTTCACCGATGGCACGTGGCCCGGCTTCTCCAACGCCCTGCTGCTGAGCGGCGATCAGTCGTTCGTCGACACTCTGCGCACCCAGATGGACAAGATCTACGCCGCAAAGAAGGTGGTCAACGGCGTGGTGCAACTGCCGCAGATGTACGGCGATCCGAAAGGCTACAAGTATTCCGGCAAGCCGGAGTGGTACGAATTCTCGCCGATGCAGCGCACCGACCGCCTCACCGAGATCTACTTGTGGTCGATGGACCGCAAGGATCTGGACCGCGTGCCCATCGCCACCACGTACGGCGAGACGCGCAATCGCGATGGCTACAGCGGCGCGGACCGCGGGGCGCAATGGCTCGGGTTCCTGGAAGGCAAGCTCCCCGATTTCCCCGTGCGCGCGCTGCAAGGCGACCTCGCTTCGGTTCGCCGCAAGCTGGAGATGATCCGCACCGATCAGACTTCGGCGGACACGCGGCTTGCCGATTACCTGCTGGACCTGAACCCCGTCGCCACCAGCGCGCTGACCAACCTCATGCTCGGCGGATACTTCGCCCGCGGCCGCGTGTGGGTGCTGCATAGCCGCTTCCGTTATTTCGATCCGGTGCGGCGGCGTTCGGGTCTGCCCGAGGATGTCGGCGCACTCGTCGAAAAGCTGGGCCCCGATTCGGCCACGCTCACGCTGGTCAACACGAATCCCGCCGACCCGCGCACGGTCGTCGTGCAAGGTGGAGGCTACGGCGAGCACCGGCTCGATTCGGTCACGATGGGCGGGAAGACGCTCGCGGTGAACGGGCCCGCGCTCACGGTTCGATTGGAGCCCGGCGCCGGGTCGAAGCTCGCGTTCAAGATGACTCGCTATGCAAACCGCCCCACCTTCGCGCATCCGTGGGATCGCGCCTGGTACGGCAAGAACTGACGGCTACAGCTTGCCCGCTTCTCGATCCGTCAAGCGGGTGAGCCGTTGTTCGTCTTCGCTGCCGGACGCCAGGAATTCGTACCCGGTCTCGTACAGGTAGTGAGTGTCGCACTCCGGGCATTGCCGCAGCACCGGACTCCGGTTCGCGCCGGGACGGACCTCGTGGACATCCACCAGCGATGCCGCCTCGGCGGGCAGCCACGTGTCTTCTTCCTCGCGCCCGCCCTTCTGGAATCCGCGCTCGAAATCGCGCAGTTTCGAGCAGATGGAGCAGATCTCCTGAAATCTTCGGGCAATCTGGCGGTCGATGGCATCGAGCGTCTCTCTGGCGTTTTCGAGGGTCATGGGATAGATACGGACTTCCCCGTGCAGGAATGTCACAGTCACATGCTTCAGCCCGCCGGACGGGCTCCGCGCGTACTCGCGGCGGACCATACTCAGGTCTCCCCAGGGAAACCGCTTTCCATCGCGCCGCGTGACGCCGTCCGCGTCGATAAGCCGCGCGCCGCGCCGTCGTTCCCTGTACGCGATCACGGGCCAGACACCGGCGGTAAAGAGTCCGAACGCGATCGCCAGTGGCATGTGGCGCAACACGCCTGTCCTCACCAGGAACAGTCCCGGAGCGCCAGCGAACACCGTCAGTAAGACGAACCGCCGCCAGTACGATTTCGCGAGTTGTGGCCGGACCGCGATCAAGATCGGCTTCAGGATACCAGCCTCGGAGACCTGCCTGTAGAATGACGGGGATGGTTTCGCGAATCTGGTGGGCGCTGATGGCGGCCGCCGTGCTCGTTCAGGTGTTCGTGCCACCGTTCGTGGGATTGGCGGACAACGCCGATTTCGGCAAGGTGACCGGCGTGTTCGGAATGGGCGCTCCACTGGAACTCCAGCGGCGGTTCGTCGCTCCGGTGTACACCGTGGAGGAACGCTATGCGTGGTGGGACTCCCCGTTCCGGAGTTCCGAGCGGGTCTTGGCGGGGATCGCCGTGGGCGTCGCAAAGGTCCTTTCCCCGGACGGCGCCATGGACATCCGCGTCATGGGCGCCGTCCATGCCGCGCTGCTTCTGACGGTCTTCTGGGTGCTGCTGCCCGAGCTCGGCCGCGTGGGCGCCGTTGCGGCCGCGATCTTCGCCGATGTGCTCCATGCCAGCCACAGGAACACATTCCACATGGACGTGGCGGCGCTATTGGGTCTGCTGGCGATGGTTGGTTTTTACTTGCGCGCGAGCCGGACTCGACGATGGGTGGACTGGACCGGATTCCTCGCCGGATCGGCGATGTTGGTCCTCTCCAAGACCGCCCACGCTCCGCTCGGCGTGGTTCTCGCGATGGTGGCCTTGGCGTTCCGGCGCTACGTCGTTGCCGGGGCGTGGCTGGCCGGCGCGGGCTGGATGTTCGCCGGTACTCCGGCGGAATACCCGCCGATGGCGGCCTACAACGTCGTGTTCTTCCGCATGTTGCCCGACTCCCGGAGCCCGGAAGCGAACTTGGCGGAACTGGGCATGGACCCCGCACTGAAGCGCTACAGTGGCACGTTCGTCTATGAGCCTCGGAGCGGCTTACACGGACCCCGCCACGCACGCCAGTCGCTTCCGGCTGGCGCGGTACTATTTGCTCCACCCGCTGACCGCTTGGCGCCCATGGAGATCGCGATGAACGAGGGATCGCGGCTGCGCCACCTGGTGGGGAACTCCACGCCCGGTTCCGGACGGGCGGAGTACGAGGAGAGCCGGTCGTTCACGCAATGGAGCGGCCCCAAGCGGCGCGTATTCGAAGGGCGTGCATCGCTGCTGACCGTCGTCGCGGCGATCCTGTGTGCGCTCTCCGCGGCGCAGGCGATCCGCGCGCCCGGCTTGGCGCCGTTGTATCTCGCGCCTCCCGCCATGGGCGCCGCCGAACTGCTCATCGCGGGCTTGGCGGACACGCTCGAGGTGGCTCGTCACATGTCCCTGTTCCACGCGATCTTCGACCTGCTGGTGGTGCTACCGCCGTGGGCGGTGTGATTCAGAATACCAGCTTCAAGCTCATCTGGCTCACCCGCGCCGGACCCGAGGAAGCGATGATTCCGTACGCGGGCGTTCCCAGCACCGATCCCGGCTGCCCGAAATTGACGCGGTTGAAGAAGTTGAAGAACTCGGCGCGGTACTCGAGCCTGATCCCCTCGCGAATCGTGAACGCCTTCTTCAAGTTCACATCGACGTTGGCCAACCCCGGCATGATCAGCGTTCTGGTCTCCTCGCTGCCGAACGTAAAGAGCGGCGCGGCGACGAAGGCATCGGTATCGAACCAGCGCGAGATGCTCCGCTGCGAACTCGCCAGGTTGCCCTGGCGCAGGCGGTTGGGACGTTGGTCGCTCCCCGTGTTGACACGCGCGCCGCCTCCTTGGACCGTCACCGCGAACGCTCCGCCCGACTGAATGCTGAAGATCGAGCTGAGCTGCCAGCCGCCGATGACCCAGTCCACGGGCCCGCCGGCGTTGAGGTACTTGCGCCCCTTGCCGAACGGCAACTCGTGGACCGCGCTGGTGGTCCACACGTGCTTGCGATGCGACGGAGATAGGCCTCGCTGCGCGAGATTCAGATAAGTCTGCGACACCGCGCCGCCGGTCGGATTGCCAGCCACGGACGAGAACGCCTGATCGATGGTGCGCGAAAAAGTGTACGAACTCAGCACGGTGAGCCCGTCCGAGAATCGCCGCGTGTACTTGAGCGATCCGGCGTTGTAGAAGCTCTTCGCATCCGAGCGGACCTGCGTCAGCACGCCGAACTGTGGGAAGCGCCGGCGCGGCTGTATGGCTCCCGGTCCTGGAGGAGCGTCGTTGGCGTTCACGCCGCGGTCGCCGCCGAGCGCATAGTTGCCGGAGTAGCCGATCTCGATCGAGTCGTTCGCGCCGATCTGCTGCGCCACGTGCAAGGACCGGAGTTGGGAGTAGCCAACCCCGAAATCGTCCGTCATGGCGCCGTAATTGGGAGGCGGGGCCGCTCCGGCGGATGCGCGCGGGAACGGATTGTCGAACGTGATCGCCGGCGCGCCCGGATTCGCGATGAACGTATTGATGATCGCCCACGGCGGATTGCTGCCCAGACGGAACAGCGCCAGGTTGATCGTGAAGTTATAGTAGATGCCAAAGCCGCCGCGGATCACGGTCTTGTCCGAGGAGAACGGCCGCCACGCAAACCCGATTCGGGGGGCGAAGTTGTTCCAGTCCTTCGGATAGAACGGCGTGCCCGCCTGCATCGGGATCGGCTCGCCCTTGGCGAAGTCGAATCCGGTTACCTCACCGCGCGTATCGTGCACCGGCGTGCTCGGCTCGTACCGCAGACCGAGGCTGAGCGTCAGCTTCGGCGACACGCGCCAGTCGTCCTGTACGAACATGCCGATGCGGTGGTTGCGCATGCGGATGGTCCACGCGCGGCTGCCCACAACGCTCTGCTGGGGAAGCCCGAGCAGAAAGTCCGACATCGAATTCCGCGACCCCACCGGATTCGTGTTTTCGAAATTGAACTGGCCGCGCACGGTGAGCCCTTGCGTCCGGTCCGACCGGATCTGGCGGACGTCCAAGCCCGTCTTGATCGTATGCCGCCGCCGGTTGATCGAAAGGTTCGAGGTGAACTGGTAGAGGTTGTCCGGCTGGATCAGCGGATTGTTCGTCATGTCGCCGACCGCCGAGTATCCCGCGATCGCGATCCAGGGAAACCCGTTCGTCTGCCCCGCCGCCGGGATGTTCGGAATGCCGAGTTCCTGTTGGATATTGAAGTTCGTATTCTCGCGGGGATCGGCCTGAAAGATGAAGCTGCGGTTGTAGGAGGCGCGCATCTCCTGGACCACGGTGGGCGTCCAAACGCGCGTGTATCCGGCGACGACGTTGTAGGCCTTCAGCCCGGTGCGGCGGAAGAATCCGGGGAAGAACTCCGGGTCCGGCCGGTCGCGGTTGTCGTAGGCGCCGCGCGCGAACAGCGTGTCCTTGGCGCTGAACCGGTGGTCGATGCGGTGGATCGTCGAATCGCTGTCGGTCAGCACCGGCGCCAGGATTTCGTAGTTGAAGACTTGGCCCGGTTTGTTGACCCTCGGGAAGTAGCGGAGGATGTTCTGCGACTGACGCGTGATCCGCGCCGCCGGGACGACATTGCCGGCGAACGGCTGGCCGTTGGTGGGATCGATGATGCCAGCCGCTGCCGGAGCGCCCGCCGCGGTTCTCGAGACATTGCCGGACCGCTGGTCGTCGGTGGGAAGCGTGAATCGCCCGAACTGTTCCTGGCGGATGCGGATCCCCTCGAAGTTGGAGAAGAAGAACGTCCGGTCCTTGCCGTTGTACAGCTTGGGAATGTACACCGGACCTCCCACGGTTCCGCCGAACTGGTTCTGCCGCAGCTTCGGCTTCGTGCTGGGGAAGAAGCCGCGCGCGTCCATCTTGTCGTTGCGCAGAAAGTTGAACAGCGTCCCATGGAGGTTGTTGGTTCCCGCCTTGGTGACGATGTTGATGTTCGCGCCGGCCTGGAAACCGAACTCCGCGGAGTAGGAGCCGGCCTGGATCTTGAACTCCTGGATCGCGTCGATCGAGGGATTGAACGAGTTCCAGTTGTAGAATCCGACGTTCATCGTCGCTCCATCCAGATTCCATTCGTTGTCGGTGTCGCGCGCTCCGTGCGACCACACGCCGATGCCGCCGGCCAGGAAGTTCTGCAAGGTGGCTCCGCCCGGCACGCCGCTCTGGATGTTCGGCGTCAACAGGGCGAGGCTGTTGAAGTTGCGTCCGTTCAGCGGCAACTCCACGACGCGCCGGTTGTCGATCAAGTCGCCGAATACCGCATCCTCGGTGTTGATCACCGGCACTTCGGCGGTCACGTTCACCGACTCCGTGACGTTGCCGGCCTGCAGCGCCGCGTCCAGACGCGCCGTCTGGGAGACCTGGAGAACGACGCCGTCGTGCACCTCTGTCCGGAATCCGGCGGCGGACACGGTTACCTGATACGCGCCGACCGGCAAATTCGGCATCACATAGTTGCCGTCGGCGTCGGTCTTCATCTCACGAGTCAGGTTGGTGGCAACCGCCTTGGCCTTCACCGCGGCGCCGGGGACGATGGCGCCGGACGAGTCCCTGATCGTACCGACGATGCTCGCGCTGGTGGTCTGAGCGGAAAGGGATGTCGCGGTCAAGAGAACAGCGAGAATGCGGATCGGGTGAAGCACGGATTCCTCCTCTGGAATGGACTAGCCGTAGCCTATCTCCCCGTGCCACGCTACGTCAAGGGGCGCTATCCCTCGCGATATTCGCCGAACACGGCGCGCAACCGGTCCGAGATTTCGCCCACGGTGCACCACACCTCGCACGCCGCGAGGATGGGAGGCATCAGATTGACTCCGTCGCGCGCCGCGCGCTCCAGATTGTCCAACGCGGCCGCCGCCGGCCCGGCCGCGCGCGACGCCCGCAACGTCCGGAGCCGCTCCACTTGCGATCGCTCGATCTCGGGGTCCAAGCGGAACACGGGCGCGGGTGGATCGTCCTGCCGGAAGCGGTTCACACCCACCACGACACGCTCGCCGGATTCCACCTGGCGCTGCCAGTCGTAAGCCGCGGCCTCGATCAGGCGTTGCGGCTCGCCCTTCTCGATCGCGGACAGCATTCCGCCGAGCGCGTCCATCGCGTCGACGATTTCGCGAGCCTCCTTCGCCACGCGGTCCGTCGCCTCCTCGATCGCCCACGCTCCGCCCAGCGGATCGGCGGTTCCCGTCACCCCTGGCTCGTAGGCGATCAACTGCTGCGTGCGCAACGCCAGCCGCGCCGACTCCTCGGTGGGCAGGGCCAGCGCCTCGTCCCGCGAGTTGGTGTGCAGCGATTGCGTGCCGCCGAGCACC
>SYLY01000261.1 GCA_005808475.1 Acidobacteriota bacterium
ATGTCCTATCATGAGGCCCTTTTTTCCCCACTTCAAACAAATTCCGTGTTCCTTGTTCCGGCGCCCCTCCGGTCTCACCCACTTCCAGCACCTTCATCCACGCCATTTTTCCAAAAAACGTCCCCTATGGGACAGGCTCTAATTAGCGGGGTTGAGTTTGAGCGGATCGTAACCGCCGCCGAGATAATCCGCCCCTTTGGTGACCCAGGGAATGTTCCATTCGAACGTGTTGTTGACAGGGTAGTCGTCGCGGAATCGCGTGACGGCGGGAGCCTCGCCGGCGGCCTTGGCGGCGCCCGGCCCGCCGGAACCGATCAGCGACTTTCAAGTCGAGATCGAATCGCGCCGGATCTCCCACCAGCACCGGAATGGACCGGTTGCGGTTGGTGGTCACGTTGAGCGCCGTGGTGTTGACGCCCGACACCCTCTCGCCGCGGTCCAACGGAATCACCGATGTCACTCGCAGTTGGCCATTGGCTTCGGTGATCGTGCCGCCGTTGGCCTCCTCCGCGCCGGACTCCTCGGGCGTGGCCTTCGGGACGGGCGGCGCGGCCAGCGGGGGCCACGCGGCGAGGGTAATGCCGGGCGAGGTGCCTGGAAGCTGCTTAGGACCGCCGGCCACGAACGAATCATGCTCCGGTTCGTAGGGCAGAAACTCGCCGCCGCTGAGGAAGTAGACTCGTCCATCGGCCGCTTCCACGGTTCCGGTGGCGCCGGTCCTCCAGTGGGCAGGCCAACCCTGCCACAGCTTGGTGGATTCCGGCTCAGTCAGGATCGCCGCGCCGGACTTCGACATCGTCACGTAGGAAGAGCCGTGGAATAGATACAGGACGTCATCGTCGAGGCTGGCGGCGCCGGTGATGCCGTCCACCCAACCCAGCGGCCAGTTCGGAATGTTGGACACGATGTCGGCTTCGCCGCGAAACATCCGTTTCCGGACGTTGTATTGAATGAACTCGCCGCCGCTGAACAGAATGAGCGTCAGGTCGTCCCAAACCGCCACCGCGTCCACTTTCTTCCATTTCCCGGGCCAACCGGGAATCGTATTCACCGCGCCCGTCTGGGTGACGGCGCCGGTCGCGGTGTTGTAGATTCCGTACCGGTCATCACGGAACACCAGCAAATTGTCGCCGCCGATGGGCGTGCCGGCATCCACCGGTCCACCCATCCCCGCCGCCAAGCCCGCGAATGTCAAGGGCGGAACCGCGCCAGGTTTCGCCGCGGGCGCCGCGGCGCCCACGGGAGGCCACATTACCGCGGACACCGTCTGAGCCGGCGCCGGCGCGTCTGGCAGGGCTTTCGGATAGCCTTCCAGAAACACGGACCGCTCGTGGTCCCACGCCAGAACTTCATGGCCCCGGAAGAAGTACCATCTACCGTCGCCTGGGTTGTCCGCGCCGTCGATACCGTCCTTCCACGAAGGCGGGAAGCCGGCCCAGCCGGCAAGAGCGGATGGCGCGACAGCCACTTCCTCCGACTTCCGGCTGAGCGTGAGGAACATCGGGCCCCGGAAGAGATAGAGCGAATCGCCGTCATCATCCTCGACCGCCGCGTCTATGCCGTCCTCCCAGCCGGCCGGCCATCCGGACAAATCCGACAGGTTCTTTTCCGGACCTACCTTGCGGCCCCGTGGATCGTAGATCAGATACTTGCCCTCGTGGAACAAGATCACCGAACCGCCGGTCCATTTGGCCGCCGCGTGCACGTCGTTCCAGGCCGCGGGCCAGCCTGGCAATCCGGCGAGCGCCCCGGTTTCAAGGCCCGCGTCCTCTTCGCCGCCGCCGCCGCGTTTGTGAAAGTAGAGTCCATAAGCCCCGTCCCGAAAGACGAGGGTCCGGTCCTTGTCCAAACTGACTAGCGTGGAAAGGCCGGCCTGAAATGGCGGCTTCAGATTCTTCCACTCCACCGGGCGCTTGGCGGGCTCCACCGAGTTCGGGTCCACCGGAGGCCATGCCGCGGACACCGGCGTCTGGCCGGGGATCGGCCGGGGATATCCGCTTACAAAGGCAGCCCCCCGCAAGTCGTACGCGAGAAACTCGGCGCCGCGAAAGAAATAGACGAAACCATCTCCGGGGTTGTCCGCCGCATCGATGCCGTCGAGCCAGCGGGCGGGCCACCCATTCCACTCGCGAATGTCGGACGGCCCCTTCCGTACTTCCATCGTGGCTTTGTCGACGGTCAGATAGTGTGGGCCGCGGAAGAAGGAGAGAATTTGATCGCTGGCTTCCACCGCGGCATCGACGCCGCCGGCCCAGCCGTCGGGCCACCCGGTCCACCCGCTCAGGCTGGCGGGCGCGGAGAAGATGCGCTTGGCGGTGTCGTAGAGCACGTATTCGCCGCCGCGAACGAGGATCACCTTCTGATCCGTCCAGCGGGCGGCGGCGTCCAGAGACTTCCATGTCGTGGGCCAGCCCGACAGGGACCGCAACGGCCCAGCGATCAGGGATCGCTTGGCCGGGTCGTACTGCCCATACTCTTCGCCGCGGAACAACAACGCCGTCCCGTCAGGCAGGTGTACCACGGCGTCCAGATCCTTCTGGAAAGGCGGGCGGATGCCCTCCCATCCTGCCGGCGCGGCCGCGGTCGATGCTTGACCGAAGGCAAGACCCGGCAAGACCAACGCGAATACGAAGACGAATCCCTTCAAAGTTCCTCCGATGCCTCCACCGCGATGACCAGGAATCCGGCCACCGCGTATGAAGTGAGTCTATACTCTCCGCGCCACATCCGGCAACCCAAAGGGTGCGCGTCTTGGAGGTGATCGACGCGGTCCCTGTCATGCCCGGGGTCCTCCGGAGCCGCTACCGTTGGCGGCCATGGGCGGAAAGCGCTAATTCGCGGAGCCTGCGTCGCAAGTCCAATGCACCCTTCGGGTTGCGGCGGCGCCGGACCCCTTCTTTCGTTGCGGCTGCTGGGAGATGTCCCGCGGTTTCGACCCGGCGGCGCTCGCAACGCGACTCATGCTACTTGCACGACGGGCGGCTAACCATCCCCACCAGGAGGCACACCCGCTTGGGCTCGTGCGTGGACTTGCAGGATCGTCTGGCGGCGGCTCGATCCTCCCCAGCACGGCCGAGTTCGATGCGTTCGCGGACAGGATCAAGCACGGCGGCAAAGCGGCCCCCCATCACTTCCCCCGCACTCGAAACGCCAGCAGCACGTTGCCCGCCATCCCGCCCCAGTTTCCGAACCCGGACGCCGTGTACAAGAACCCGCCAACCGCCACTGGACCATGTCCGTCGATCGAGCCGCCGCGCGCTTTCGCGCCGTTCACCGTATCGAATTCGCGGGCCGTATCGAATTCCCAGATCACCTCCCCGGCCGCGCTCGAGTAACCTCGAATCCGCCCGTCCAACGACCCAGCGAACACCACCCCCGGGATCGCCGTCACCGCCGCCGGCTGTGCCGGACTGCACCCTGGCCGGTCCCCGCATACCGGCGGCGGCGCGGTCCACACCCGTTCGCCGGTGTCGAGCCGCAAGGCCGCCAGCCCCCCGCCCTTCCGCGGATCGGCGATGAGCCCGCCACCCGGCCGCGCCCCCTTGAACCGGATGTCGCCGATCGCGACATACATCTTTTCGCCGTCCGACGCCGAACCCCACTGAATTCCGCCGAGCACGCCCCCTTCGGCCACCCGCTTCCGCCACAGGATTTCGCCCTGGTTATCGGGGTCCAGCGCATGCACCATGCCCGACTTCTGCCCGATCACGAGCGCCCGCCTGTTCCCTGCCAGGCGCACCAGAATTGGCGGCTGCCCGAAGTCGTGATCCGGGCCGTTGGCCTCCGGGCAATTGACCTTGCCCGGTGAGTTACACGAATTATTGTAAGCATCGTTGGCAGTCACTTGGCGCGACCACGCCAGGCGCCCCGTCTTCATCTCGAGCGCCAGGATCGCGTCGCTGGTGGCGGTGGTTGGATCGGAGAAGTTATCGCCGGTGGCGGCATAGATCAGGCCGCGCTTGGCATCGACGGTGGGCGTGGTCCAAACACCCGCGCCGGACGGTCCATGGAGTTGGGTCCCGGCCTTGTTCTTGCGGACCGGCCCGGGTTCGGGCACGGTGTATGTCCGCCACAGCAGTTTGCCGGTGGCGGCGTCCAGGGCGGCCACGCTCCCGCGGAAGGTGCAGCACTCATAGGAGGGGTCCCGCGCGGTCACCTCCTCGGCGGACGATACGCCCATATAGAGGACGCCGTCATGAAGCTGCGGCGTGCCGGTGGAGACGGCCGACTGGTGCTCGCCGATCCTGGTCCGCCACACCAGCGCGCCGGTTCGGGGATCGAGCGCGTAAACGTTGGTTCGCGCGTCGCCGAAGTGGACCGATGCACCCACGATGACGCCTCCCCGGATCGGGTAGTCCGCCGCGAACGACCAGTAACGGCACCCGGTCCCGGCGTCGAGCGCCAGCACCGCGCCAGCACTGCTTCCGACGAACAGGCGGCCGCCGTTCACCGCCGGTTGCGAACGCGCCGACGATTCGCCCGGCAGCCCAACCGCCCACGCCAATTCGAGCGCCGGCACGTCCGCCGCGGCGATGCCAGCCTCGGCGGCTGGTTGGAATCGCGAGTTGTTTCCATCCCGGCCCCAGCGGTTCCACGACGGTCCTGGTTTCGGATATTGCGCCAGCTTGTCCGGGCATTGGCCCGACCGCAGGAATCGCGCGTCATCCTTCTCCGTCCGGGTGGTGAGGTAGGCGGCCACCGCCACTCGAGCGTCGATCGACAGCGCCCGGCCTTGCGAGGCCATCACGCCCGAGGTGAGCGATTGCACGATGCCTTCGCGCGTCATCAATCCCAGCAGGAACCGGGCGGGAATGCGGCCGCCACTCGAATCGTGGCATCGGGCGCAGGCCTGCTTGTAGACCTCCTCGCCGGCGGGGGCGGCCGAGTTGGCGCTCGTAGCAGCCAAGGCGGCGGCGATCAGGATCCGCCTCATTGGATTCCCCGCAGGTGCTCGTCGAACCATGCGATGGCCAGCTTGGTGGCCTGCTCGCGGGCCTCGCGGTAAATGCCGTAGTGGGTGATCGCGGGGATCGTCACCAGCTTCCTGGGGCCGCGCGCCAGCGAGTGCGCCTTGATGCCGTGATCGCGATTATCGAAAAGCTCCTCGGCTCCGGCGACAATGTAGAGTTGCGCGCAGTGCGGTGGCACGCGGGCGGCGTCCTCGGCAGGCGCGTAGTCGATCATCTTTTCGGCGATCGGACCGCCAAACAGCTTGCCCACCTCCTGCGCGCGCGGCGGAGGATATCCGATGGCGCCGCGTGTTCGGCGGGTGGCGACGTCATTGGCGTCCAGTAACTTCGCCAGCGGGCGGGAGTCCATTCCCGGCGCCTGGCTCACCAGCGCCTTGATGCGGTGGTCGCGGGCCGCCGCGTACACCACGTGGCCACCGGAATAGCTGCTGCCCCAGAGTCCGATCCGCCCCGTGTCGGCCTGGGGTTCGCCGTGGACCCAGTGGATGGCGTTGAGCAGGTCGCGCGTCATGTCGAGCGGATCCACCACCTCGCGCACTTCCTTCACCTCGGCCAGGAACCGGCCATCCTTCTTCTCCTTGGGCGCCGGACCGGTGAGGATGAGGCGGGAGTCACTCTGGCCCCAGCCACGATAGTCGAACACCACTACCAGGTAGCCGGCGCGGGCGATGTCGGCGGCCTCCCGGCGCAGTCCGGCCGCCGCTCCGCCCCACCCGTGGCACATGATCACGGTGGGCAGCTTGACACCGTCCTTGGACGTGGGCGAGTAGAGCTCCGCCGACATGCGGGTTCCCTCGCTGATGATGTTGCCGCGGCGGTAGGTGAGGCCGGCTGGCGGGACGAAGGTCTGGCCGAACAGGGCGGCCGGGAGCAGGGCAATGAGGAGGCTTCGCTGGGTCATCGCAGATTGCAGTGTACATCGCGATACGCCGATTGTCAGAACGTCAGTTTCAGAGCCATCTGAATCACCCTCGGATTCCCCGTCGTGGTGCGAATCACCCCATAACTCGCCGCCGTGATACTGCCGCCGGGGTTGGCGAAGTTCACGATGTTCAGCAGATTGAAGAACTCAGAGCGCCATTCCACCAGTAGCCGCTCATTGACCGGGATCCGTTTGTTCACCGATAGATCCAGATTCCGTTGAGTGGGTCCACGCAGGATGTTACGTCCAGTGTTGCCCCACAGGTCACCCGCGCGGACGAAGGCCGAGGTGTTGAAGTAGCGATCCAGACGATCCTGGGTCCTGCCCGTCGATCGGGCCGACTCCACCGTGGCGCCGGGCGCCCAACTGGCGCGGCTATTCGACGTGCCGTAGAGCGCGGCGCCGCTCGTGTCCAGGATGCTGACCGGCGTGCCGCTCTGCAGGATGCCGACGCCGGCCAATTGCCACCCTCCGAAGAGCCGCTTGCCGAGCCCGCTGTTTTTCCACGAGAATCCGAAATTCGGAATCTCGTAGCTGAAGTTGACCACCAGGCGCTGGGTTCGGTCGAAGTCGGAGGGGCCGCGATTCAAGGAGGGACGGGTCTGATCGCCGTCGGTCTGAGTAAAGGTCGCGCCGGTGCCCGACCCGGAGTTGTTGTCCAAAGCCTTCGCCCACGTGTAGGACGCCATGAAGCGCAAGCCGCGTGAGAAGCGCCGGGTAGCGCTCGCCTGCAGCGAGTTGTAGCGCGAATCGGTGGACGATTCCAGCCACACCAAGCCGGTTGGCGAGAAGCCCGTATAGGGCACACGCAACGCGGCGTTGGCGGCGGTGTTGGTGGTGAGTCCATTGACCGGACTCCCAGGGCTGGCGAACAGCGGTTGATTGATCAGCCGCTGCGTAGCGAGGCGGGATCCCTTTGTGCCCAGGTAGCCGAGCTCCACGACGGTGTTCGCGGTGGCTTGATACTGCAGGTTCAGGCCGTATTGCTGCAGATACGGCGTGCGCAACGTTGGGTCGACGGCATTGAGTCCGATCGCCGGACGTTCCGTCGTGTAGGGAGGAGCGTAGAGCCGCGGAACCACCGGGAATTCCTGCTGCTGTGGTAACACCGGGAACGGACTTCGCAGCGAAGCGGCGGCGTTCGAGGCGGCGGCGAGATCGGTCCGGACGTAGCCGGGCAACGAGAGCGCCTGCAGTAATCCAAGCTGATTCGACATGCGGTCAAAGTAGATTCCGTAGCCTCCGCGCGCGGCGAGTTTCTCCGTGACGCGGTGCGCGAAGCCGAAGCGGGGCGCGAAGTTGCGGTCAGGCTCGTTGTCGAGCAGCGTGTTGGATGCCCTCGGCAGTCCGGGAATGGCCTTTCGCGTGACCTGGGTCTGGACGAATCCCGCGGTCGTGAATCCGCCGGCCGGAGGCGGCTGATAGAGGCGGGTGTCGAAGTTGCCATTGCGCCCCAGGGTGTCCACTGCGTAACCGAGATAGTCCCACCGCAAGCCCAGATTGAGGCTGGTGCGCGGAGTGACCTTCCAGTCGTCTTGCACGAAGAAGGCAAGATCCGTG
Source organism: Acidobacteriota bacterium (assembly GCA_005808475.1). Taxonomy (GTDB): domain Bacteria; phylum Acidobacteriota; class Terriglobia; order Bryobacterales; family Bryobacteraceae; genus SYLY01. The sequence continues at coordinate 7,453 of SYLY01000261.1, forward strand.
AGGCGATCCATGCGATCGGTGACGCCGCTGGCGACGCTGGAACTATTGAGGTTGCTGAAGCCGGTTCCGTTGCCGCCATCTCCGGCCGGCGCGCCGGAGAGTCCAATGAGAAAGTCGCCGAAGCTCTGAATCGTGGTGGTTCCGCGGAAGCGATTATTGGAATAGTAGTCGTCGACATAGCGGCGGATCTCCACGCCCGCCCGGATGACATGCCTGGCGCGAGTCCAACTCAACGTGTCGACGAAGTGGTAGGTGTCCTGCGCGACGCCCTGGTCGGCGTTGACGCTGTAGCCGAGGCTGAACACTCCGGTCACGGAAATCTGCGGGATGTCGGGAAAGGTCCCGGAGTTGAAACGCTGCATGCCGATGGCGCTCAGTGGAATCCGATTTTCCTGGCGTACGACGCCAAGCAGACGGGAGAAGCCCATGCGCGCTTCGTTGACGAGGTTGGAGGTGAAGACGTGGGTATCGGTGAGGCTGGCGATGCGGCTCTTGAAGTCCTGCGTGGTTCCGAAGCCGGGTATGGTGGCGGCGGGCAGCGGCTGAAACGCCGGCTGCGATGAGATGATCGACTTGAACGTCAACTTGTTTCTCGACGTGAGTTGATGATCGCCGTTGGCGATGTACTGATCCTCTTCATACCGCGCGGGAATCGATACGGCGTAGTTGACTCCAGCCGTCTGGCGTTGCGGCGAGGGGATTACGAACTGGCCGTTATCGAGTTTGAGGTTCAACAGCGACAGCGCGACGGGATTGATGTTCGACCCGTCGGCGAGCACCGATGGGCCGCCACGAACTCCGCGCAGGCCTTGAAACGCTTGTCCCAGCGTGGCGCGGGTGCGAGAGAGCGGAATGAGCGGCAGGCTCAACGAGCTGGATCCGGAGAGACCATTGCGCTGCCGCGTGCCCTGGTAGGAGAAGAAGAAGAACGCGCGGTTGCGGATAACCGGTCCGCCCAGATTGCCGCCGAACTGATTCTGTCCGAGCACGGGGCGCGTCTGGCCGGTTGAATTGAAAAAGAAGCTGTTGGCGTTGAGTGCATTGTTGCGGAAAAACTCGAACAGCGCGCCGTGGAATCGCGGCGTTCCGGAACGTGTGACCAGCACCACTGCCGCGCCGCCGCTGCGGCCGTTTTGCGCGTCGTAGAGCCCAGTCTGGACTTTGAATTCCTGAATTGCTTCGGGGGAGGGCGCGATCAAGCCGTTCGAACCGAAGGCGTTCTCATTCATCGTGTTGCTATGGATGTTCACCGAGTCGACGCCGTCGATGTAAACCGAGTTGGAACCGAGCCGGGCGCCGCCCGAGGAGATGTTCTGGGTTCCGCGGCCGAGGGCGCCGGCGTCGTTGAGGGGTCCGGAAGTGCCGGGGGAAAGGGCCAGGAGTTGGGTGAAGTTGCGGGAGGAAAGCGGCAGGTCCTTGACCGCGGTTCCTTCCATCACGCGGCCCAGCGAGGAGCTTTCCGTCTGCAGAAGAGGCGCGGCGAACGTGACTTCGATCTTTTCGGCAACCTGGGACGGCTTCAGAGTAACATCCACGGCGATTCGCTCGGTGATGCCGAGGGTGGCGGTGGCGGCGCTGGTCCCGAAACCGGCCATTGATACTTCGATGCGGTAGCCGCCGGGAGCGAGAAACGGCAGGTTGTACTGGCCGTTGGCCGACGACTCGGTTTCGCGTTTTTCGCCGGTAGCGGCGGAGACGGCGGTGATTTTGGCGCCGGACACGACGGCGCCGCTTTCGTCTTTCACTACACCGCCGATGGTTCCGCTGGTCTGAGCCAGGGCCATTCCGCAAAGATGGACAAGGGTAAGTTTCCGCATTAGGTGGGTCCTCAGTGGGCTGCCGGGTGGAGATGCTTGTTCAGGAACGAGTAGATTTCGCGGCGCGAGTCGACAGCCAGTTTCGTGTCGATGCGATTGAAATGATGGCCTCCGGGCGCGTCCTCGTAGATCTTGTGCTCGAAGGGGCGTCCGGCGGCTTGTAGGGCCGCGACGAGCGCGTTCACTTCGACGACGCGAACCGTGGAGTCCGACGTGTTGCCGTGCACCAGCAGCGGCCGCGCGAGTTTGCCGGCATGCGTCACCGGTGAGCGCCTTTTGTACTCTTCGTCATCCCGGGCCGCGGCTGGACCGGCGCTCTTCGCCATGGTGTCCACCATGCCCTTGACGTATTCGCGGCGCTTCATCAGATCGCTTACGGGGACCCCGGCATAGGCGCAGGCGTAGGCTTCCGGATGGAACAGGACATTGAAAAACGCGATCATTCCACCGTGACTCCAGCCCATCACGCCGACTCTCGCCGGGTCGATGAAGGGGTAGCGTTCGACCATCCACTGCCGGGCGGCGAGCACGTCGTCGTTCTCCTTGCCCCCGTAATCGATCGCCATCTTATAGCTCTGGCCATAACCTGTCGATCCTCGGTAATCGGGCGCGACAACGACATATCCTTGGGCCACCAGTTCGCGGACGATGGTGGCGGAGTTGGCGGGTCCGCCGGTCATGTGGCTGCCGTGGACGCCGCCGTGCACGAGCACGACCATCGGATGCTTCCTGGTTCGATCAATTCCGAGGGGGACGTAGCTATAGGCATAAACGATGAGCGGGCTGCGCGACGTCCCCTTGGGGGAGCTGGTGTAGCGGAACGTCCGGACCTCCGCGATACCGCCCAACTCCAGACGCCAGAGGACATCGTCGGACACTTTCACGGCGTGGTCGAGGTCGTTCTCGCCGGAGTCGGAAGCGTCCTGCGCGGCGGCCAGACTGGCGAACACGAGGGCTGTTAGCAGGAGCTTGGGCACCCTTCGATGGTAGTGGAATTCCGGGCGCCTTGCTCCCTGGCCGAATCAGGGGATCACCGGCAGCAGCACATGGGACAATTGCGTTCCCGCATGATGGATGGTCTGCCGCGCCACCCTCGTCCTGGTACCCGTTCCGAACGCTTCCCCGGTGTTCGGGTTTGCGTCGAACTGCGGAAAGTGGCTACTGGTAACATCGACGCGTATCCGGTGACCGGGCAGGAACACGTTGCTGGTTCCCACCAGGTCGATCGTGAACTCATAAACCTTCCCGGGCTCGAGCAGCTTCGGCCGCGACAGGCTCTCGCGGTAGCGGGCGCGTAACATCCCTTCGCACAGATTGATCGCCCGCCCGTCCGGAAACACGTCGATCAGTTTGGCGGCGAAGTCGGTATCGGGCGCGTCCGAGGCGGCATGCAGGATGACTTTGACCGGACCGGTTACTTCAAGTCCCCGGCTCATCGGCTGGGAAGTGTATACCAGCACGTCGCCGCGCTTCTCGACCGGCCGTTGGTCGCGCGGCCCGGAGAGGGTCGGCGTGCCGCAGCAGTTATTGCCGCCGGTGCTGGGAACGGGGTTCGCGGGATCGTAGACATAGCGGTCCGGTAGAGACCTGGCGTCCGGCGGGTCCCAGGACAGCCGGCCATCGCCCGCGGCACTGTTCGCCCGGCCTCCACTCGTCAGGTACATTTTCCTGTACTCGGTTCGGGCGAGCGGAAACTCGTTCTCCTGGCGCCACTCGTTCCTGCCCATGACGAACAGATTCACCGCCGGCTGCGACCCGGCGCCATTGTCGATTCCCTTGAGCCAGTAGTCGAACCAAGGAAGCTCCAACGCCTCGCGCTCCACGCGCGCGCCCGGACCGAAATCGAGGTCACCGGTTTTCCGCGAGACACCGTGCTCCCACGGCCCGATCGTCATGCGGCTCTTCTTGCGCGCCACCTCCGACTTGCCGCGCCGGCTCATCCCGGTGTAGCCGCGCTGGGTACCCTGCGTGAAAAGGTCGAACCATCCGCCATGGGTGTGCACGGGGATTCCGATCTCCTCGAACACCTCTTCCACGTTCAGCTTCTTCCAGTAATCGTCGTAGTCCGGGTGGCCGATCCAGTCGGTATAGAATTGCGCGTGCCGGCCGAGCAGTTCCTGCATTCCGATCAGTGGCAGATGTCCCAGCACGCGATCGTATCGCTGGCTGTCCGGAACATCCTTCATCGAGTGAATCCCCATGTTCTGCATGATGCGCGACTCCTGCCGGTCCGCGCCCCAGCCGAAGTTGAACGAAAGGCGCCAGGCTCCGTTCAGGGTGACCCAGTCATGATAGATGCTGGTGGCGGCGACAAGCGGAAAAATGGTCACCAGGTGGGGCGGCTTGGCCATCGCCGCGCGCCACTGCACATGGCCGCCGTAGGAATGGCCCTGCATGCCGACCTTACCGTTGGACCATGGCTGCGCCGCCGCCCACTCGATGGTGTCATAGCCGTCTTCGATGTCGTCGCGAAACGGCTCCCACTTCCCCTCCGATTCGTGGCGGCCACGCACGTCCTGGTAGACGAACACGTAGCCGCGCCGCGCGAAGAACAGCGGCTCCTCGTAGGCGCTGGGAGCACGTTCGGTGCTGTACGGCGTGCGGGAAACCAGCACCGGATACTTGCCCTCTTTCACGGGCCGGTAGACGTCCGAGTAGAGGACGACGCCATCGCGCATGCGCGTGGCGACGCGGTGGTCCACTTTGATCTCGTTGGTGGGCGGATACACCTCGGCGAACCGCACGGGGGGCGCGGCGTGGAGGCCGGCGCCGCACAGCGCCGCCACGACGAGCAGCGATTTTGGGGTGAGCATTGTTTCGAGGACTCGCTGGTTCATGGGCCGAAGCCCAGACACCTTCGACGGATGCCGTATTGTACTAAATCCGCCCGCTGGCGGCCTCCAGAAGGGGATTCCTTTCCGAGGCCGTGGGGTCCGCGGTCATGATGCCTCGGCCGCGAGACGCCCGAGTTTCGCCATCATGCTGGCGGCGCGTGTCTTGACGGGCTCGTCGCTGATCGAGAGCGCCGTGGCTGGCGCCCGGATGAGTAGCCCGTGCGTCGCCGGATCTATTCCGAGGCACGGCGGATAGTTTCCACGCCGCCGACAACGACTGGAGCTACGCCTTCAAGCCGCGCGCGACGACGCGGTGGTCATCGGCGATCGCGACCGGGACACCGCTCATTTGGCGAGCCTCCTCGCTCTCAGGTAGGCGGCGGCGTCGGCCGCCGTGGCGGCCGCGAATGCGCCGGACAGAAACCACGCGATTTCCTCGTTTCCGCGAGTGCCGTTGGGCCAGCGCACCAACGGCGTTGGCCAGAAGAGCAACGCCCGCGTAAGTTGAGACAGCGGAATCGCTAACCGGAGCCGGTCACCGACCGGTAATACGCCGCGGCCTCTTCGAAGGTCTCCTCCATCGTTGTCTGAAGCGCGCATTCGGCCGCCAGCGCCTCGAAACGCCGCGTCCAATCGAGCGGCGGGGCTAGGAGCTGGAGGGGTGCTTCGTGAGTCCTCCGGCGCCGGAAAGCGATCCGCACCGCGCTGGCGGCGCGCTCCAGTTCGAACCCGCCGGAGCGGACCAACAATGCCAGATCGACGAGATCCTTCACCCCTGCTGTTGGTCGAGGGCTCGCGATTCCGGCGAAGTCCAACCAATTTTGGCAATCGAGCGAGTCGGTGGGAGGGAGCAATTCGTCGCCGATGCCCGCGTCCAAGTGGAACCGGGCGAAGACGCGGCCATCCACACGGGCCTCGACAGGGAACCTCGCGCCGCCATACGCTGGCCCTTCGAGATCCAACATCGATGGGCCGGCGGTGTATTCGAACCAATCGCCGAGGCGGATGCTCGCGGCGCTCCGAAGCATTTCATGCATGATGACGCTGGTCCGGGACTCATCCACGGTGAGCGCGACACTGATGTCGATATCCACCGTTGCTCGCGCGGTCCGAAAACGGAGTTCGAGCGCGTAGCCGCCCTTCAATTCAAGGTCCAGGGAGCCGGTTCGACATGAAACAATCGCGCCAACAGACGGTCGAACGCGACCTGACGGCGCAGGCGATGGACGTGAGTCCGCTCCTTGCGAGCGGTGTTGTTCAGGCGGCTTTCGAGCGCCGTGCGAAAGGCGCTTGCGCTGCCGTATTGCCGCGCCATCTTCAAGCCGCGTGACGGACGATGTCATCAAACCGCCGCTGGGCTGGATCGCGCAGGGAGACCCTCGCCATTTCCTCGCGCGAGATCAAACCGCGGCGCAGCGCTTGATGAACGGCTTGGCGGAGAAAGCCGCGTTCGACCGAGTCGGCCTCGACGAGGTCGAGAATGGTTCGCAGGGGACGGGTCAGCCGGAAGCCCTGGGTGGTTTCAACGTCTTCGCCGCTGAGATTGGCGCGGTGCAGAATGAGAATGCCGGGGATCTCCTTGTTGCGGCGGAACCATGTGGGCACGGTCATGTGCAGCTTCGACGGATTGACGTCGGAGAGTTCATGGAGACTCAATGCTGTCTGGTGGCTGTAGGTTCCCTCGGTCACGCCGGTGCGATTCCTCGACCACAGCGCCCAGGTGATCAGGTCTGGGTGTTCAGCGAATGGGTAGAGCGCGAGCCGGTAGATTCCGCGATGTTCGCGGATCCAGTTACCCACCTGAACGTGGTAGGGATGCGTGTTCTCGGCGAAGCCCGCGGTCTTCGCTTCCTTGGCGGTGAAGAATCCTTGTTGTCCCGCCGCGACTTCGTACAAGCTCCGCAGAGACTGGCGATGGGTCCTCGGCATAACACAATACTACAATTAAGTGGATGTTTGGTGCAAGATTCGAGGCGGAACGAACGAGCGTCACCTTGGACGCAGTCCGCGCAAGCCAGCGTTGAAGCTCCCATTACGTGCCGTTTTCGGATGCAGGGCGTACTCGGGCAGCGTTCCGTTGGACTATACTATCGGACGATCGAAATGTTCGGGGCGAGCACCCGCAGCCCCAGGAGGCCGCCACCATGCTGCGCAGACTATTCCTGCAAGGAAAATTCACGATCCCCTTCATCGGCGGATGGCTTTCGCGAGGTGCGCGCGCCGCCACGCCCCCAGGCCGGGACTTTTTCGCGGAACTGAAAGTCCCGTCGTTCATCAACGCCGCCGAGCCGTTCACCACGTTGAGCGGGGCGCCGATGCCGCCGGAAGTGATGCAGGCCTGGCAGTACGCAGGTCCGCGCCGTGTGCGGCTCGACGACCTGCACAACGCTGTGGGCGGCCGGATCGCGGCGCTGATCGGCTGCGAAGCGGCCATGGTCACCTCCGGCGCCGCCTCCGCGCTGACGCTGGCCACCGCCGCCTGCATGACCGGAACCGACCACGCGAAGGTCCGCCGCCTGCCGGACACAACCGGCATGAAGACCGAGGTGATCATCCAGAAGTCGCACCGCTACGGCTACGATCACGCTGTCCGCAACTGCGGCATCCGCTACGTGGAGATCGAGACCGCCGCCGAACTGGAACGCGCCGTGAGCGAACGTACGGCGATGATGCACTTCTTCAACACCAACGATCCGGTCGGCAAGATCAAGCTCGCCGAATTCGCCGCGCTGGCGAAAAAGCACGGCATTCCCGCGTTGAACGATCTGGCTGCGGACGTGCCACCGATCGAGAATCTGGCGCGATCGGTCCAGCTCGGCTACGACTTGATCGCCGTATCCGGCGGCAAGGGCCTGCGTGGTCCGCAGAGTTGCGGTCTGCTGTACGGGCGGCGCGACCTGATCCAGGCCGCGCGTCTGAACGGCCCTCCGAACAGCGACGCGATCGGCCGCGGCATGAAGGTCAACAAAGAAGAGCTGCTGTGCATGATGGTGACGCTGGAGCTCTACTACAAGCGCGACCATCAGGCCGAGTGGCGCGAATGGGAAAAACGGGTGAACGTGGTGCGTGGCGCGGTCGCGGCGATCCGAGGCGTGGAGAGCGAGATGTTCGTGCCCGAGATCCACTACCGCGTGCCGCACGTCCGCATACGGTGGACGCGGTCGTCAATCGGGCTGAGCGTGGCCGATGCCATTCGCCGTTTGCGGGAAGGCGAGCCGTCCATCGAAGTACGATCCAATACCGAGGATGGTCTCGAGCTGGGTGTGTGGATGCTGGAGCCGGGAGAGGTAGAGATCGTCGCACGCCGCCTACGGGAAGTTTTGAAAAACGGATGAGGTTTCCATCGATGAGTTTCCATCAACAGAGAGGCCGGCACTCATGAGACGGATGCTGTTCATTACGGGCGCCGCGGCCGCCTTGACCTCCGCCCTGCGCGGAGCCGCCGCTCGCGCCGCCAAGCGGGTGATTTCGTCTCCGGACTTCCCCAAGCCGCTCGGCCCTTATTCGCACGCCGTCGTTTCCGGCGGCTTCGTGTTCGTGGCCGGACAGGCGCCCATCAACCCGGTAACGCAAAAGCTGGAGTTGGGCGACATCAAGTCGGAAACCCGCCTGGAACTGACGAACATTTCGAAGATCCTGCAGGCGTCCGGCAGCAGCCTGGAGAATGTCGTCAAGGTGACGATCCACATCGCCGACTTGAACGATTTCGACGCGATGAACGAGGTATACCGCGAGTTCTTTCGCGGCGACTATCCGGCGCGCACCACCGTGCAGGCGGTGCTGCGCAGTGGCAGGAAGATCGAAATCGACTGCATCGCGCGAGAGGGCGTCAAGAAGTAGGGCGACCGGACGCCGGTCCGGCCGTGTGACGATGCTTCGCGAGTGCGAGGCCCGTTTTCAAGGCCACATCCGCGACGATGTTCAGCGTGTCAAGTGGCGCCGGCGTCACAGCCGAGCCCGGTACGCCCTCGCTCCGCTATCCCGCGAGCGCGCCCGGCCCAAGGCAACGTTCGCGGCCTGAGTACCTCAGATATGATCGTGCACCTTCCCCAGTCCTCAGCAATACACCCTCTTCGCGATGATAGGCGGACGATTCGCGCCTGGTGGTCGACCACCTGATCGAACCCGGCAGCGAGTCTCGCGTCCACCGGAATTGGTTCGTGGACAGCGCCATGGACTCCCGGATGGAGGAGACATTCGAAGTGGCCGACAAGGACCGCCGGCTCCGCTGTCGCCCGAGCCAGCACTGATGAGTCGGGGACATTTTCAACGGCGACTCACGGAAGAAAAGCACTTGACATTTGGAAATTACCGTGTTGATAATAAGGCAACCAGACAGAGGCAAGAATGCAACTGGTTTGGATTCCCGTAGATCTCTAATGGAGGCTGCTGTGAGAAACCCCGCACCCCGCACCCCGCTCGCGAACTCGCCGACCCGGTCCTCTGCTAGCCGCCCTCGCCGGCGCCGTGGTTCTGTACGCGAACGGTAGTGTCATCAACCTCGCCTAACCTCGCCGGTCTCTTCTCCGTGAGCAACCTTGGCTCGTTGCATTACCAACATGAGTGGTCCGCCGTGTTCGGGCCATCAGTACCTCCAAGCGCGAGCGGCGGCGTGTACACAACGCTTTTCCAGTCTTATCCTAAGAGTGCGCCTAATCCAGAGGTGCGGCTGTCCAGAAGCAGTGGTGGGAGCGACTGGTCCACACCCAGTCAGATCGTGATTCCACCCGGTGGGCCAATTGGCGATCCATTTGTGGCGTGGGACAAGTCGGCCCAGCGCTTTCGCTTCGTCGTCTTACAGACCGCGGTCGGCCAAGTCTGGTTCGGGACCATCGACTCATCTGGATCCGTTAGCGTGGGGTCGTCTCCAGTAATGGCTGCGGTGTCCGGGTACTACTGGGACTATCCTTCGGTTGCAGTTCGGGGCAACGGCATAATCGCTGTCGGAGCGCAACTGATTCCGGTGTCAGCGTCGGCGCAGCCGACGGATCATCGCTTCTTGGTCTCCGTGTCGAACGATGGTGGGGGCACGTTCTCCTCACCCGTCGAACCCAACACCATCGATCACATCTGGGGGGTATGTCGGGCCACAGTCGCGGCTCGTGGCCACGGACAACGAATTCCACCTGTTCGTACCGGTGTTACATCCACCGTATTTGTTTACCGCCCCGATAACCACTGGAATCAACGGTTTGGCCAGATTGGCCAAACCAAGGCCGCATACGGTTTTCCACCTCATGCCTCCAGCGGACTAGCCGCTGAGATGCACTGGGGCCGCTTGGATGCTCGGAAGCTGTTGAGTCCATTGGCGACAGGCCGATTTAACCATGAACCGGCACCCAAGTTTTCGCCCCGGCGCGGTGTCAAACTGACCGGCGGCGGGGCGGTAAACAAATACCATCCACCGTACCAGACGAGTGGATCCTTCCTAATAGAGCATTTGCCGTACAGAATCGAATGGCATAAGAGCGTGGATGGACATGCATGGACATCGGGCACCGGTCTGCCCGATAAGTCGATCATGTGGTTCTGGACGCCCCGCGATAAGACCACGGCGACCTTCGGCGGAGCCCCAGCCTTCACACCTCCGCTCCTCGACGCTCGCGCAGGTGAGAATCGCTGGGTGGTTTCGTTCCCAGTCGACTACTATGGCCGCAACAACATTGCGACCTGCAATAGCGAACTGACGCCTTCTCCCTGTGCCCTTCTAGACGCGGATGCAACCCGGGACCAATTCCTCCAGGGGTCCTCGACCGCAAGTGCATTCGGGGACCCCGCCGGCCGACAAGACTACTGGCACTCGCTCTATACCATCCACACAACTCAGCCAGCGCTCTTGATGAAGAAGATTTACTATCAGCCTCCAGGAGGAGGCTGGCCCCCGGTCGGCTACGTACTCCAGACTGGATCTGCGCCAACAGATCCAATCCTGAGTGTCGACCCGCAACAATGGAGGCCGAGAATCGACAAGTGCGCTGGACCGCAGCACGGTACGACGACGCCCTGCTGGGACGGAGGGGACTACGGCCAGATTGCCTCTAATCGGAATGCTTACGCGGCTGCCATGTTCCATTCACCGGAACTCAGGGCGGCGTTGGTGTGGGATCCGCCCGGCGAACCCCAGTTCAGACCCAATACGATTTCACTTCCGATGGGGGCCGATCTTCGCAAGCTGTTTCCCGAGTCCAAGACTTTCCGCACAGGCGGCCTGTCGCCCACTGCCGTGGCCGCGGCCAAGGCCGTAACGCGAGACCGATAGTTCGCCCCCATGTGCACTTTCTGATGACTGAGGAGAGGAGAAGGATACAATGCCGTTCCGGAACTTCGCACCCATTATCATAGTCTCAGTTTGTGGCTGGCTGTTACCGCACGCGTCCGCGCAAGGGCCCCACATTTTGTCGACCGAACCGGCGCCGTTCCCACCCCATTTTCTTCCGGTGGTGGCCCCCGGCGAAGTGATCGACGTGACGGTTCGGATACCGGAGACGGAGGAGGAATCTCTCATTGAGGCTCCCGTCGCGCGGCAGTTGGCAACCTCGCCTTGGCCAACACGACTGGCGGGCGTCAGCGTGAAGGCGCGCTTCCGGCACTTCGGCGGGGCCACCCGTGTTTTCGACTTGCCGGTCGGACGTGTCGAACAATTGCCGCGCCTCGGTTTCGGCCTGGTTCTGTCAGTGACCACTCAGATCCCTTTTGAAGCCGAGGCTCGTCCACTAAGAGTCTTCGGTAACGATGGCCCGAACTCGGTTGCTTGCCTTACAGTGGTGATTGAGCGGGAAGAGAGCCCCCCCGTATGCCATGAGGTATTGCCCGCTCATCATCGGTTGCGCTCCACGCGTCGGGATTTTCCGGCCTTTCTCCATTCCGACGGCCGCGCCGTCACCGACTCGCAGCCAGCGCGTTCCGGAGAAACTATCACGGTACTTGCCACCGGCATGGGAATCACCAATTTCCCGGCGCGAACCGGGGAGGAAACTCGAGCGCCAAATGCCGCCATTGATGTAAGCTGTTGCCAATTGGGGTTCGACTTCGATAGCCCTCGACTACCGCTGGTGGAAGGCGGATCCGCCGGATTCGACCGCCAACGGCCCGAGTCGATCCGGCTGAAGCCGGGTGAAGTGGGCGTCTATGAGATTGTCTTTCGCATGCCAGCAGCCCCGGCGGGGCTTCGGCCATGCGGCCCACTCTCAGTGGACCAGCTTCCGGGTGTGAACGCGAGGCTGACGCTGTCGGGTCTGGGCGGCCCACAATCGAGCGCGCTCTTCTGCGCCGCACTCGGGAATCCGTTTTCCCGGTGACCTCCGCCCCTCGAAGGGGAGGGGCGGCTGCCGGCTTGCTGTCCATCAATCAAATAGATCTCCGTCATTCCGGCGCGCGCACCGTCCGAGTTGGACCACGTGTAGTTAGTTAGCGCGCACAACGTGCCCGAGACGGACGCCAACAAGTAATCGCTCCACCGGCCTTGTTAGATGCGGCGTAATAGCGCGCCGGCCTGTGGAGGGGAGCAAGCGGCTCCGGTTGATGGGAGCACGGCGAAACCACCCATATTGCTGTCCAAATGGCGGCAACACCCGGCCGCTACGCCAGCATCTTCCGCACCACTTGTCCGCCGGTATCGGTCAACCGGAAGTCGCGGCCCATGTGACGGTAAGTCAGCTTGGCGTGGTCGAATCCGAGGCAGTGCAGGATGGTCGCCTGCATGTCATGGACATGCACCGGGTCCTCCTCGATCGTCATGCCGAGCTCGTCCGTCCGCCCGATCGTGACGCCCGGACGGATGCCGCCGCCCGCCGCCCACATCGTGAAACAGGCGGCGTGATGGTCGCGGCCCGCCGCCTCGTCGTTCTCCTTGCGGAAGTCGCCGAGAGGGGTGCGGCCGAATTCCCCGCCCCACACCACCAGCGTCGAGTCGAGCAGCCCGCGCGACTTCAGATCCTGGATCAACGCCGCCACCGGACCCGCCGTGATGTCGCAGTTCTTCTTCAACTCCTTGTTCAGGTCGGTGTGCTGGTCCCATGGCGAATGTGTCACCATCACGAATCGTACGCCGCGCTCCACCATGCGGCGGGCCAACAGGCAGTTGCGGCCGAAATCGCGGGTGGGCTCGCTCTCCACGCCGTACGCCGCGCGCAACCTGGCCGGCTCGGACGACAGGTCCAGCAAGCCGGGAGCGCTCATCTGCATGCGGAACGCCATCTCATAGGACGCGATCCGCGATGCGATTTCGGGGTCGCCCGCCGCGGCCTGACGCTCGCGATCCAGCGCCGCGGTGAGTTCGAAGTCGGCGCGCTGGGCGGCGGCATCCACGCCGTCCGGGTTCGACAGGTACAGCACCGGATCGCCCTTGCGGCGGAACATCACGCCCTGGTGGCTCGACGGCAAGAACCCGCTGGACCACTGCGCGGCCTGGCTCATGTTGTTCCTGCCCGTGCTCAGCACGATGAAGCCCGGCAGGTCCTTCGCTTCGCTGCCCAAACCGTACAGCACCCACGATCCGAGCGTAGGACGGCCGGGCAGCATGTGGCCGGTCATCAGGACGTAGTCGGCCGGCTGGTGGTTGAACGCGTCGGTGTGCATCGACCGGACGATGCACATGTCGTCGGCGATGGGAGCCCAGGCGGAGAGCCATTCGCCCAACTCGGCGCCGCTCCGTCCGTGGCGGGTGAAGCCGCGCTTGCAGCCGAGGACCTTGGCGTTCGGCTTGATGAAGGCGAACTTCAGACCCTTGGTCATCGAATCGGGCAGCGGCGTCCCGTGCCATTTGTTCAGCGCGGGTTTGGGATCGAACAGGTCGATCTGGCTGGGCCCGCCCTCCATATAGAGGAAGATCACGTTGCGCGCCTTGCCGCCGAAATGCGGGCGGGGACCGGGCCGGTCCGCCGCCATCAGATCGCCGAGCGCCGCGATGCCGATGCCACCGGCGGCCGTTCGCAGGAAATGGCGGCGGCGCAACGTGCGATCCAATTCGACAGGCGTCATGGCATCACTCCCTTGTCAAGAACTCATCCGCGTTGAGCAGCGCTCGCGCGGCGCCGAACCAGCCGCGGCGCCGCGCCACGTGGCTCTGAACCAAGTCGCGCTCCGCCGCGTTCGGACCGCGACCCACGCACAAGCGGAACAGCAGACCCGCGCGGGCGGCATCGTCCGGGCCCTCACGCGAGATCCGCTCGGCGAGCGCTTCGGCGGCCTCCACGAACACGGGATCGTTCATCAGATTCAGCGCCTGCAAGGGCGAGGTGGAGCTCTCGCGGCGCGAGCACGCGGTGGTGCGGTCGGGCGCGTCGAAGTTCATCAGCAGCGGATAGCCGGCGGTCCGCTGAATGTGGACGTAGAGGCCGCGCCGGTAGCGCTCGCGGCCGGCGGTCTCCTCCCACTTGGTGCTGTACTGCAGGTCGGCGACGCCTTCCGGTTGCGGCGGCCGGATGCTGGCGCCGCCCACCGATTCCATTAGCAGTCCGCTCGCCGCCAGAGCAGAGTCGCGAATCAGTTCGGCGGGAAGGCGCAGGCGGGACTGGCGCGCGAGCAGCGCATTCGCCGGATCCACGGCGGCCAGGTCGGGACGCGCGTTCGACGACTGGCGGTAGGAGGCGGACGTAACCAGGAGCCGCACCATGCGCTTGACGCTCCAGCCGCGATCGACGAACTCGGCGGCCAGCCAGTCGAGCAGTTCGGGATGGGACGGCTTTTCGCCTTGCGCGCCGAAGTCCTCGGAGGTGCGGACGATGCCGCGCCCGAACAGTTCCTGCCAGAAGCGGTTGACGGCGACGCGCGGGGTGAGCGGATTGTCGCGGGACACGAGCCATCGCGCGAGAGCCAGCCTGTCTCCGGCGGGCGCGCCACTCAACGCTTCGGGCAGCCCCGGCGCGACTTCGATGCCGCGATCGGCGTAGTTGCCGCGCACGCGGAGATGCGTGGACCGCCGCGTGGGAGATTCGGAAAGCGTCATGATCGTGCTGAGCTTTGGATACTGGGAATCCAGTTTCTCTAGAGCCTTCTGAAGCTCTTCGAGCTTGGCGGCTTCGTAGCGCTCCTTGGAAAGCGCCCCGCGAGCGCCGCGCGAGAGGTAGAAATCCAGGATCGCGTCGCGCTCTCGCTCCGTGCGCGATGCGGGGCTCTTCAACAGGATCTCCGTCCCGTGGTCGACGAGTTTCGAATAGGCGTCGTAGGCGACGTCCCACTTGGGATTCCGGCCTGGATCGGCAAGCGCTTTGCGCAGGTGCTCTTCCCACTCGGCCAGAAGCGGCTCCGCACCGTGTTTCGCGATCAGCGCCTCGCGTTCGGAGCGGGACTTGGCGGCATAGCGCCGGTGAACGCCCCATTCGCCGGGGAGCGGCGCCTCCTCGTCGATTTCGTCCGCGCTTTCGAAGTACGCCAGCAGCCGGTAGTAATCCTTCTGCGTAATGGGATCGTACTTGTGGTCGTGACACTGGGCGCAGCCGGTGGTGAGGCCCAGCCAGACCATGCCAGTGGTGTTGGCGCGATCCACCAGTTGCTCGAAGCGGAGACGGTCGAGTTCGATGCCGCCTTCGCGGCTGGTGACGGTGTTGCGATGGAAGCCGGCGGCGATCTTCTGATCGAGCGTGGCGCGGGGCAACAGGTCGCCGGCGAGTTGCTCGATGGTGAAGCGGTCGAAGGGCATGTCGCGGTTGAACGCGTCGATCACCCATTGCCGCCAGCGCCACGCGAAAGGCCGGGAGTAGTCCTGGATGCCGCCTTCGGAGTCGGCGTAGCGCGCCAGATCGAGCCAGTGGCGGGCCCACTTTTCGCCGTAGCGGGGGGATTCGAGCAGGCGGTCCACCAGCCGCTCGTAGGCTCCGGGGCGGGTATCTTCCAGGAAATCGCCAACCTCGCGGGGAGTGGGAGGTCGACCGGTGAGATCGAGCGTGACGCGGCGGATCAGCGTGACCGGCTGGGCTTCGGGCGAAGGCGCGATCGCTTTCTCGCGCAGCTTGGCTCGCACGAAAGCATCCACCGGGTTCGCCGCGCCGGCGGGAACTGGCGACTTTCGCACCGGCTGGAACGACCACGGCTTCGCGCGGGGCCGGATCGCGGCAGCCATCTTCGATTCCGGCCACGCGGCGCCGGCGTCGATCCAGTCGCGCAGCACCGCGATCTCGGCGCCGGTCAACGGCTGTCCGGCTGGCGGCATGCGGAGCTTTCCCGCGCCCGATACCAATTGGATCAGGCGGCTCGAGGCGGCGTCGCCTGGGCGGATCGCCGGACCCGTGTAGCCGCCGCGCAGAGCGTCATCGCGCCGGTCCAGACGCAAGCCGCTCGACTGCGTGGCGGCGCCGTGGCATCCGTGGCACCGGCGCCGCAGCAACGGCTCGATGTCGCGGGCGAAGTCGGCGGCGCCGAGCAGGGCGGGCGCGAGCAGCAGGGCGCGAGAGATCGATCTCATCATGATCCGGTCACACCGATTCTAATTCGATTCCAAGCTCCGCCGCTCAGCCCCGCGTTGGCGCCGAGGTACAATCGACGTGACAAGCCATGAAGCTACGGGCGATCACCTGGGCGGCGCTGGCCGCGTGGACCTGCGCTTCGCAGATTCCCGCGCCAAAGCTCCCCGAGCTTCCCAAGGGCTCGGAGCCGGGCGGCGTGTTCAAGATCGACCGCTATTCCAAGGAAGAGGCCGCGGCGCCGGCGAAGCAGGAGGAGCCCAAGGAGATCGTGCTCGAGAACACGGGCAAGCCGCTGAAGCTGCCGTTCACGTGCCCCGAGTCCGATATCGCCGGATTCGGCATGACTTGCACGGAGAAGGACCCCTGCCCGGTGTTCCTGGAACTGGCGGCCGTGCAGCCGCTGGGCGTCAAGATCTTCGTTACCGGCAATCTGCACAACGGCGCGTCGACGATGTACTCGGTGCTGGTGACAACCGAGGACGGCGGCAAGACGTGGCGCGAACCGTACGAGCGCATTCGCTCGGCGGGCCTGGATCAGATCCAGTTCCTCGATTTCGAGACGGGCTGGATCAGCGGCCAGGTACTGCTGGCGATGCCACGCGATCCGTTCTTTCTGCTCACCACCGACGGCGGCAAGAGTTGGCGAAAGCGGCCGGTGTTCGGCGAGTCGCGGGTGGCGGCGATCGAGCAGTTCCACTTCGAATCGAAGACGCAGGGCAGCCTCATCGTGGACCGGACGCAAGGGGCGGAGACGCCGCGGTACGAGCACCACGACTCGATGACCGGCGGCGAGTCGTGGACGGTGAAGGAAGTGAGCGGCCGCGCGCTGCGGTTGAAGGTGGCGCGCAACACGACGGGCAACGCCGATTGGCGCATCGAGTCCGACGGCAAGACGAAGTCGCACCGGGTGGAGAAGAAGGAAGGCGGCAATTGGAACGCGGTGGTGCGGTTCGAGAGCCAGGTGGGCGAGTGCAAGCCGGCTCTGGCCGCGCTGCCCGAGCCTCCTCCGCCGCCGGACCCCGTGGTGCAGGCTCCGCCGCCTTCGCCGGGGCGCCGCCCGTCGTCCGGCGCCCCGGCGCTCAAGAAGAAGCGATGAGCAAGGCCGATCCGGTCGAGTTGGGACTGTTCCGCCACTTGCTCGCCTCCATCTGCGAAGAGATGGGCGTGGTGCTGCGCAAGTCCGCCTATTCGGTGAACATCAAGGAGCGGCGCGACTATTCCTGCGCCATCTACGACGAGAACGGCGAGACCGCCGCGATGGGCGATCACATGCCGGTTCACCTGGGGGCGATGCCCGATTCGGTGCGGCAGGTGCGGGCGTCGTTCGAACTGGGTCCGGGCGATGTGGCGATCGTCAACGATCCATTTCGAGGCGGTACGCATCTACCGGACATCACCGCCGTGGCGGGCGTTTTCCTGAAGGGCGAGCGGAAGCCGCGGTTCTATCTGGCGAACCGGGCGCACCATTCCGATGTCGGCGGGATGAGCCCGGGATCGATGCCGTTGGCGCGCGAGATTTATCAGGAAGGCATCCGCATCCCGCCGATTCTTCTGGTGCGGCGAGGCGTCACCGATGCCGGTCTGCTCGGTCTGATCCTGTCGAACGTGCGTACGCCGGAGGAGCGCGAAGGCGATCTTCGGGCGCAGATCAGCGCGATCGACCGTGGGCGCTCGCGTCTGCTGGACATAGTGGCGCGGCACGGGCTGCCGCGCGTGGAGCGCAATCTGGCCGCGCTGAACGGGTACAGCGAGAAGATGATGCGGGCCCGGATCGCGGCGCTGCCGGACGGCGAATACGCTTTCGAGGACTTTCTGGACAACGACGGCATCTCGGAAGGCGGGGTGCGGATCGTGGCGCGGATTTCGATTCGCGGGACGGAGGCCGAAGTCGACTTCACGGGAACGGATCCTCAGACCGAGGGTTCGGTGAACGCGAATCACGCGGTCGCCATCGCGGCGGTGACCTACTGCTTCCGGTGCCTGATCCCGGAGGACGTGCCGGTTACGGCGGGTCTGATGCGGCCGGTGCGGGTGATCAACCCGGCGGGGACAGTGACCAATGCCCTGCCTCCGGCGGCGATGGCGGCGGGCAACGTGGAAACGTCGCAGCGCATCACCGACGTGGTTCTGGGAGCGCTTTCGAAGGCCGCGCCGGACCTGATTCCGGCGGCCAGTTCGGGCACGATGAACAATCTGTCGTTCGGCGGGTACGATCCGTTCCGGCGGCGCCCGTTCGCTTACTACGAGACGATCGCGGGCGGGATGGGAGCTTCTCCGCGCGGGCCGGGACAAAGCGCCGTGCACACGCACATGACGAACAGCCTGAACACGCCGTGCGAGGCGTTCGAGCACCAGTATCCGCTGCGGGTGCGCTCCTACCGGATCCGGCGGGGCTCGGGCGGCCAGGGCCGGCACGCCGGTGGCGACGGCATCGTGCGGGAGTTGGAGTTCCTAACCGGGGCGGAGGTGACGATTCTCTCCGACCGCCGCGCGCGCGGACCGTACGGTCTGGCGGGCGGTTCGGCGGGAGCGCCGGGGGCGAATCGAGTGCGGGGGACGAAGGGTTGGCGGCGGCTGGACGCCAAGGTCCGGTTCCGCATCGAGGCGGTCGAAACGCTGTCGATCGAGACGCCCGGGGGCGGGGGCTTCGGCGGATAGTCCATGCGGCTCTTTATGTTACGCTGGTAGGCGTTGTCGAAAGTTCCACTTGTCGAACGGGATCCGGCCAAGGCCCGCCGCATCGCCATCGGCCTGGTGACGGTAGGCACGCTGTTGAACGCCGCCGCGCACTTGCTGATGAAATCGGGCACTAGCGGGGCCTCGCCCGATAACCCGCTGGCGCTGCTTTTCTATATCTTCCAGAACCCCAAGCTCTTCGCCGGATACAGCCTCTATGGACTGTTCACGGTGGTGTTGACGGTGGCGTTGAAATACGGCGAACTTTCGATTCTTTATCCGCTGATCGCGGTCGGCTATGTGTGGGTGACGATCCTCTCGATCGTCCTGTACCAGGAAACGGTCAATCCCTGGAAAATCGCGGGGCTGGTTACGGTGGTGGCGGGGGTCGCGATCATCGGAAGGGCCAGCCGTAAGTGAAGACGCCGCTCTCATCGATGATTCTCGTCTTGGGAGCGTCGTTCGTGGGATCGTTCGGCGCCGTGTTCCTGAAAAAGGGCGGCGAACGGATGCATCGCGACATTCGTAGCGTGGTGACGAACTGGCGGCTGGCGGTGGGCGTGGCGCTATTCGTGGCGTCGTCACTGCTGTATCTGAAGGGGCTCAAGCACGGCGAACTGAGCGTGCTGTACCCGATGGTTTCGCTCGGCTACGTGTGGACGCTGGTGTGGTCGCGGGTGTTCTTCGGCGAACCGCTGACAACGCAGAAGTTCCTGGGCGTGGGCGTGATCGTCGCCGGGATCGTCCTGTTGGCGGCCGGAGCGCGGTAACGGCTACTTCGCGGCGGCGACCGTCTTGATGCCGATGCCCTTCATGCCGCCCTTGTCGTAGAGCGTGCCGGTGACCGTCACACGCTTCTCGATGTGCGGCATCAGGAGCGCGTTCTGGTTCTTGTGATTGACGGCGACCGGCAGGTACAGCGTGCCGCTCGCTTCGTCGAGAATCGCCAGCGGCACGCCGGCGGTGGCGCACGCGGTGGCGCAGGCTACGTGCTTGGGACCTTTGGTGTCGTGCGAGAGGTAGCAGCCGGTATCGACCACCAGTCCGGTGATGGTCACCGGCTTGGTCTGGGCGGCCGCCAGGGCGGCGAACAACAGCAGGGATTTCATTGCCGCGCCAACTCCCATTTGGCGATCGCCTCCGCGTGAACTTCGTCCGGGCCATCGGCCAGGCGCAGGGTGCGCGAGTTCGCCCACGAAGCGGCGAGTTCGAAGTCGCCGCAGACGCCCGCGCCGCCGTGGGCCTGGATCGCCCGGTCGATCAC
>SYLY01000030.1 GCA_005808475.1 Acidobacteriota bacterium
CGTGCCGGGCGGCGACGACATCATGCTGCACTACCAGAGCACGTCCTATCACGACGCCCTCTACGCGCGGCGCGTGCTGGGGCTGCGCCCGGCGCCGGAGTTCGAGGAGTGGCTGGAGCGGCTGCCCTCGTTCCGGCGGGAAATGGAGGAAGCGGTTGCCCAACCTGCGCTCCTACACTGAAGCGCGCGTCGCACTGGGCGCGGTGGGACACGGCGTGCCAACCGTCGAAGCGTTGCGATTCCGCCTGGATCATGCAAGGGCGCGCGACGCCGTGCACTGGGAGATGGGGCCGCTCGGCATCGGCGGCATCGAGCTTCGGAGCGCGGCTCGCAACCGCGCGGAGTATCTGCGGCGTCCCGATCTCGGCCGCCGCCTGGACGCGAACTCGAGGGGCCTGCTACAGCGCGGCCGGTTCGACGCGGCGTTCGTGGTGGCCGATGGATTGTCGGCGCTGGCGGTGGAGCGTCATGCCAAACCTCTGCTCGACAGAATGACGCGGGCGCTCGATGGATGGACTCTCGCTCCAATTTGCGTGGTGCGGCAAGGACGGGTCGCGATCGGAGACGAGATCGGCGAACTGCTTGGTTCCGCCATGGTCGCGGTGCTGATCGGCGAACGGCCGGGCCTGAGTTCACACGACAGCCTCGGCGTCTATCTCACGTACGATCCGCGCCCCGGCCGCACCGACGCCGAACGCAACTGCATCTCGAACATCCGCGACGAGGGGCTGAGCCACGACGTCGCGGCGCACCGGCTGCTCTACCTGATGCGCGAGGCGCGCGCGCGGCGGATCACCGGCATCGGCCTCGAGGAGGAAGCTGGAGATTTGCGCGCCGCTGATAGTGGCCTATTGGATATCCCGCTGAAATGAGTTCCGCGCACGGTCCCAGCCAAAGGCGGGCGCGAGGTTGGTCTCCTCTCGGGTGGCAACCCGCGAATCGCGAGGGCGGAAGGGGGCGCCGCGGCACAGGCGTACATTGCCGCGATGCCAGGCAGGAATCTACTTCGGTTCCAGCAGGCGAAGGATCAGTCTCTAGGCGTCGGCATCCGGCGGTTGGTCCGGATAGCAGTGAGCCCGCGCCTCCCAGTCGAAGAACTGGCGCAGAAACACGAGGAACGGGGCATCGTCATCGAACGTCTGAACCGTGTCGGACTGCCCGTAGTCG
This sequence comes from Acidobacteriota bacterium, assembly GCA_005808475.1. GTDB lineage: Bacteria > Acidobacteriota > Terriglobia > Bryobacterales > Bryobacteraceae > SYLY01. The sequence continues at coordinate 1,168 of SYLY01000030.1, forward strand.
GCGCGCAGGAAGTGGCCCGATCCAAACAGGCCGAGCAGCGGTCCACGCCAGGAGATGTTGGTTCCCCCTTCCTTGTGGGCCGTCGTGTAGCTGTCGCCGGCCCGCATCCGTTCGAGGATCGTGCGCTGGATAGCGGCGGCATCGGACATTGCGGACTCGGCGGCGAGCGACTCGTCCGCCAGCGCGCGATAACGGTCCGCCGAGCCCTCGCCGGGATCGGGCGCTTCCGCGGCGCGAAGGTCCCTGGTCCAGAGTTCGAACCAGGCCTTGGCGGAACTGTCGCTCGAGGACATCGCCAGCGTATGGCAGTTCGACGAGCGCGCGGAGCCGCGTCGAATCGCAACTCGAAGGAGTGGTAACCATGCGCTTTCGTCACGCCCCGGTACGCTAGCGTGCTCCCGTCCATGACAGGCGACGCAATCGAACAAAGCCGGCTGGCGCTCCAAGGGCGCTACCTCGGCAAGGGGTTTTATGCCGACCACTGCACAGGTGAAGTGGTACCCCGCCAGTCCGCTATAAGCCGGAACGTAATTTGGGTCGATGGCGAGGGCCTGGTCGTAGCATTCCTTGGGCTTTCGCGAGGCTGTCCGGCGCGAAGCGAAAGCGGTGGTATTGTCCCTTCAAGTAAAGCTGGTAGGCGTCGACGTTCACGGCCTTCGCGCGTTGAGCCAGCCGTACCTGCGGAGCTTCGGAGATCGCCTGGCCGATTTCGTCCTGAATGGCGAAGACGTCGGTCATATCGCGGTCGTAACGTTCCGACCACAAGTGCGCTCCGTCGGCGGCGTCGATCAACTGCGCAGTGACGCGCAGACGGTTGCCCGCGCGGCGCACACTGCCTTCCAGCACATGGCTCACGCCGAGCGTTTCGGCGACCTTGCGGATGTCCTGCTCCTTGCCGCGGAAGGAAAAGGAAGACGTGCGGGCGATCACCTTCAAGTTCGGAATCTTCGCCAGCAGGTTGATGATCTCTTCGGCAAGGCCGTCGCTGAAGTATTCGTTCTCCTTGTCGGCGCTCATGTTGGCGAAAGGGAGCACGGCGATGGAGGGCTGCGGCTTGCCGCGCTCCGCTTTCACCGCGATTTGCTCCAAGGCTGTTTTACTTCGGCGATGTTCTGGTAGCGATCGGTAGGAGCTTTGCGCAGGCACGTGGTTACGACGCGCGCCGGAGCCGCGGGAGCATCGAAGGGCGCGGGATCGGCGGTGAGGACGGCTCCCAAGACGGCGGCCATGGAATCTCCGGTGAAGGCGCGGCGTCCGGCGAGCAGTTCGTGGAGCACGGCGCCGAAAGAAAAAATATCGGAGCGTGCGTCGGCTGTCTTGCCCTGCGCTTGTTCTGGCGACATGTAGGCAGCCGTCCCCATCACGGCGCCTTCCACTGTTTTCGTGACGCCGGAATCGGCGGAGAGCTTGGCGAGTCCGAAGTCGAGGACTTTAATTCCCGTGCGGGTCTCGAGAATGTTGTCGGGCTTCAGATCGCGATGCGTGATGCCGTGTCCATGAGCCTCCTCGAGCGCGGAGGCTATCCGCGGAGCGATCTTATCGCCTCGTCAGCAGGCGTGGGGGCGGAGTTTTTGGCCGCGAGCGGCGTGCCTTCGATGTATTCGAGGACGAGGTAGTCGGGGCCGGCGTCGTAGATCTGGCAGATGTTGGGATGATTCAGCGCGGCGATGGCGCGGGCTTCCGGCTGAAATCGCGCCGCGCTCGCAGGGGAGGCATGCTGACTGAGCAGGAGCTTGATGGCCACGATACGGCCGAGTCGCGTGTCGCCGGCCTTCCACACCTCTCCCATGCCGCCCGCGCCAAATTGGCGCGAGAATTTCGAAGGGCCGAGTTTTTCGCCGATGGAGAGGGGCATGGTTAGGCCGCATCCACAAAGGTGATCACAATTCGCTTGCCGAGGCACGCGAGTGCGGCCTGCATGTTTTCGGGTCTTGTGTCGTGCTTCGGATTGAGCATTCTTCTCACCACGGTTTCGCTCACCCCAAGCCGTCGTGCGAGTTCCGTATTCTTGAGCCCTTGATCGCGCATGGTCAGGTAGAGGGCGAGTTTCGGGGCGAGGTAAAGGGGCACACTCACCATCCGTTGCCCGCGCTTGGGCTTAGACGGTGAAGGAATGCCGTCGCCACGAGCGATACGGCCCGCGATGGCTTCCGCGAGACAGTCGGCGGCTTGCTCCAGGGCGTCGTTTAGATCGTCGCCCCCGGTGAGCGCTTCGGGCAGGTCGGGAAATCGAACGAAAAGGCCCTTGCCGTTGGTCTCAGGTTGAAAAGTAGCCGGATAGGTTGCGCTAAACATTAGAGGTCCTCCTGGCGAATTCCGATTTGCTTGCACATGGCCGCTAAGGCCGGGCCCGAGTTCTTTCTTTAAATCCTTGACCACTGTGAGGCTGCTTCCAAGATAAAGTGTTCCGTGGCTGCCCGACCCGCGTTGTGGCGCCCATCGGCAGTTCATGCCTTTCTTCCTCGCGTACGCTTTCACAGCGCGGAGGAATTCGGAACCTTTCATGGAGCTATTATATCGAACACTTGTGTACGACGCTGTCTAGCTGATCAGAAAGAGCCCTGAATCGCGCGCCATCTGGACGTTGGGTGATTTTCAGAAGAGATCGGGCACTCTCGGAATCGCTCGGCTTCAACGCTGCAAAACTGTATTGCGAAACGCCGGATGACGACAACACGTTTGCGCAACGAGATTCGGGCCGGTCCGCTGCGCCAAACGGCGTGCAAAGATCTACGCCGGATAATTTGGCGCCGGAGACGACACAAAGTCACACACGGTGCGTAGCAAGGGCGCGCGCTGGATCGACATCCACGAAGGCGGCGAGATCGACGAGGCGCTGTTGGCGGCGTGGGTGAGGCAGGCGGCTGCGTTGCCTGGCTGGGATCCTAGCCGGCCAGCCTAGACCTAGTCCAAAGCCCGATTTCCGTCGACCGGAAGGGGCGACGATCCCGGGCGGCCTGGCCAGCAGCCGGTGATCAAGACCGTGTCGCGGCATTCCCTGGCCGCCGACGGCCGAGCGCTACTTCGGTCTCAGCAGGCGAAGGATCAGTCTCCAGGCGTCGGCATCCGGCGGTTGGTCCGGATAGCAGTGAGCCCGCGCCTCCCAGTCGAAGAACTGGCGCAGAAACACGAGGAACGGGGCATTGTCCTCGAACCGCTGGACGGTGCTCGATTCGCCGTAGTCGGAGCGCAGGAAGTGGCCCGTTCCTAAAAAACCGAGCAGCGGCCCGCGCCAGGAGATGATGGTCCCGCCTTCCTTGTGGGCCGTCGAGTAGGTATCTCCGTCCCGCATCCGTTCGAGGATCGTGCGCTGAATGGCCGCGGCATCGGACAGTGCGGACTCGGCGGCGAGCGACTCGTCCGCCAGTTCGCGATAACGGTCCGCCGAGGCCTCGCCGGGATCGGGCGGCGCCGCGGCGCGAAGGTCTCTCGTCCACAGTTCGAACCAGGCCTTGGCGGAACTGTCGCTCGAGGACATCGCGAGCGTGTAGCAGTTCGACGCATTCAGAGCCGCGTCGAATCGTAACTCGAGGGACTGGGAGCCCTGCGCTTTCGTCATGCCCCGGAACGCCAGCGTGCTTCCGTCCATGACAGGCCGGAGCGGAGCTCGAATCTCGCGCTCCAACATCGCCTGAATTTCGTGTGGCGGTCGGGCGTCGCGAAAGTGCAGTTCGTGCCGGATTTCGGCCATGCCTTACCGTACCGCGATCAGTGCGCTATTACTCGACGCGCCGCCCACGGTAACCACGGCCGGATGGTCGCCGGCGGGCAATTGCGGCACGCGGAACTTCACCAGGGCGACGCCGACCTGGCCGGCGGCCAGCCGCGCGGAATCCGGTTCCACGCGGTCGCGCAACGTCACCGAAACGGCTTCGAGCGGCTGCGACACGGGATCGTCCGCCGCGGCGGCGCCGAGTTCGGGACGGTTGTCCACCGCGCCCTGGCCGGTGAAGTAGAGCGTCACCACGCTGCCCGGCGCGGCGGGCGCCGCGGGCGAGTTCTGGGAGCCATCTTCGTTGAACGCCAACGCGCGGCCGCGGGTGGAAGGCAGAATCGCCGGCGCCGTGGGAGCGATTCGGGCTGGCGCGGGCCGGCTCTCCACTCCATTGACCGTCACCACCACGTTGACCGGACCCGCCACGTCCCAGGGAACCTGGCCGTTGATCTGTCCCGGCGAGACGGAACTCAGCGCGGCGGACTGGCCGTCGAACGTCACCGAGACGCCCCCCAGCGTAGCGGACCAGGGCAGTCCCTCGGCGGCCGCGGCTCCCGATGCCAGATTCGATCCGAAGATCGAGAACACCGCGCCCGGCGCCAGGCGCGACGTCTGATCGGCGAAGTTGACCACGCCGCCGTCGGAGATCGAAGGTCCGGTGCTGCGCTCCCGTGGGGTCAGCGTGCGCACCCGATTGTTTTGCGAATCGGAGAAATAGACGACGCCTTGTGCGTCAATGGCGACATCGGCCGGTGACCGCAGTTGACCGAGCGTGGCCTCCGCCTCGTCGCCGGCGAAACCCGCCGCGCCCGTGCCCGCGATGGTGCGGATAGCGCCGGTTGGCGTTACCGACCGGATGAGGTGATTGTCCGTGTCGCCAACGATCAGATTGCCCGCTCCATCCACGGCGATGCCGGAAGGGCGGCTCAACGAAGTGGCGGTGGCGGCGTCCCCATCGCCCTGGAATCCTCCTAAACCGTTGCCCGCCACGGTGCGGATGCGGCCGTTGGGATCGACGGCGCGGATGCGATGGTTGTCGGTGTCGGCGATGTAGACGACGCCGCCCGGACCCACGGCCACATCGAGCGGGGCCGACAGCAGCGCGCTCACCGCGGGCAGGCCATCGCCGCGGAAGCCCGATTGACCGCGCGTTCCGGCGAACACCGTGGCTCGGCGGTTGCTATCGATCCGGACGACCACGTGCAAACCAGGCAGCGCGGCGTAGAGATTGCCCTGCTCGTCGAACGCGATCCCGCGCGGACGCTCGATGCCGCGCTCGCCGTCGATGTAGCTTTGCAGGAGTTCGGAATCGGTGGTGGAGAAGCGGATGCGGTTGTTGTCCGAGTCCGCGACAAACACGCGGCCGAAGCCGAACGCCAGACCGCGCGGCTGGCTGAAAGTGGCCAACAGCGACTGCCCATCGTCGCCCGCAAAGCCCGACTGCCCATTGCCCGCGAAGCGAGTGATCCGCCCATTCGGCGCGATGCGACGGACCACGTTGCGCGCGGGCGCGCTGAAGTAGAGATTGCCCTCCGAATCGAAGACGAGCGAGTCCGGCACGTCGATCACCGCGCGGTTGGCGGGGCCGTTGTCGCCGAAGTTGCCCGCCTGTCCAGTGCCCGCGAAAGTGTCGAGCACGTAGGAAACGGTGGAGGCCGCGGGAGGCGTGACGGTGAGCCGCACGGGAATCGTCGCGCCGTCGTTGATGGCGCCGGGCGAGTTCACGCGAATCGATGCCGTGTATGCGCCGGGAGCGAGTCCCGCGGCGCTCACCGCGATGCCGAGATTCAGCGGAGTGGAGCCGGCGCCGCCCGTCACGGTGAGCCACGGCTCGCCGCTAGCCGTGCTAGTGATCGGGAGGAACCAGCGGTCGGACTCGAGTACGCGAACGACGTTATCGACGCGGCCGGTTCCGCCCGGAGGCAGGGTGAACTCGATCGGCGGCGGCAGGCTGAGCGTTGGCAGCGCGCGGCCCTCCCGGGGCAGCCAGTTCTCACCGGCGTCGGAGCTAACGAAGATTCCGCGCTGCGTGGCGGCCACCATGTTCGCGGGCGCGGCCGGGTTGAAGTTCAAACGCACCGGACCGCCGAAGCCCAGGGCGACGCCAAGCACCCGCCAGCCCCTTCCGTTATCCGTGCTCTTGGCGAAGCAGGCGGCCGGCCTCCCCTGGGCGGTACCGCAGACCGCTTCCGTTGTGAAGAGGTTGAAGGGCCCCGGCCCATACAAAACCAGTGGACGGATCCGGGGCTCCACCAGACCGAGGCCGGCCTCGGGTGAATTCGGACCCGCGGTGGTCGAGATGTAGAATCCACCGGTCGAGCCGTCCGGTGAGGTAGTGCCCACGTAGGCGACGTCGGGCAGAAAGGGGTCGATCAGCACCGAGGCGACGTTGGCGCCCGGCGGGATCTTGAGCGACGGGAACAGGAACCAGTTGGCGCCTTCATCGGTGGTGCGATACATGCCGCCGGAGAATCCGAGCAGCATGAACGCGGGGTTCCGAGGATTGATGGAGAGCGAGCCGCCGGCCACGGGCTGCGACGCCTGGCGCGTCCAGGTCTGGCCGGCGTTGACCGACTTGAAGATGCCGTCACCGATGCGGGCATACATCAGCGAAGCCGTGGAACCGCCGAGAATCACCAGACTATCGAGAAAGCCGCCCGTTTGCGGCAGCCCGGAATTCCACTGCGCCCACGATTCGCCGCCATCGGTGGTCCGCCAGAGCGCGCCATCGGGCGCCTCGGTGGTTGCGTAGACGATCAGCGGGTTCGAAGGGTGAGCGTGCAGGTTCAGGATATACGGTTGCCGTTGACCGCGGGGCCGCAGAGTGAGCGAACGCCAAGTGACGCCGTCGTCCGTGGTCCGGAACAAGCCGGCCCCGGTACTGGCGTAGATCGCGTTGCCGGTAATCGCGGCGTCGACCATGGGAACGTTGAAAATCGCCTGGGCCGAGGCTACGCCGGCGAACAAGAACAACAGCGGGAGCATCACACTCCATTATCCGGCGCTTTCTCGATTGTGGGTAGACCCAGTACTATCGATCCTCCACAACATCCCTAGCCCGCAGGCCACCAGCACCACACCGGCCAGGGTCCACCGCCACGGCAGAACCGCGTCTCCCGCCGCCGAACCACCCTCCCGGGCAAGCCACAGCGCCAGGCCGTTGTTCAAGCCGTGGATGATGACGCCGGCCAGGATCGACCGCGTTTGCCAGACCGCGTATCCAATCACCAGCCCCAGAAACAGCGTCGGCGGCATGCGGTGGAGGGAGCCGTGCGCCAATGCGAACAACAGCGCCGTCACGCCGATCGCGGCCCACTTTCCGGCGCCGCGCAAGCCGGTCTGGATGAATCCGCGAAACAGCGCCTCCTCGCAGATCGCCGGCTGCACCGCCGCCAGAAAGAGCAGCAACCCCAGCGGCACCGAAGCGTCGCGGATCATCAGCACTTCCTCCAGCGCCTTGCGCAGCGACTCCGGCGGCGGCAGGATCCGGAAGAACACGCCCGCCGCGACGGTCCACGCCGAGAGGCCCAGCACAACCGAAGCCGCCACTCCACGCCCGGAGAGCGGCCGGAGTTGGAACGTATCGCGCCACGAGAATCGCATCAGCGCGGTCGCCGCGACCGGCGGAGCCAGGAAGAACGCGACGAAGACCACCGCAAGCAGCACCAGCACGCCGTGATTGACCAGGGCGAGTTGCCCGTAGAAGTTGGCCACCAGCACGATGCAGAACATGGTGAGCGACCATGCGGCCGAAGGGACGCCGCCGCGCGACGCGCTGAAGTCGAGCAGCCCGCGGATCTGCTCGCGCCCGCCGAGCATCACGGTTTCCCGCTCGAACACGCGTGCCGCGAGCAGGATCGCCAAGGTAGCGTACGCGGCGGAGGAAAGCAATGCCAGAAAGACCAGATCGGCCTTCGCTTCTCCGAGGAACAAGGCCTTGACCAACAGACCGAGGTTCACCACGGGAATGAAGGCGGTGGTGCGGCTGAGCTCCACCGACGGATTCATGAGAGCGAACACAGGCAGAATGATCAGCGTCATCACCGGCGCGAGCAGGTTCTGCCCCTCCTTGAAATCGCGCGCGAAGGCCGCCACCGCCAGGTAGAGTCCGCTGAGAGTGAAGGCGATCGGGATCATCGCCACCAGCGCCAGCGCGAACACGCTCCACGTCATCTTCAGTTCGACGCCGGGAATGCCATTGGCGATGCGGCCAGCCGTGAGCGACATGCTGATCAGGTTGGCGGCGCTGGCGGCCAACGACACCGTGCAAACGGCGAGAAACTTGCCCGCGATGATTTCGGTGGAACGCAACGGCGCGCACAGCAGAGTCTGCATGGTGCCGCGCTCCTTCTCGCCCGCCGTCTGATCGATCGCCGTATAGAAGCCGCCCATCGCCGACATGAGCAGCAGCATCGCGCACAGCATCGTGCCGAGCAGCATCCCCGATTTCCGCTGGGGAGCGGCGACGTTTTCGGAGAGGATCTCGACGGCGCGAGTGAAGCCCGGCGGCAGGCGCATCGTGCGCTCCCGTTCGGAGAGTTCGGAGCGGCGCCATTCCTGAATCTCGTCGGTCAGCCTCTCGCGCGCCTTGCCCGAATCCGGACGTACGGAGTCGAAGAGCACCGATACGGTTCCCTGCCCGTTGTCGCGCCTGGCCGCGTCCATGTCGGGCCAGACGAGCAGAACCGCGTCGGCGCGGCGGTCCAGTGTGACTTGCCGGGCGGCGCGCGTGACGGAGGTCTCCGCCGGATTCTTGCCCGGCTTGACCTCGGGCGGCAGCACGCGGCCCGCGGCGACTTCGGATCGAAGAGCAGCCGGATAGTCCAGGTCCACTTTCAACTCGAGCTTGGCGTTGCCGCGCAGCCGCGCCTCGAGCGTGTCCGGCATGCGGCCCCAGACGGCGACGACGGACCGCCGCGCCTCGCGCGCCTCCGATTGCGACTCCTGTAGCTTCGCCATGCCCATCATCAGCATCGGATAGAGCAGCACCGGAATGCCGAGCATCATCACGAGCGTTCGGCGGTCGCGCAATGAGTCGAGCAGTTCCTTGCGGTAGATGATCCAGGCGAGGCGGGGTCTCATGCCGCTTCCTCGCCCGCCAGCCATAGGAACGTGTCGGTGAGATTGGCGCAGCCGGACCTTTCCAGCAGTTCGGGCAGCGTCCCCTGGTCGACGACGCGTCCGGCGTGCAGCAGCACGATGCGGTCGCACAGGTACTCGGCCTCGCCCATGATATGCGTCGAGAACAAGACCGCGCGGCCGGCGGCGCGTTCGCTCCGAATGGAGCGAATGATGAACTGGCCGGACAGCACGTCGAGCGCGTTGGTGGGTTCGTCGAGAATCAGAACTTCGGGCTGATGGAGAAACGCGCGGGCGATGTTGGCGCGCTGGCGTTGCCCGGCGGAAAGGGTGCCGCAGGCCCGGTCGACGAACGCGCCCATGTCGAGCGCGGCGGCGATCTCGCCGATCCGCCGGCCTAGCCGCGCCTCGTCCATGCCGTAGAGGCGGCCGAAGAACAGCAGCACTTCGCGCGGAGTCAACCGCTGATAGAGCTGGGTGTCGCCGGAAAGGAACCCGAGCAGAGGCTTGGCCTCGAGCGGCGACGCGGCCATGTCGACCCCGCGTACAATGACGCGCCCCGCGCCGGGCGTGAGGATTCCGGCCAGCATCCGCAGCACCGTCGTCTTGCCCGCGCCATTCGGACCCAGCAAGCCGACCACCTCGCCGGGCCACACTTCGAAGCTGACGCCATCCACGGCGGTGACCGAACCGAACCTGCGGACCAGACCTTCGGCCACAAGGGAAGGCGTCACGGCTGCGCGCCGTACTGCCGAAGGAGTTCGGTGACCTCCGCATTCCTGCGCCGCTGCGCCATCAACAGGATCGAAAGCCCGGACGGATCGCGCAACGAGGGATTGGAATTGGATTCGAGCAGTGCGCGCACCATGTCGGCGCGGCTTTGCGCCACCGCTTCCATCAAGGGCGTGCGCCCCATGTTGTCGCGATCGTCCACCCGCGAGCCGAACGCCACCAGCAAGCGGATGGCCTGCGCGCGGCCTTGGCGCGTGGCCGTCATCAGCGGCGTGCGTCCACCCTTGTCGCGCCAGTTGGCGTCGGCTCCAGCGGCCAACAGGAGCCGGATGAGTTCGTTGCGGCCCATCGCGGTGGCGATCAGCAGAGGCGTCACTCCCTCGCCATCCGCGGCGTTTACCTCGGATCCGAAGGCGAGCAGCATCTGCGCCGAGTCGGAGTTGCCTTGCGCCACGGCCGCCGCGAGCGGAGTGCGTCCCTGCGGATCGGTCCGGCGGAGATCGGCTCCGGCGAGCACCAGCGCCTCGAGCAGTTCGGTGTTGTTGGCGTGCGCGGTCAGGTGAATCATCGGAACATTCTGGATCGTCGCGTTCGGACTCGCTCCGGCTCGCAACAGAAGCTGGAAGATCTCCAGGTGATTGTTGGTGCAGGCGGCCGCCAGAGCCAGGGATGCCGCCGACTCCGGTACGCCCGCCTCGATCAGCGTACGCACCACGTCTACGAACCCGCGCGATGCCGCGATACCCACGGCCTGCTCCTTCGATTGCGTCCCCGGACCATATCGCAGCAGAAGTTGGACCGTATCCGTGTGCCCGCCTCCCGCGGCGTACGCCAACGCCGTGGTTCCCGACTTGTCCGCCGTGTCGACGTTGTAACCCTTTTCGAGGATCTCCTTCAGACGCCACACGTCGCCGGCCCGCGCCAGGCCGAGAAACTCGGCGGCCTTTTCTTCCTTGGCTCCTCCGGCAAGCAGCGCGGCGCACAGGATCGCGACCGCGGCGGCGCGAGTCATTTGAGCACCCAACGATCCTTTTCGAACGTGGCGCGTTCCTCGTTCCAAGTGCCGAACTTACACGACATCTGGCCGCCGTCGACCAGCAGCGCGGCGCCAGTAACATAGGAGGCGAGGTCCGAGGCCAGGAACACCACCGCGTTGGCTACCTCGCCAGGCTCGCCGCCGCGGCCGATCGGAATCTGCCGGAAGTAATCCTTGATCGCGGAGGGTTCGTCAAAGGCGAACCTGGTGAGTCTGGTGCGGATCAGGCCGGGGCACACCGCGTTCACGCGAATGCCGTAAGGGCCGAATTCGTTCGCCGCTGTGTGCAGCAACCCCAGCACGCCCGCCTTACTCGAATTGTAGGCGATCAGCGTGGCCTCTCCATCGAACGAATTGGTGGACGCGGTCAGCACGATGGCGCCCGAGCGGCGCGGCTTCATGAGCTGGGCGGCGGCCTGCACGGTTTCGAACATGCCGGTGAGATTGACCGCCAGGACGCGGTCCCATTGATCGCGCGTGGTGGCGCCGGCGTCCTCGAAGACCGCCATTCCCGCGTTGGCGATCAGGATGTCGGGCGCGCCCGAGAGCGCGAAGCCGGCATCGATCGAGGCGCGAACGGTGACATCCACCGCGGCGCCGCGAGCGCCGATCTCCGCCGCCACTTCCCGCGGCCGTTCGCGGTCGAGATCGAAGATCCAAACCGAGGCGCCCCCATCGACGAGGGCCTGCGCGCATGCCAGACCGATTCCGTTGGCGCCTCCGGTAATGACAGCGGTCTTGCCGCCAACGTCGATCGCCATGATCCTGCTTCGATTATCCCGCTTGCTGGAAGTAGCCGCTCAAGAACCAAAGAAACCAGCCCGTCATCCCGGCCACCGCCATCACGCCGAACATCGCCCAGAACGTTCCGGGGCGGATGCACCAAAGAAGCGGCGCGTAGTAGCGGTGTCCGCAACTCTTGCAGCGGCGGGGCCAAATGAAGAACGTCAGCGGACGCTCGTAAACGCGCGGTCTGGTGGACTTGCGCGAACCGGGGTCGCCGCAGAACGGACACTCCCACAGCCGAAGCTTCACCTTGACTGGCCGGCCTTCGATCAACGACGTGCCCGTGCGGTAGAGAATCGTTACCGGATACGCAGTCCGAGAGAGTTCCCTTTGAATGCTCACACCGTCCTCCACGGCTGGATCTTCCCGGAAGGCGGGCGCGCTCGGCACGAAGAGAGGCTACGGAGAGAGAGCGCCGGATCCGGGGGAAAGTCCAGCTTCTATTCTTCCCAGGCTTTTATTCTAGTACCATTCGCGGCGGTAATCCACAAGCGGGCGCCGGCTACATCCCCCAAACAGAGATTGCACCCTCCATCCGGTGGAAGATCTTGCGGTCCCAACCGGCTTCGGAGCGGCGGTCGAAGATCACCAGATGGCCTTCGGCCGCGCCCGCGATCTCCATGTAGCCGGCCGTCTGCCGAAGCCCCGCCTCGATCGTCGCGTCCAGCGATTTGTGGAGGAGCTTCAACTCGACGACCACGCGTTGATCCTTCCACTGAATCAACAGATCGGTGCGGCGGCGCCCGAGACCGTACTCGCGGTCGATCCGGCCGCCTCCGTTCACGATTCGCTGCAGGAAGGCCTGCATCAGCAGTTGCGGACCAGCTTCCCGGTAGTCGAACCGCTGCAGCCAGTGCTCGGAGTTCTCGCGGAAGAACTGCTGGAACGCCTTCATCAACCCGTGCATGTCCAACCGCCCCCGATCGTCCACGTACCACGCCGTCTTGTGCGTGCCCAGCAGGTCGGTCTGCACCTCAAACGTCATCTCGCGCGGAATCACCTCGGCGTAGATCGCGTTGGCGATCTCGAGACCTTCCGGACCGCGGCGGATCAGACCCAGATCGATCGCGTAGTTGGCATCGTCGGACTGCTCTTCCGGCTGCCGGTCTTCGCCGCTCACGATGGGCTGCATGACACGCCGCACACGGTCCTCGCGCAGCTTGTCGGACAACTGGTCCAGATGCGTGTCCCGCCGCAGGATCAGATTTTCCTTGGCCTGCTCGACGACAGCCGCCGTGACCGGGCGGGCGCGGTCCATGCCGTCGGGCATCCGGAAGCAGGCCTCGTAAGCGAGCGCGTTCACCAGCCACGGTTGCCCCCGCGTGTACCGCCACACCAGAGGGTAAACCGCCTCGTCGAACACTTGACCGGTCGAAGCGGTGTGCTGCTGGTAGAGTTCGCGGATCTGTTCGGGCGTGAAGTCGCCCAGGCGCAGCGATTCCGCCTTGATGTTGAACGCGCTGCCGCCCGTCACGATCTCCTTGGTCCCGTGGATGCGATAGTCGCGGACATCGCGGACGCCGCAGAGAACCACGCTCTGGGGAAAGCCGCTCGGACGATCGACGTAGCCCGAACGGATCTGGCGCAGGAGCGAGATCAGCGAGTCGCCGACCAGCGAGTCCACCTCGTCGAACAGGACGACCAGCGGCAGGGGAGAGTGGGCGGCCCACTCCGCCAACAGCGCTCGAAGTGAACCCACCGGCCCGGCGGCGGCAAGGACACGCTCCCGTACGGATTCCGGGAAGGGATCGCCGAGCGTTCGTAGCGCTTCGGCGCCGATCTCGTAGGCGATCGACCGCATCGCCACTGCCAGATCGTCGCGAGCCGCCTGCCCGGGCTCGAGGTTCACGTAGATGGCCCGATAGGCGCCCGTGGAGTTGAGGTGAGCGGTCAGCGCTCCCAGGCAGGAGGTCTTTCCCGTTTGACGAGGCGCGTGCAAAACGAAGTACTTCCCGTCGGCGATCAGCCCCATGAGCAGAGGAAGATCCAGCCGCTCCAGTGGCGAAAGCAGGTAGTGCCACTCGGGCCGCACCGGACCCGCCGTGCAGAACTTCCTGACGTTCGCCATGATCCCATCTTGCTACATTCCCGCAACCTGCGCGCCGCCTCCCGGAGGCGCCTCCTGTGGTAAACTCAAGGTTTCGAGACGGGCTCGTAGCTCAGTTGGTTAGAGCGCTACCTTGACACGGTAGAGGTCGCAGATTCGAGTTCTGCCGGGCCCACCACTTCAGAGCAGTTCCTCAATTCCGTAGATCAAGCGGTCGATGACCGCGGTATCGGTTCGGGGATTGAAGAAGACGGCCTTCCACGCGGGCAGCGACAATCCGTGCGGGTGATGCCCGATGCTGGTGGTGAAACTCAGCCGCGCGTCCACGGCAGGGTCCATCGACCGCTCGCGTTTTTCGAACAGCCGCCGGATCTCGCCGCCGAATTGGGCGAACTTGGCCGGACCCAGCTTGCCGTCCATCGCCCGTCCGTGGATCTCCTTGGCGTCGCGTCCTTTCGGCAACACCCACCAGAGCACGCTCGGTCCGATCGCCTCGAGATTGAGCACCTTGCAATATTCGAGCGCTTCCAGCCGCCCCTTCAGGTCGCGGGCCAGATCGAGCGACCGGGCCACCAGCAACTGCCAGCCCGTAATGCCGATCCCGTTGAGCGACGCCATCACCGTGTACGGACCCAGAGCCGGACGCGAGCACTCGAGGGTGAACAGCGCCGGATCGCGCCGCCCATCCGCCTCCGCGAAGTACGGAGTCTCCTCCACCGAACGCGACAGGTAGCGAAGATCCTGCCTGTGGTTGACCAGAAACGCACTGCCCGGGTAGTGGCCCCAGCCCATCTTGTGGAAGTCGATGGTGATGCTGTCGGCGACGCGGAGTCCCTTGGCGCGGTCGCGGGCGCGCGCCACCAGGGGCAGCAGGTCCGGGGAGAAGTCGAGCTTGTTCGCCTCGAGATCGTATTCGGTGAGGAAGCTCAGCACCCAACCAACGGCCGCGTCGGCGTGCAGTTGGGGCGGCGGAACTCCGCGGCGTTGGGCGAAATCGTCGATCACGCGGCGGATCCCGGCGATGTCGTCGATGCCACCGCCATCGGTGGTCCCGAACGTCGCGGTGATCCAGGCGATCCGCGCGCCTTCGGCGTGCAGGCTCTCGAGCTTTTCGGCCAGCAGATCCAGCCGCATCGAAAGCGCGGCGTCGGTCGGAATCGAGTGAAGTTGCTCGGCTCCGATTCCCAGCCAGCCGGCGACACTGCGGTTGGAATAGTGCGCCGCGTCCGACACGATCCCCACGATCTTGGCCCCACTGACGCCCTTGTGCATCGCGCCGGGCGACACTCGTTCGATACCGATCTTGGCCCCGTATAGATTGGAGATCGTTCCGCCCATCGTGAACACGCCCCACGGATCCTCGGTGTGGTAGAACAGCAGGTTCGCCAGCGCGGTCACCGCCTTCACCTCGAGTTCGTTGGACCGCTGGCTGTACGTGTCGGTGCACAGGTTCGGATTCTTCAGCAGACACGCCAGAGCGCCCACCAGCGAAGCGTAGTTCGCCGGGCCCTTCACGTTCTCGAGGTGCAGCGGCGACGACCAGCTATCGGTGCCCCAGAAAAACGGAAACACCGCGTCGCGCGCGTCCTTCAGATTTCCCGGCAGCATGTGGATCTCGGGATTGGCCTGCGCGGTCTCGTAGTTCTGGGCCATGTGCGGACTGGGCGGCAACGTGCCTTCGGCCCGCAGGGCCATCATGAACTCGCGAAAGATATCGGTGATCGCGTCCGGATCGCAGGTGAAGAAATTGGAGAGCACCTGCTCATAGAGTTTCTGATTCACTGCCCCTATCTTCGCAGAGCGGTGAGGAGTGATAGGATTGACGGCAATCGAGCTCGCAACGAGGTGTCCATGTCGAATCGCTTCCTGGGTCTGGCGCTTTTGTCGGCCGCGTCCGCACTGGCGCAGACCAGTTCCCTGGCGGGCCGCGTCTCGGATTCGTCCGGCGCGGTGGTTCCCGGCGCCGCCATCACGCTGAAGGCCGCCGGCACCGGCGCCGAACATCGCGTGGAATCGAATCAAGAGGGTTACTACGTGGTCCCGCTGCTTCCACCCGGCCGCTACGATGTCGTCATCGCCAAGATTGGCTTCGTCACCGTAAAGCAGGATGGCATGGAACTGGTGGTACAGCAGCAGGCGCGGTTCGACGTGACGCTGCGGCCCGGCGCCGTCAGCGAGTCGATCGAGGTGTCGGCCCGGCAGTTCGTGCTGGACACCGACTCGGCCACGGTCGGCCAGGTGATCGGAACGCGCCAGGTCCGGGATCTTCCCCTGCTCGGCCGCAACACGTACGCGCTGGCGATGCTGGTACCCGGGGTGCGCGCGTCGACGGGCGTGAACAATCTGCCGGTCGATCAGATCAGCACCATCGCTTATTCCATCAACGGCCAACGCGCCAGCGCCAACGAATTCCTGCTGGACGGCGCGCCCAACACGGCCGCGTCGTCGAATCAGCCAGTGGTCAACCTGAATCCCGACGCCGTGCAGGAGTTCAAGGTGGAGACCAACAACTTCAGCGCCGAATACGGGCGCGCGGCGGGTGGCGTGTTCAACGTCGTCTCGCGATCGGGAACCAACGACGTCCATTTCTCGCTCTACGAATTCCTCCGCAACGACAAGCTGAACGCCAACGACTGGTTCGCCAATCTCGGCGGCAAGGCGCGGCCGCCATTCAAGTTCAACCAATTCGGAGGCACGTTCGGTGGACCGGTTTCGATCCCGAAGCTCTACGGCGGCCGCAACAAAACCTTCGTCTTCGCCAACGTGGAACTGGTCCGCTTCATCCAGGGCATCACATTCACCGGCACCGTACCCACGGCGGATCAACTGCGCGGAGACTTCGGTTCCACCCGTAACGCCGCGGGCGCGGTGATCGCCATGTACGATCCCGCCACCACGCGCGCCAACCCATCCGGCGCGGGATTCCTGCGCACCGCGTTTCCGGGGAATCTGATTCCGGCTTCGCGATTCGACCCGGTGTCGCGCAACATGCTCCGCTTCTTCCCCGCCCCGAACGCGGCCGGCAACGCCATCACCGGAGTCAACAACTACGCTCGCACCGACGGCAACATCGTGAACAAGGACACGATCAGCTTCCGCGTGGATCACAACGTCAACGACCGCAACCGGATCTTTTTCCGGTACTCGTACGACGACACTCCATTCCTCCGCGCGTCGCCCTACGGACCCGATAACGTGGCTTCGCCGGCGATCGGACCCCAAACCTTCACCCGCCAGAACGCCATCATCGAGGACACCCACACGTTCAGCCCCACGCTGCTCGCGACGGTCCGCTATTCGGTGACGCGGCTGGTCAATAACCGCAAGCCCTTCTCGTTCGGCTTCGACCTCACCACGCTCGGCCTGCCCGCCTACCTGCGCGATGTCGGCGGCATCTACACTTCTTTTCCAGCGGTGAACATCACCGGACTCGGCGTCACCGGTTCGATCAGCAACGTCGCCGGCGGCACGGCGCTCGGCCTCACCGATGGCATCGATCTCTACGACACGCCCCACGCCGCGCAGGCCAACCTGACGCGCAACTTCTCCAAGCACACGCTGAAGTTCGGCGGCGAGTACCGCGCCATCATCTTCAACAACGTGCAAGGCAACGCGCGCGACTTCACGTTCGCGCCGCAGTGGACGCAGGGTCCCAACCCGGCGCAGTCGTCGGCCGCCGCGGGCAACGGATTCGCGACATTCCTGCTCGGCGTCCCCTCCGGCAATCTCGGGACCGTCCCGGCCGTGGCGCAAAAGATTTCGTACAAGAGCCTCTTCGTGCAGGATACGTTCCGCGTCACCGGCAGCCTCACCATCAACATGGGCATGCGGTACGATCTCGAATCTCCGCGCACCGACCGCTTCAATCAGTTGACCAATTTCGACTATCAGGCCAAGCCGCCCTTGACCGCTCCCGGCCTCGAACTCCGCGGCGCGCTGTCGTTCCCCGGCGTAAACGGACTTCCCCGAACCAACGCCAGCACGGACCGCAACAACTTCGCCCCGCGCGTGGGACTCGCCTTTCGGCTGACGCCGAAGACATTGCTGCGGACCGGAGCCGGAATCTTCTACGCCGCATCCACCGGCATCGGCACGGGCGCGGCCGCGTTCGGCACCAGTGGATTCGGCGCCACCACGGCGGTGGTCACAAGCCTGGACGGCGTCACCCCCATAGCGCGATTCAACGATCCTCTGCCGGGCGGACGCGTGCAGCCAACGGGAAGCTCGCAAGGCGCGGCGACGCTGCTAGGCCAGGCCGTGGGCTACTTCGACCGCGGCGCGAAGATCCCCTACTCGGCGCAGTGGAACTTCAACATTCAGCGGGAACTGCCGGGCTCCGCCGTGTTGGAGATCGGATACGCCGCCAGCCGCGGCCTTGCGCAATCGCAGAATCGAGTGTGGAACCAACTACCGGAGTCCGCGCTCGCGCTGGGCGATGCGTTGCGGCAACAGGTGAACAACCCCTTCTTCGGACAGATCGCGGTGGGCGCGTTGTCGCAGCGGACCGTGTCGCGCGCGCAACTGCTGCGCCCGTACCCGCACTTCGACGCGGTGACGGCGCAGAACGCGTCCTGGGCCACGTCCACCTATCACGCCCTCGAGGCGCGCTATGAGAAGCGGTACTCGAAGGGCTTCTCGACGCTGGTGTCGTACACCTTCTCCAAACTGATGGACACCGGAACGGGCGCGTTCTCCGGCGAAGTGCTCGGCACGGGAGGCTTCCAGAACAACCACAACCTGGCGGCGGAGTGGGGCAGTTCCGCGCTCGATCAAACGCACCGCATCGCCATCAACGCGATGTACGAGCTACCGTTCGCGAAATCGGCCGGCGCGGCGGTGCGCGCCTTGTTCGGCGGCTGGCAGCTCGGAGGAATCTGGATGGCTTTCTCGGGCGGCCCACTCGGCGTGGGATCGCAGGTGAACAACACGTTCTCGCAGGGCGGCGCGCAGCGGCCCGACTGGAACGGCGTCAACCCCGCGCTGGCCAATCCTGGGCCGCAGCGGTGGCTGGATTCATCGGTGTTCGTCAACCCGGCCCCCTACAAGTTCGGCAACGCTCCCCGCACGTTCAATGGCACGCGGAGCCACGCGTCGCGCCAGCTAGACATCACGCTTTCCAAGACGGCGCGCATCCGCGAGAAGTTCGAACTCCAGTTCCGTTCGGAGTTCTTCAACATCTCCAACACGCCGCGGTTTGCTCCGCCCAACGAGTCGTTCGGAAATCCGCAGTTCGGCGTGGTGAGCGCCCAAACAAATCAGTCGCGCATCGTTCAGTTCGCGCTGAAGCTGTCGCGGTAGAGTTTGACGGCAGTTCGCCGCCCAGCTATCGTTAATCTCATGTTGAGGTCAAGCTTGGGGGGCGGCGTTTGTCTGCTCGCCCTATCCGGCGCCGCGTTGGCGCAACTCGATCGCGGTTCCATCACGGGGACGATTACCGATCCGGCGGGGGCCGCCATTCCCGCCGCCAGAATCGCGATTCTCCACGCAGCCACAGGCGCGAAGGTGGAAACGGTGGCGAACGGTCTGGGGCAATACTCCCGGCCGAACCTGCCGGTGGGCGGTTATCGCGTCACGATCGAAGCCGAGGGGTTCCGCCGGGCCGTCCAAACCGGCATCGAACTCGGCGTGAGCGAAACGATCCGGCTCGACGTCCGGCTCGAGGTCGGCAGCACCGCGGAGTCGATCGAGGTGACCGCCGGCCTGCCGCGTATTCAAACCGAGTCGCCACAGATCGGAGCCAGCCTCGGCGCGAAATCGCTGACCAATCTGCCGCTCAGCTTCTCCGGCGGACGCCAGGCGGAGAATTTCGCCTTCGCGATCGTACCGGGCGTTTCCGGCGACACGTTCCGCGGCAACGTCAACGGGTCGGCCGATTTCGCCTATGAGACGTTGGTCGACGGGGCTTCCGTCACCGTCAATCAGGGAGGGAACTTCTCGCCGATGGCGGTCTCGGTGGAGGCGCTGCAAGAGGTCAGGTTCCAGACAGGTGGCATGTCCACCGAGTTCGGACGTTCGCAGGGCGGCGTCTTCAACTACGTGATGAAGTCGGGCGGGAACCAGTATCACGGAAGCCTGTACGGCGGCTTGCGCAACGAAGCTCTGAACGCCAACACGTTCGCCAACAAGGCTCGCGGCGCTGAACGGCCGCTCGACCGGAAAATCAACTACGCCGGATCGTTCGGCGGTCCCGTGTACCTGCCGAAGATCCACAACGGCCGCAATCGAACGTTCTTCTTTTTCTCGCACGAACGCTACCGCGAGCGGAACTACGGATTCGGCGCGCCCAACCGCACCGCTCCGGTAGCCGAGTTCTACCAGGGCGATTTCAGCCGGCTGCTCGGCGCCAACACCGCGTTCACCGACGGGCTGGGCCGTCCGGTTCCACGCGGAGCCATCTACGATCCCGCCACATTCCGCCAACTGGCCACGCGCAGCTTCAAGGACTTCGGACCGCGCTTCGGATTCGCATGGCATCCCCGCGACAAGTGGACCGTCCGCGGCGCCTACGGAATCATGTACGAAGGCGATCCACCGAACGGCTACAACGCGGTTCCGCTGGGCAAGCCGTCGAGCGTGGCGTGGGGCGGAACGTATCAGCTCGCCGCCGATCCTGTCCAGCCGTGGGCGGGGATCTTCCACTGGGACAACGGGTTTCCGAACAACCGGTTCCAGCCCGCCGGGTTCGACCGGTCGTGGGGCAACTTGTCGCGGCCAGGCATGATCGATCCGGACTACGGACGCACACCCTACATTCAGAACGTCACGTTCAACATCCAGCGCGAGTTGCCCGGAAAGTTCGTGCTCGATCTCGGCTACGTCGGCAACAAAGCCACCCGTCTACGCATCGGCGAACTGCGAAGGATCAATCAACTGCCAACATCCGTTCTGAAGGAATATGGATCGAGACTCGGCAATCAGATTCGCAACGAGCGCGACGCGGCCGCGAACGGCATCCAGTATCCGTACCCGGGATTCGTGGGCACGGTTGCATCCGCGCTCCGCCCCTATCCGCAGGTGCAGGGCACGCAGACCGTGCAAGTGTATGGATCGCCGCTCGGGTTCTCGAGTTATCACTCGATGCAGATCGTGGTGAACCGCGAGTTCTCGAACGGCCTGACGTTGTACAGCAACTACGTCTGGTCGAAGACTCTGTCCAACATCGAAAGCTCCTTGGTGAACGACAACGATGCCCGTCCGGTGGACTACTACAACCTCAGGCTGGAAAAGGCGGTTTCGCAGTTCGACAGGCCGCGCATGTTCAAGAGCTACGTCAGCTACGACCTGCCGATGGGCCGCGGCCGAAGCCTCGCGTCCAACGCTGGCCGCGCCTTGGACGCCCTCATCGGCGGATGGAACGTCGCGGCGATCGTGAACTACTACTCCGGCGAGCCGCTCGAGTTCACCGGTACGTCGCCCTTCGCGGGAGTTTGGAATGGCGCCGTGAATCGCCAGAACATCGCCGCCGGCCCTTTGCGCAAGGACGGGTTCGACAAAGGCGCGTTCCAATTGAGCAGCGCGCTGTCGCCCGCCAACACGTACCTGGACAAATCGCGGTTCTCCGATCCGGGACCGTTCAATATCGGCTCGGGCGCTTATCGCTACGGCAGCGTGCGCGGTTTCGGCACGATCAACGAGAACCTCACGCTGACCAAGGCGCGGCAGTTGACGGAAACGCTACGGTTCCAGCTCCGCGTCGAGTTCTTCAACCTGTTCAACCGGCATCAGCTCGGCGGAATCACCACCGGAATCAACAACGCGAACTTCGGCCAAGTCACCAGCGTCTCGGGCAGCCGCCAGATGCAGTTGAGCGGCCGGTTCGATTTCTAGCAACGAAGCGGCCCGGCGGCCTACCGAAGCCCGGTGATGCGGCCCCGCTCGTCCACGCCGATGCGATGCGCCTGCGGAGTCTTGCCCAGACCCGGCATCAACATCATGCTGCCGGCGACCATGACGACGAATCCCGCGCCGGCCGACAAGCGGGCGTCGCTCACCGTCAACGTCCAGCCCGTCGGCGCTCCCATGATCTTCGGATCTCCGGTGAATGACGATTGCGTCTTCGCCATGCACACCGGCAGTTCGCCGAAGCCCAGGCTCTCGAAGCGCGAGATCTTCTCGTCCGCCGCCGCCAGGAACACCACATCCCCGGCGCCATAGATCTTCGTTGCCACCTCGCGCACCTTGTCGCGGAGCGGCATCGACAGTGGATACAGGGGCGCGGCCGATGAAGGCTTCTCCGCCGCATCCATCGCGAGTCCGGCGAGTTCCACGCCGCCCTCGCCGCCGCGGGCGAACACATCGGCCACGGCCGCCGGAATTCCGCGCGCGGCGCAATGATCGCGCACGAAGGCGAGATCGGCCTCGGTATCTTCCGGAAATCGATTGACCGCCACCACCACGGGCACGCCGAACCTGGCGACGTTGTCGAGATGCCGGTCCAGGTTGGCGAGTCCGGCCGCGATCGTGGCGCCGTGCATCCGCAACGCCCGGACCGACGCGACCAAGACCGCCGCGGATGGCGCGATGCCCGAAGTGCGCATCACGATGTCGAAGTACTTCTCCGCCCCCAGGTCGGCGCCGAAGCCCGCTTCGGTGATCACGTAGTCCGCGGTGCTCATCGCCATCTTCTGCGAGATCACCGAACTGGTTCCATGCGCGATGTTGCCGAACGGTCCCGCGTGGACAAACGCCGGCGTGCTGTCCGTGGTCTGCGCGAGGTTCGGAGGGAACGCACGATTGAGCAGCGCCATCATCGATCCCGTGGCGCCGAGCGCGCCGGCAGTGACCGGATTGCCCGAGTGGTCCAGCGCGACCACCAGCCGGTCGAGCCGCGCGCGCAGATCCTCGCGGGACGAGGCCAGCGCGAACACGGCCATCACCTCGGACGCCGCCGTGATCACGAAGGCGGAATCGCGCTCCACGCCGTTCGACTTGCCGCCCAGTCCCACGCGCACGCGCCGCAACGCGCGATCGTTCATGTCCACCGTGCGTGGCCAATAGACATTCTCCGGATCGATGGCCGGCTCGGTCTCGTGGTACAGATGCGCATCCAACATCGCGGCGAGCAGGTTGTGCGCCGACGCGATGGCGTGGAAGTCGCCGGTGAAGTGCATGTTGATCCAGTCGAACGGCTCGATTTGGGACAGACCTCCGCCGGCCGCGCCTCCCTTGACGCCGAATACCGGACCGAGCGACGGCTGCCGCGACGTCACGATGGCCCGCTTGCCGTGCCACCCCAATGCCTGCGCCAAACCGATGGAGGTGACCGTCTTGCCTTCGCCCGCGCTGGTGGGCGTGATGGCGGTAACCAGGATCAGCTTGCCCTGCTTGTCTCCGCGAAACTCCGGATCCACCTTGCCGGCATGTCTGCCGTATGGCTCGAGGAATCGTTCGCCAATACCGGCGCGCATCGCGACAATTTCAATGGGAACCACAACGCGATTGTCGCGATTCCCGGTGGGTCCGGTCAATCCAGGAATTCGATCGACACCAAATCGCCGGCTGTCTTGCGGCCCGGATCGCGCCGGGGATTGAACTCCATCCGCGCGCGCCGCGGCCGTTGGACTCCGCAAGTGAACTCGAACGTCACGGCCGACGGAGTCTTCAGGAGGATCTCTCCCGGCTTGTCGACGTAGAGCCACACCGGACCCTCCTCGCCGCGCACGCGGAATCGGGCGGAAGCGCCCATGCAATCGACGTGCTCGAGCACGCCTTCCACGCGGGCCTCGCCCTTCGGCGCGTTCCACGAGGGAGGCACGATCACGTCCGGCCGGCGCTCGGACCGGGACGGCGCCAGGGGTTGCCGCACCAGTCGCACGGCGTTGCGAGCCATCTCCGCTTCGTGCGGCGACGCGGCGGCTTCGGCGGCTCTGCGCGCGGCGCGGCGGGCATCCTCCGGCCGCTCCACCTGCCGATAAGCCATCGCGAGCGCGTGCCAAAACGAAGACTGCCGCGGCAATATCGATACCGCTCTCTCGAGGAGCGGAATCGCCTCCCGCGGCCGCCCATCCTGCGATTCCATCAGTCCCAGCAGAAACGACGACTCGGCGTGGTTGGGGTGGCGGCCCGCCGTCTCCCGCAGCAGCGCGCGCACTTCCTCGCGTCCACCGCCGGTGTCGCGCACCAGCATCGCGTACTCGAACCACACGCGCGCGTCGCGAGCGCCGGCATCCATCGCGCGGCGCAGAAACGTCTTGGCCTCGCCGTCCTTCTTCTGGTGTAGCGCGAGCAGCCCGAGCGCCGCCAGGACTTCCGCCGATCCGCCGTGTTCGCGCCGCATCCCACGCGTCAGCCGCTCCGCCGCCTCGTCGTGACCCTGCGTCAGCAGCATGTCGAGCTTCGCCAGATCCGCGTCGAGGTCCGTCATCGGCGAAGCTTCGATTCCGGCGGCCGCCTCCTCGCCAGGCATGCGAGTCACGGCGAAGACCCGGTTGGCCACGTATCGCCGGCAATCCTCCATGCCCCGTTCCCAGCCCGTTTCGAACGCGCGTTCGAAGGCGAGTCCGGCCGGCTCGCCCCGATCGAGCATTGCCAGAAACGCGGGCAGCCGAGGCCGGTAGTGTGGCGCGGAGTGGAGCATGTGCGCCATGGCCCAGCTCTGCGCATAAAACAATCCCGCCCGTTTGCGTTCGTCGTAAAGCGGCGAGCGCTTGGTGACGCCGGCGAACGTGCCGGCATCCAGCCATTCGTTCGTCAGCAGCGCGCGCACGTGGTCTTCAATGGCCCGGCCCGCGAACACCGATCCCGCGCGCCATTCGAGCGTCGAATAGTACTCGGCGGTCCCTTCCTCGAGCCACTGCGGCAACGGAGCCATCGAGTGGTGGAGCACCAGATGCACGTACTCGTGAAACACCACGCGGTAGACCTCCGGCGATCCGGCGTGCATGGCGATGTAGTCGCGTTCGGGTCCGCTCTGGTACACGCCCTCGGCGATCGACGACGGCTGGAAGGGCCGGAAATCGGCCGCCGAGCGAAACACGAAAGCGCGCACCGGAAGCGGCAGCGGCTTCACGCCTTCGAATCGCGCGAACACCGCGCGGATGCGCTCCAGACGTTCCGCCGCCTCGCGCCCGGTCTTCTCGCCGGCGTTGGTGATCACTTCGAAGCCGGGCGTGGCAATCCGCAGCCACGCCGCTTGGGCGTGAGCGGCGGCAACCACGGCGATCAGCGCGCGAATCACTCGAGCGACAGCAATCGCGCGGGGTTGCGCTTGGCGATCCGGTCGATCTCCTCGATCGTCATTCCCGCCCCCCGCAGTCCGGCGAATATGGTTTCGAGACCGTCCGGATGAAGCGGATTGCCCGCTTGTCCCAGATCGCTCGACAGAATGACGCGATCGAGCCCCACCGCCCGCATCGCCTCCACGTACTTCTCGAACGTCGTCGACTGGCTGTTGCCGATCACCGCGTTTCCAACGAATTCGACATAGGCGCCCTCGGCCGCGGCCTCGCGCATTTGCGCGACGCTCATCGACACCGGCGCCAGCGCCCCATGCGTGACCACCATGCTTCGCGCGCCACGCTTGCGTCCCTCGCGCACCATCGCCAGCCCTTCCGCCGGAGTCGAGTGGCCGGTCGCCAGCGTGAGGCCGTTGCGGGCCACGAAGCCGATCACTTCGATGACCTCGGGCAGCAGCTTGCCATCGCGCGACACGGGCACGAACGGCCGGTTCTCCTTGTTGACGCGAACCTGGTTCTCCGAATCGAAAGTCGGCATCCATACGATGCGTCCGAACTTGCCGTCGACGCGCGCCATTCGTTCCACCGCGGCCAGGTTCACGCCGCCCACGGCGCGGTTGAGCGCGATGCCGCCGAATACCTCGATGCCCGGATTGCCCATCCGCGCCAGCGTGGCAAGCGACGCCGTCGGCTCATAGTGATTCTTGAGAACGATGCCGCGAAAGCCCCTCGCCTTGGCCAGCTTGACGATCGACAATGCATCGATCGAACGCGGCACGACGTCGGGTCCGGAGTGCGCATGAATGTCGACAACGCCCTGCAGTGTTTGGGCACACGCAACCGCGTTCAACGCGACTGTAAGAATGGAAATCCGCATGAAGGTAGATCGAATCCACTATACCGTTGATAGAAATTTTAGATTGGACCGCGATGCCGCGGTCCCGTAGGCTAGGAGCAGTGATCCCCGAATTCAACCCGTCTCCCAAGCAGGTGGAAATGTTACACAGAATCAGCAGTCTGATCGCGTCCGATTTGTCGATGGACGAAGTACTCGGCGAGGTCCTCGGATTGACCGTATCGGCGACGTTATGCGACGCTTGCCTGGTTTATCTGGTCGACCAGGGCACCGGTGAGATCGTGCTTCGCGCGTCGCAACTGCCGCACGCATCGGAACTGGGCGTTCTGAGGCTCCAGGCGGGCGAAGGCGTCACCGGATGGGTCGCCGAGCACAAGTCGGTTGTGGCGCTCTCGTCGAACGCGGGCAAGGACGCGCGCTTCAAGCAGTTTCCCGCCCTGATCGAAGACACGTACGAGGCGTTTCTTTCGGTGCCGCTGTCGAGCGCGGGTGAGACGATCGGCGTCATCAACGTTCACCATCGCAAGCCGCACGAGTACTCGGCGGAAGAGATTTCGCTGGTCACCTTTGTCGGCGAGCAGATGGGTGGAGCGATCTCCCGCGCGTCGCTGGCCGACGAGAACATCCGGCTGCAAGAGGAAACCGCGGAGCTGAAGCGCGAGTTGGAAACGCGCAAAGTCGTCGAGCGCGCCAAGGGGATCCTGCAGCGCAATCACGGACTGACCGAGGAAGAGGCGTACCTGCGTCTGCGCAACGAGTCGCGCCGCATGCGGCGTCCGATGAAGGAACTGGCCGATGCGATCATCCTGGCGGAGGAATTGAACCGCAAGCGAACCGTGGATCCCGTCGCCGGTTAACCCGGATTTCCCGGAGCGTCGGTCGAGCAAGCAGCAGGGAGCCCGCTTCGCGGCAGGCTCCCCGTTTCGCGTGAGTTTTCGACGAAGATGTTGAACACGCCTAGGAAGCCACCGGGCAGCCGGGTGGACAATCCCTTGTCGTCGATCGCCAACAGGTACAGCGAGTGGAGTCCGTTGGACAAAGTCCGCGTGTCGAGTTCGAAATCGAATCCGATGTTCGGGCACGCCTCCACTTCGGTGAGTTCGGCGCAAGCCTCCGGTCTTGCGCCGCCCAGCGTGGCGTTGCCGCGCCCGACGTAGTCGACCACCACGGCGACGCGAACGACGCGGCCATCCGCGTCCCAGGCGTGGCCGGAAACCGGAACGCGGCCGCTCACCTTGTCGCCGTTCTTGATGGACGTGAGCACCACCGAAGGCGGCTGATTCGCCGGATTGTTCACCGTGAACGAAACCGCGTCCGGCAGCACGACATAGCGCCCTGTCGCCTCTTGCACGCGGATCTGCATCTTGTGCGATCCGTTGGTGAGCGGAACGGGGCTTGCCGCCGGGTCGATGCGCGCCTGGAATCCGATGTTGGGACAAAGCGCCGGACGCGGATCGAGTTCGTTGCAAACATCGGCGCGCGCCTGCGGATAGGTGGCTCGCGTGTAGGATACGCCGTCGATCAGCACTTCCACTCCCACCACACGCGTATCGCGGCCGAACGCCCAACCGCGAATCGTGAAGGCGCCGGTGACTTCCTGTCCCTCGCTGGGCGACTCGATCCTTCCGGCGGGTTCGCCTGTCTGTTCCGGCGCGATGGTGAACGACACGGGCTGATCTGGAAAATCGGTGAAGCCGCCGCGAGTGTTGGTGACGCGCAACCACGCCTTGTGCGGCCCCGGCGCCAAGCCGAGCGTAGTGGACGAACCGATCGCGCTAAACGTGCCGCAAACCGCGCGCTGCGCGCAGGCCGGATTCCGGGCGCCGGCCCCGAACCGCCCCGAATAGACGCCGTCCACATAGAGGTCGATCCGCGAGACCGGCGAGAAGTCGTCGAACACGTAGCCGCTGAACGTGATCGCCTCGCCCACGGTCGCGCCTTCGGCGGGAGACTCCAGATGGCCGCCCGGAAGGGTCCCGTTGCCGAACGGTGGATCCAGCACGATGGACGGCGCGTTCTCGAGCGACGCCATGCCGGAGTGCGTCGGCACGTAGAGCGCAAACGCGTCGGTGCCTCGCGAAATACCCACCGTCGGCGTCGACACCGCGCCACACGAGGAGTTGGCCTGTCCGATCGCGAGGTTCTTGTTGCCTGTCCCGTAGTGGAACTGGATGCGTCCGTCCTCGAACAGCGTCATCGCAAAGTTCAAAGGCTCGGGACGGACGCCGAGGAAGACATCGGTTCCGCCGGCCCAACGGATGGTGATTTGATCGGGAGCGGGTCTGCTGATGTAGACGCCTTCGTTTTGCTGGGCCGTGCCGAGGGTGTTCATCTCGTTCCACAGCGGCGCGATCGCGTTGTATGCGAACAGCGAACCGGTGTCGGTGCAGGGCGTGAGCACCGGCAGATCGAACGACACCAAACCGTTGTTGAAAAGCCAGAGCGAGGGATACTTGCGGCCGAAATAAGGGAACTCGAACGGCAGCGTCAACAGCAGCGGAGTCGCGCCGAACGGCGCGCGGTAGTTGAGGTTGGTCTCCCGCTCGAAAGTGAAACGGGACGCGCCTGGTGAAGACGCCGTGTAGGACGGGAGCGTGGTCGCGGACGCCTCCACCTGCTGGCTCCCGGCGCCGGTATCCACGTCGGCATAGAAGGCCGTGATCGAGTCGCCGACCGCCAGATTCACAAAGCCGTTGCCCCTGCCTACGGGATTGATGCTGCTCGGCGCGATTCCCCGGTAGACCAAGCCCTCGCGCTGGAGGTTCATCGTCTCCAGGTCGCCGCCCGTGGTCGCGATCCGCACCTGCGCCACCGGGCCGGTGAGATTTCCGTCGTGCAGCACCAGGCGAACGGGCTCGCCATGAATGTACTGCGATTCGTAGAAGCGAAGCTGCCCCTTGTTCGACGGCTCCTCGAACGAAGCGGCTACGTGCACCGTGTCCGTGCCCTCGCTCATCGCCAGCACGCCCAGGCCGCGCTTGGCGAAACCCTTCCAAATCTGTTCCTGGCTGGCGCCGTTGAACGCGGCGCGATCGGCGAGCAGGATGGCGTCGCGAGCATCCACCATCGACGGCGACGGCGGGCTCAGCTTCATTCCGTCCACGACGAGCAGCCGCGCCCGGCGCCGCCCTTCCCGCTCACCGTGCTGGCGGATCAGGTTGGCGCGAATCTCCCACAGCGCCAGCGCGAAGATCTCGCCGTCGGCGTGGACCTCCGGAAAGCGGAATACGCGGCCCAAATGCTGGTATCCCAGCGGATTGACATCGAGGTTGGTCGTATACGGGCGCGTACGGATGCCCGCTCCCCAGGTCTGCTCGGGATACTCGCTGTACGGGTAGACGCCGTCGAGCGGAGCTCCGTCCGGCAGGGTGAATTCGAGCGAGAAAAAGTCGCTCCACGCCTCGCCCATCGAACGGCCCTGGTGGCCGGATAGTTCGCGCACCAGCCGGTTGCTCACCCCATGCGCGTATTCGTGGACAACGGTCACCGAGTCGAAGGAGTTGTCGGTGAACCCGCCGTCGGCGCCATAGCTGAGCAGAAACGCCAGCATCGAGGGAGTGCCATCGGTGGAACCCAGGTTGGTGTAGAAGGCGTTCTGGAGCGCGGCGGCCCCGGGAGCGGCCGACTGATAGAAGCTGTAAGCGAAGATCGGATCGCCGCCCACGCCGCCCTTGCCGAAGTTGTTTTCCTGGTAGTTGCCGGAGGCCTCGTTGAAACCGGCCGCGTAGAACAGATCGTGCGAGCGATTCACCCAATAGAACAGGTTCGCGGTCGACGCATCCTGGTACGATGCCAGGCTCGCCGTGCCGGGGGCCAGATCCAGCGGGAAGCGGAAGTCGCGGTCCGGAGCGATGGCGAAAACCGGCTCACGCAGAAAGCGCACGCCGAGGTTGTTGCCGCCCACCACGGCGTTGTTGCCGGATGTGCCCGTGCCCGATACCCAGCCAGCGGGCGATGCCGAGGGGTCGCCTTCGAACGACTGGGACGTGCGCGACACGTACGGCGGAGGCGCCGTCAGCACCGTGCCGGGCTTCGGATTCGGCTGCGGCGAGTCCACGAACACCAGACCTCTGGCCGGCGGACGCGCCTGGAAGCTCGTCAGATCGTGCTTGCGGAGGATTCGTTCGTTGGCCGCGTCCACCACGGCTTCGTATGACTTGATGCCATCCGCTTCCACCACTCGCATCACCCAGGCGGCGCGCAGTTTGCCCTTGACGCCGAACCACACCAGCTTTCCGCCCTCGGCGACGCCTTCCGCTCCGCGCGAATCGGGATTGACGCTTTTCATCGCGGCTCGCGCGGCGGAAGATTCGGCGGCCGGCCGCGCCGAAAACGCCAGCGCGGCGGCATCGGGCCGGTGATACAAGACTCCGCCCGCGTTCAAAACCCGTCCGTCTCGATCCACGTTGACCACCCAGGCGGCGTTATGCACTTCCAGGCCGGAAAATCGCTGGCGGTAGTAGGAGTGGGTTACCCCGCTATGATCGGTCTTGTACTCGCTAGCCAGATAGACGCCGGCGAAATCGTCCGGAGTTAGCGAAAACTGGCCGGCGGCGGACTCGCGCGTGAAGTCGAGCGCGATGGACGCGGCGGGCCGCGCGCTTGCTTCGGTCATCGAACCACGGGGATTGAAAAAGTGCTTCGACTCGGCGGCGGCAAGGACCGCGAAGACGGTGGGCAGAAACAGATATCGCAAGAGGAGCCTCCTCTTAAAATGCGGAAACTCCAATTATAGGCCCGCCGGGTTTCCGGTCAGCGCGGCGAACCGGAGCCGGAACTCGCGGACGATGCGGTTCACCAGAACCGGCAGCGCCTTCGCCCGCGCCAGTTCGTGGCCCGCCCCCTCCACCATCTCGAGCCATGCGCCGCCCGGAATCGCGGTGAGCGCCCCGCGCAACTCCGCCTCGGTTCCGAAGCCGTCCTTGGCGCCGTGAAAGAACAGCGACGGAGTCTTCAAGTCCGGAAAGTGCGCCGTTCGCGTTTGGGCCGGCTTGTCCGGCGGGTGCAACGGGTAGGAAAGCAGCAACAGCCCACTCACCAGTTCCGGATCTTCCGCGGCGGCCATGCTCGTCTGGCGGCCTCCGTACGAGTGGCCACCGGCGAACACCGGCCCGTCCGTCAGTTGCCGCAGGGCGCCGACCGCGGCTCGAACGCTGTCCCGGTCGCGCGCCGCCGTCGCCGGATGCGGGGGACGGCCGGCTTCGCGGAACGCCAGATCGTACCGGAGCGTCAGCACGCCCGCGGCGGCGAACTCGTCCGCCAAACCGCGCAAGAGGGGCGCGTCACAGTTGGAACCGGCGCCGTGGGTGAGAGCCAGAGCCGCGGCGATCGGCGCTTCTGGCCGGTGGAGGTGCTGCATGGCGGAGAGGATTTAGTCTACACTGCTTCGGTGCACCCGGAAATCGCATCGATGTTCGATCTGCGCGGCAAGACCGCGCTCGTGACGGGAGGAGCTCGCACGCTGGGTCTGGACGCCGCTTGCGTGCTGGCGGCCGCCGGGTGCCACGTCGCCATCACCAGCCGTTCGGAGGAATCCGCCCGGGAATCCGCGGCGCGGCTCTCGGCGGAGTACGGAGTGGACTCCCTCGGACTCGGGCTCGATCAGGTTCGCCATGCCGCGGTGGTGAATGCGTTCCGGCGCGTTCTCGATTGGAAGCCGGCCGTGGACATCCTCATCAACAACGCGGGTGGAGGAAGCGGAACGAGCCCGGCTCTGCTGTTCGAAAGGGACGTCGAGGACATCGACGAGTTGCTCCGCGTCAACCTCAACGGCGTGCTCTATTGCTGCCGCGAAGTGGGCCGCCACATGGCGGAACGCGGCTCTGGAAAGATCGTCAACATCGCGTCGATCGCCGGCATGTGCGGCCGCGACCGGCGCATGTACACGCAAGGCGGACTGAAGGGCCAGCCCGTGGATTACGCGGCGGCCAAGGCAGGCGTGATCGGCCTCACCATGGATCTGGCCGGCTACCTGTCTCCGCGCGGCGTGTGCGTCAACGCGATCTCGCCGGGCGGGTTCGAGCGCGGCCAGCCGGAGGAGTTCATTCGCCTATACTCCGAGCGCACGCCTCTTGGAAGGATGGGAAGGGACGGCATCGATCTAAAAGGCGCGATCCTGTTCCTGTCTTCACCGGCGTCGGACTACGTGACTGGGCAGAACCTCGCCGTCGACGGCGGCTTCACCATCTGGCATTGAACGATTCGCTCGTCCAGGCGGAGTTCCAAACAAGCGAATACCAGCCGAGCGACAGCGCCCACGCGGCAAAGCATGGGATCAGCCACAGCGCGGAATCGCGGTAGACCGAAACACCGGCGGCCGAGCACGCCACGGCCTGGAACATCGCGGCGGAGAGCGATCCGCTGGTGAACCTCCAGCGCAATTGAGCCACCGGCCGCAGAACGGAAAGGTGGTGCCCGACCGCGAGAGCGGCAAGCGCGCTCGCGAGTCCCGCCGACGGCGCCAGGGGAAGCGTCAACGCCACCGCCACCACCAGAAACGCGATGTCCTTCGCCAACAGAATCCGCCACGCCGGCAGCGGCATCAGCAGGTATCGCGCGCGGCCCGATTCGCCATCCAACCCGAACAGACACTGCGCGTAGGTGCCCAGCGCCGCCAGCACCACGAAGATCGACATCACCATGGCCATTTCCGGCTCGGGCCAGGAAGCCGCCAGCTTGTAGGCGAAGGCGAGCCCGCTGAGCGCCGCCGCGGCCCAGAAGTCGAGCACCGATATCATTTCCCGCAGGTTCTTGCGGACGAGAGCACCCATCGCTCCGGGGAACGCCGGAACCCACCGTGTCAGATCCAGCGAAGGCGTACGCGCCACCGCCGCCTCCATCCACGGCGCCGCCA
The DNA here is from genome assembly GCA_005808475.1 of Acidobacteriota bacterium. GTDB lineage: Bacteria > Acidobacteriota > Terriglobia > Bryobacterales > Bryobacteraceae > SYLY01. Next base: position 33,446 of record SYLY01000030.1, read on the forward strand.
GTTGCGCGGCCACGAAGAAGGCGGCGAGTTTCAGGCCGAGCCCCGGCTGCTTCAGAAACCAAGCCGCCGCGATCGCCGCCAGCAGAACCGGATTGAGCCACATCGCCGCGATTCGCAGCCACACGATCCGCCCGCGTTCGAGCGGGAGCAGATTCCAGCGCTCCGGCGGGACGGTGCGCATCGGATCGGCGCTCAGCGGGATCAGCAGCATCGCCACCAACAGGACCCGCACGAAGGGACCCGCCTGCAACAGCAGAACCGCGCCGATCAGGAAGAAGTTGTTCTCCTGAACCGACGCCACGCTCCGCGCGCCCCGCCAAGTCACCTTGGCGAGCGCCTTCAGGAGCGCCGCGATCCCAGCCATTCCAACTCCTCGATCACCGGCGCCTCCGCCAGCGAAAAGTATAGTTCCTCGAGCCTGCCTTCCGATCCCTCGGCTCCCGAGTTCCAAACGACGCGCCCGCTCCGGATCATCACCACTTGCGATGCCAGCTTCTCGACGATGGGCAGAATGTGCGAGGTCAGAAAAACGGTGATGCCGCGGCCGGCCAGCGAAGCGAGCAAGTCGCGCAGGAAGCGGGACGCCACCGGATCGATGCCTTCGAACGGCTCGTCCAGAAACAGCACGTCCGGGTTCGGAAGCAGCGCCATGGCGAGCGCGGTTTTCTTGCGGGTCCCATGGGAACAGCGCGACGCGTAGGTGGACCGGAAGTCCTCGAGCTTCAGCGCGCGGAGCAGCCGTGTGGTTCGTTCGGCCGTCTCGCGTGCTCCGATGCCGTAGACGGGCCCGGTCAGTTGGAGGTGTTCCTCGACGGTGAGCGAATCGAACAACCCCAGATTCTCCGGCAACGCGCCGATGCGGCGCTTCACCTCCAAGGGTGCGTTGACCACGCTATGCCCGGCGACAATCGCGTCGCCCGAGGTGGGCCGCAACAGTCCGGTCATCATCTTGACCGTGGTCGACTTACCCGCTCCGTTGGCGCCGAGCAGCGCGCAGACGGCGCCGGAGCGGACGTCCAACGAGAACGACTCGACGGCGGTAACGTCACCGAAACGAGCGGTTAGGGATTGGCAGGATATGGTTATGGATGGCACGGCTTCGCTTGGCCGCCTCTCCACCAAGATATTCTCCCAAGGCGCCCGGACGCAAGGACGGATGGTACCGGAACTGGTTATACTCGAGGATCAATGGCGAGAGTCGTGGTGGGAGTGACCGGGCATCGATGGAACAAACTGCGAAGGGAGGATGAGGCCGCGCTCCGCCTCCGGGTACGCGCCGTGCTCGAGTCGCTGGGCGCGGGCGGAGTCCTGTATTCGATGCTCGCCGAGGGCGCCGACCGCCTGGCGGCGGAAGAAGCGCTCACGCTGGGATGGGAGATCGAAGCCGTGCTCCCCTTCGAACAGAGCCGCTACGAGCGTGACTTTCCGTCGAGCACTGGCGAGTTCCGCGGCCTGGTGAGCCGGTGCGTCTCGGTGAAAGCCGCCCAGGCGCCGGGTTACCTTGCGGGTGGAATCGAGTTGCTAAACGCATCCGATTGCCTGATCGCGATTTGGGACGGTAACCCCGCGTCGGGACCGGGCGGCACGGGCGACATTGTGGCGCGAGCCCGGGCCGAGGGCAAACGGTGCGTCTGGATCGGCGCGGTCGCGCCCCACCAGGTTCGCGAATTGCGATGATCGAAAATGGCGAGCCCGCGGGTCATGCATCGCACCCGGCCACTCGGGCCGGGAAAGCACTGAGGACAAGTCTAGATTCCCCCCAGGACTGGGGCATTTTACCTAGAGGTTCCCCGCGGCATCCGCGTTATCCTGGGTCTGTACCATGGTCCCTCTCTGCGTGGACCTCGACGGCACCCTCGTTCGAACCGATACCCTCGACGAATCGTTTCTCGGTGCGATCCGTCGGGATCCGCTGTCCCTGTCCCGGGTTCCCGGCTGGCTCGCCGGCGGCCGCGCCCAGCTCAAGCGCCAGTTGGCCGAGGCCGCTCCTCCGCGCCCGGAGGGACTTCCCTACAACGAGGAACTGCTCGCCTACCTGAGGGAACAGCGCGCATCGGGCAGGCGCGTGGTGCTCGCCACCGCCGCCGACGGAGAGATCGCCGACGCGGTGGCCGCGCACGCGGGCTGCTTCGACGAAGTGATCGCCAGCCGCAACGGAACCAACCTGAAGGGGCGCGCCAAACGGGACGAACTTTGCCGCCGGTTCGGCGAGAAGGGATTCGACTACGCCGGCGACTCCCCTGCCGACCTGGAGGTCTGGGCGGGAGCGCGGGAGGCGATCCTGGTCGGTGTGACCGATTCGACGCGGCGCGCCGTGCAAGCGCTCGGAGTTCCCGTTACACGGGAGTTCCGCGAGCCGGGTGCGCGCGCGCGCGCCTACCGGAAGGCGTTGCGGCCCTACCAGTGGACCAAGAACCTGCTGCTCTTCGTGCCGCTGATCCTGGCTCATCGCATGTTCGACGCCGCCAAACTGGCGAGCGTCTTGCAGGCGTTCGCCGCCTTTAGCCTGGCGGCCTCGGCGATCTATGTCGTCAACGATCTGCTCGACATCGAGTTCGACCGGCTTCATCCGTCCAAGCGGCGGCGGCCGTTCGCGTCCGGAGCTCTGTCGATACGCGCCGGGATCGCGATGGTCCCGTTGCTGCTGGCCGGTTCCTTCGCCGCGTCGTGGGGACTGCCGGGCGGCTTCTTCGCCATCCTGACCCTCTATCTGATCGCCACCACGGCGTACTCGGTGGCGTTGAAGCGGATGGCGATGCTCGACGTGTTGACCCTCGCCCTGCTCTACACCTTGCGCGTGATCGCCGGCGGCGTGGCCGCGGGCGTGCGGGTCTCGCCGTGGCTTCTCGGCTTCTCCATTTTCATCTTCTTCAGTTTGTCGCTGGTCAAGCGGGTTTCCGAGATCCGTTTGCGCGAGGGCGATCCATCCACCTTCCTGCCCGGCCGCGGCTATCGATATGGCGAGCATATCCTGCTTTCGATCATGGGCGTTTCGAGCGGTTACTTGGCCTCGCTGGTGTTGGCGTTGTATGTGCAAAGTCCGGAGGTGGCGAGACTGTATGCCCACCCGGAGTGGCTGTGGCCTTCGTGCCCGGTCGTCCTGTTCTGGGTCAGCCGCGTCTGGCTGCTCGCTTCCCGTGGAGAGATGCCGGACGATCCGATCCTGTTCGCCCTGCGCGACCGCGTCAGTTACGCCACATTGGCATGCATGGGCTTGCTGATCGCCGCGGCCACGCGGGGATTCGCGTGACCGTGGAGTCGTGGGGGCGGTATCCGAAGACGGCGCAGCGGGTGATCTCGAGGGAGTGGCGCGACGAGCCCCTGGCTATCCCCGCCGGTCTCTCCGTTCTGGCGCACGGAATGGGCCGAAGCTATGGCGATTCCTGCCTCAACGACGGCAACGCGGTGATCTCGACGCGCCGGTTGCGGCGGATCCTCGAGTTCGATCCAGCCGAAGGCGTGCTGCGCTGCGAAGCCGGGATGACGCTGGACGAGATCCTCGACTTCTGCGTGCCGCGCGGGTGGTTTCCGCCCGTCACCCCGGGTACCCGCTTCGTCACCGTGGGCGGAGCCGCCGCCAACGACGTCCATGGCAAGAATCACCACGTCGCGGGCTGCTTCGGCAACTTCGTGCGGGCGATGGAGTTGTTGCGCGGCGATGGGTCGCGGCATGTATTGCATCCCGGTCAGGATCTGTTCCGCGCGACCATCGCCGGACTCGGTCTCACCGGGCTCATCGATTGGGTGGAGTTCCAGTTGAAGCCCATCGGGAACCGCTGGATCGATGTCGAAACCATACGCATGGGCGGGCTCGACGAGTTCTTCGCCTTGTCGCGGGAATCGGAGCCTTCCTGGGAGTATCTGGTGGCGTGGGTGGACACGGTGGTGTCGCCCGGGCGCGGACTGTTCATTCGCGGGAATCACGACACCGCAAGAGAGCCCTCCGCCAGGACGGCGGGGAAGAAGCCGGCTCTGCGGGTGCCCTTCGATTTTCCTTCCTTCGCCCTGGGCCGGTTCTCGATCGGCGCGTTCAACGAGCTGTTCTACCGCAAGCAACTCCGGCGGGTTTCACGGCAAACGGTGGACTACGAGCCGTTCTTCTATCCGCTCGATTCGCTGCTCGAGTGGAACCGCCTCTATGGGAAGGCCGGCCTGCTACAGTGGCAGTGCCTGGTTCCCTGGGCGGGAGGACCGGAAGCCGTCGCGGCCCTGCTGAAAGAGACGCACCGCTCCGGGCAAGCGTCGTTTCTCACCGTCCTCAAAACGATGGGCTCCAAACCCGCCGCCGGAATGCTGTCGTTCGCGGGCCCGGGTATCACTCTCGCGCTCGACTTTCAGCGGGGCGGCGAGACGCTGAAGCTTCTCGACCGGCTGGACTCGATCATCGCGGAAGTGGGCGGCCGGCTGTACCCGGCCAAGGACGCCCGGATGTCCGGAGCGAGCTTCCGGGAGTTCTACCCGAAGTGGCGCGAGTTCGAGTGGTTCCGGGACCCGGCATTCAGTTCCAGTTTCTGGCGGAGGGTAACCGAAGCATGAGTTTCGCCAACCGGCGGGTGTTGATCGTGGGCGCCACTTCGGCGATCGCGCAGGATGTGGCGAGGATTCTCGCCGGCCGCGGGTGCGCGATGGTGCTGGCCGGCCGGCGCGCGGAGCGGCTCGAGGCCGTGGCCGCCGATCTGCGGGCCAGGACCGCCACCGCGGTCCACCTGCTGGAAGGCGATCTCGCCGCCATCGATGGACACGACAAGCTGTTTTCCAGGGCCATCGCCGCGGCGGGCGGGCTCGATGCGGTGATCGTCGCCTACGGCGTGTTGGGAGACCAGAAGGAAGCCGCCGCGGACTTCGCTCGCGGCCGCGAGATCCTGGACGCCAACTTCACCAGCGCGGCGTCCTGGGTGTCGCTGGCCGCCAATCTGTTCGAGCGGCAGGGCTCGGGTCACATCGTCGCCATCGGATCGGTGGCGGGTGACAGGGGCCGCAAGACGAACTACTTCTACGGCGCGGCCAAGGGCGCGCTCGACCTGTTCCTGCAGGGGGTCCGTCACAGGCTGGCCCCGAAGGGCATTCCCGTCCTGTGCGTGAAGCCCGGGTTCGTGGATACTCCCATGACGGCGCACATCCCAAAAACGCCGATGTTCGCGTCGCCCGCCGAAATCGCCCAAGGCATCGTCGCGGCCATGGACTCGCGCAAGAGCGTGGTCTACCTGCCCGGCAAGTGGCGGCTCGTCATGTTCGTCCTCCGCAACCTGCCGGAATTCGTCTTCAACAAGCTGAATATCTAGCAGCCCGTGGTGCAAGTAGCATGAGTCGCGTTGCGAGCGCCGCCGGGCCGAATCCGAGACGCGGCGTCGTAGTCGATGCGGGACATCTCCGCGGAGCCGCAACGAAGGAAGCGGCCCGGCGCCGCCGCAACCCACTGGGCGCATTGGACTTGCAACGCAGGCTCCGCGCATTGGCGTTTGCCGCCCATGGCCGCCGCCGCGGCCATGGCATGGTTGCGCGCGGCCATGCTACTTGCACCACGGGCTGCTAGGGAGAGGGTTGGCTTCGGACCTCCACGATGAAGGCCGGGTTGCAGGGCAACGACCCTTAGCCCGGCCTCCTCGCGTTTGTCGGGGTGCCGCGTTTGATATCGCAAAGCCGGGAGCCGGCTCGCCGTCCGGTTCAGTTGGCTGGCACGGTTTTGGTGCGCCAGTCTTTGCGGTCCACCTTTGAGGACATGGCCGTGATGGAGGAGCCGGTCGAGCATACCGGTTGGAAGTCAGCATCGTGCTGGCGCGCTCATACCGCCGCATCACGATCTCCAGCAGATCCTCGGTGGTGGTATGGGGCAGCTTCCGCATCCCGAAGTCGTCGATAATCGGCGGAGCCGCGCCGGAGATGAACTCCATGTACTGCTCGCGCTGTCCCGTGGTGGACGCGCCGGCCACCTCTTCTAGCAGGATGTGCGTTTCGCGGTAGAGCACCTTGTGGCCTTGCTGGATAGCGGCTTGGCCGATGGCCTGGTCGGAGGGTCTATCTGGGAGAGGTGTGCGGATTCTCGTGAGCGCCGAGGTTTCGGTTTGGATCGGCTCGGTGGGGCACTTCGTCCGCCCGTCGAACGGTCGTTCACACATTACCCTCAAAAGACCCTCACTTGAATTGGCCGTGCTTTCTTAGGGTTGCCGGGAATCGACCCTGAGCAGGCGCCATCGTTTCGCCAACTCGACCACGCCATGACGCAATTCTCGTGTGGGGCGGGAAGCTCTGCCCAAATCACGAAACGAGGAGAAATCGAATGGCAACCGAACTGCAAATCGCGGCGTCCCGCACCAACGGAACCCGCTCTCAGGGTCCCATCACCATCGACGGAAAGGCGCGCAGCAGCCAGAACGCGGTCCGTCACGGGCTGACCGCCAAAACCGTCGTCCTTAATAACGAGGACCCGGCCCAATTCAAAATCCTCTGCGAGAACCTCGCCAACGACTACCAGCCGCAAACCGAATACGAGCACGAACTCGTCAGCCAACTCGCCGGCGCACGCTGGAAGCTGCGCCGCTGCAACATCCTCGAAAAGGGCATCTTCGACAAGGCCGTCGACGAGATCCGGCCGAAAATCCAAGCCGAATACGAAGGCGCGGACGAAGAGATGGTCACCATCTTCGCGCTCGA
>SYLY01000262.1 GCA_005808475.1 Acidobacteriota bacterium
CACTCGCAGATCTGGTCGGACGCACCCATGCTCGAACCCGTTCGCGAAAGCTTCCGGTCGGGCAAATCCCTACAATGGACACGAGTCCACGATCTTCCGCAATTCGTATATTTCAACCATAGTATTCATGTCAACAAGGGCATGGGTTGCGCGTCGTGTCACGGCCGCGTGGACCAAATGCCGCTGATGTATCAGGAAAACACCCTGTTCATGGAGTGGTGTCTGGACTGCCATCGTCAGCCCGAGAAGCACATCCGTCCCAAGGACAAGGTCTTCGACATGGACTATAAGCCGGCCGAAGACCAGATGGTACTCGGAGCGAAGCTTGTCAAGGAATACAACGTTCGCAAGCTGACCGATTGCGCGGTCTGTCACCGATGAGCAGCCCAACGAATTCACCAGTTACGCTCGATCTGGACGCCCTTCGAGCTCGCTTGGCCAGCGCCAAAGGGCCGGAGTTTTGGCGCAGCCTCGAGCAGGTCGCCGAGACCCCCGCGTTCCAAAAACTCGTCGACGACGAGTTTGCGCCAGGCACATCCGAATGGACGAACCCGGTCAACCGGCGGCGCGTGCTCGAGTTGCTCGGCGCGACGCTGGGCTTGGCGGGCCTGACCGCCTGCACCAAGCAGCCGGAAGAGAAGATCGTCCCCTATGTACAGGCGCCGGAGGACATCATCCCCGGCAAGCCTCTGTATTTCGCCAGCGCGATCACTCGAACCGGATACGCCACGGGCGTACTGGTGGAGAGCCACACGGGGCGGCCCACCCGGATCGACGGCAACCCCGAACACCCGGCGTCGTTGGGCGCCGCCGATGTCACCACCCAGGCGGCCGTGCTCGGGATGTGGGATCCGGACCGGTCGCAGACCGTGCTTCGTGAAGGGCGAGTCTCCACATTCACGCGCTTCCAGGAAGCCGCCAAGCTGCTCCGCGAAGGGCTGCTCTCCACCAAGGGGGCCAATTTCCGGATTCTGACCGAGACGGTGACGTCGCCCACGCTGGCCGCGCAGATCCGCGAATTGCTCGCCGAGATGCCCGAAGCCAAGTGGCATCAGTACGAGCCGTGCTCCCGGGACAATATCCGCGCCGGCGCCATGATGGCGTTCGGCGAGCCGGTCAACACGGTGTACAACGTGGATCAGGCCGATGTCGTCGTCGCGCTCGATTCCGATTTCCTCTATAGCGGGCCCGGCTCGCTCCGCTACGCCCGCCAGTTCGTCTCCCGCCGCAAGGGCGAAGGCGCTTCGACGACGATGAACCGGCTCTACTCGGTGGAGACTTCTCCTTCGATCACCGGCGCGAAGGCCGATCATCGCTTGCCGCTCTCCGCCATCGAGGTGGAGAACTTCGCTCGCGCCCTGGCCGCCGAAACCGGCGCCGGAACGGGCGCGGCATCGACGAAGGCTGCGGAGTTCCTGAAGGCGGTGGCCGCCGATCTCAACGCTCACAAGGGCGCCAGCCTGGTAATCGCCGGCGAGCACGCCTCCCCGGCGGTGCACGCGTTGGCGCACGCGATCAACGCGGCGCTCGGCAACGTGGGCAAGACCGTCTACTACACCGCGCCGGTGGAATCGAATCCGGTGGACGCGGTGGCGTCGTTGAAGGAACTCATCGCCGATATGGGAGCGGGCAAGGTCAATTCACTGCTCATCCTCGGCGGGAATCCGATGTACGACGCGCCGGTGGACCTCGGGTTCGCCGAAGCGTTCCGCAAGGTAAAGCTTCGCATCCGGCTCGGGGAATACGACGACGAGACCTCGGCTGTGTGCCATTGGCACATTCCGCAGGCGCATCCGCTCGAATCGTGGGGCGAGGCGCGCGCGTTCGACGGCACGGTGACGTTCCAACAGCCGCTGGTGATGCCGATTTACGAGGGCAAGACGGCGCTCGAGATCGTCACGCTTCTCCGCGACAAGGGCGGCCGGAGCGGCGCGGATTGGATGAAGGAATACTGGGGCGCGGAGCTCGGGGCGCGCGACAAGACGGTCAACATCCAGCAGGTTTGGGAAAAATCGCTGCACGACGGTGTTCTCGCCGAGTCGGCTCTAGCGGCCAAGACCGTGGCGGTCCGCAAGGAACTCGCGGCGGAACTCGGCGCGGCCTCCGCCGGCTCGGGAGTCGAACTCTTGTTCCGGCCCTGTCCGAACGTATTCGACGGGCGGTACGCCAACAATTCCTGGCTGCAGGAACTGCCCCGGCCGATCACCAAGACGACCTGGGACAATCTGGCGCTGATGAGCCCCAAAATGGCGGCGAAGTTCGGCGTCGAGTACAGTTCGGGAACGATGTTCCACGACACGCCGGTCGTGGATTTGAAGCTGAACGGCAAGACCGTCAAGGCTCCGGCCTGGATCATGCCGGGCCACGCCGACGACTGCGTCACCGTCTGGCTCGGCTACGGCCGGACTCGCGCGGGCAAGGTCGCCACGGGCGTGGGTTTCAACGCCTACGCGCTTCGGCCGTCGAGCGGAATGTGGGCGGCGAAGGGGCTGGACGTCCGGACCACGGGCGACGAGCACCGGGTGGCCGTTACGCAGGATCACCAGTCGATGGAAGGGCGCGATCTGCTGCGCATCTCGACGCTTTCGGAATACAAGGAGCATCCGGCCGGCAAGCATCACGACGGCGCGCACTTGTTCTCGATCTACCCGGAGTGGGAATACAAAGGGTACTCGTGGGGCATGGCGATCGATCTGAACGCCTGCATCGGATGCAACGCCTGCACCATCGCGTGCCAGGCCGAGAATAACATCGCGGTGGTCGGCAAGGAAGAGGTGAGTCGCGGACGGGAGATGCACTGGATTCGCATCGACCGCTACTTCGGCGGCAAGGATCTGGACAACCCCACCATCCAACACCAGCCGGTCACGTGCATGCACTGCGACAACGCGCCGTGCGAAGGCGTGTGTCCGGTGGCCGCCACCACGCACAGCGAGGAAGGTCTCAACCAGATGACCTACAATCGATGCGTCGGCACGCGTTACTGCGCCAATAACTGTCCGTACAAGGTCCGCAAGTTCAACTTCTTCCTTTATCAGGACTGGGACACCGAGAGCCTGAAGGGCGTTCGCAACCCGAACGTAACGGTTCGCAGCCGCGGCGTGATGGAGCAGTGCACCTACTGCGTGCAGCGGATCAACACCGCGCGCATCACGGCGGAAATCGAGGGGCGGAGGATTCGCGACGGCGAAGTGGTGACGGCTTGCCAGTCGGTTTGCCCGTCGCAGGCGATCCACTTCGGCGACATGAACGATCCGAATAGCAGGATCGCCAAGGTGAAGAAGGACGAGCGTAACTACGGACTCCTCACCGAACTGAATACCCGGCCCCGGACGTCGTATCTGGCCGGACTTCGCAACCCGAACCCGGATTTGGAAAAAGGCTGAGGCCGGGAGGGACCTAGCACATGGAATCACACGAGTATCATTCCGAACTCTCCCCGGTTCTGATCCCCGGCCACTCCAACACCACGGTCACCGAGAAGATCGCGGGCGTGGTGTTGACCCAGAAGACGCCCAAGCAGTGGTTCATCGTCTTCGGCATCGCGTTCCTGGTGATGCAGCTCATGATCTTCTCGCTCGGCAACCTGGCCGTGCGTGGCATCGGGTTGTGGGGCATCAATCAGCCGGTCGGCTGGGGTCTCGATATTATCAACTTCGTCTGGTGGATCGGCATCGGCCACGCGGGCACTCTGATTTCCGCGATTCTCCTTTTGCTGCGCCAGCAGTGGCGCATGTCGATCGCACGGTTCGCCGAAGCCATGACGATCTTCGCGGTGATGTGCGCGGGCCTGTACCCGGTGTTTCACACCGGCCGTCCGTGGCTCGCCTACTGGCTGCTGCCGTATCCGAACACGATGGCGC
>SYLY01000263.1 GCA_005808475.1 Acidobacteriota bacterium
TGCTGCGCGACGAGATCGTGGACGCGGACAAGCTCCCCATCAGCCTTTGCGCATACACTCCGTGCTTCCGCAGCGAGGCGGGATCGTACGGACGCGACGTGCGCGGCATCATCCGGCAGCATCAGTTCCAAAAAGTGGAACTGGTCAAGTTCACCGCGCCCGAGCAGAGCTACGAGCAGCTCGAGCGGCTGACCTCGGACGCCGAGGACATCCTGAAGCGGCTGGGACTGCCGTTCCGGCGCGTGGCTCTGTGCACCGGCGACACCGGCTTTTCCAGCGCGAAGACGTACGACCTGGAAGTCTGGCTGCCGAGCCAGAACGAGTACCGCGAGATCTCCTCCTGCTCCAACTTCGAGGCGTTCCAGGCGCGGCGGGCGAACATCCGCTACCGGGCGGGCAAGAAGGCGGAGCCGCTCCATACCCTCAACGGAAGCGGATTGGCGGTGGGACGGACGTGGGTCGCCATCGTGGAGAACTATCAACGGAAGGATGGAACCGTGGTTGTGCCCGAGGCGTTGCGCGGCTACATGAACGCGGAGGTCATCACGCCGGCGGGGGATATTCGATAACCACGCACTATACCCGCGGTTCGGAACATTGTTTCCCCTGCTTGTTTTATACTAGTCCTAATTGGGCGAATCGGGATAAACAAGGAACCACGAGAAGATGGCCACAATCGACGTCCTGCTGGTTGAAGATCACACGATCGTGCGGAACAGTCTCCGCGCGATGCTGGAAAGAACCGGAGAATTCCGGGTTGTCGGTGAAGTTGAAAATGGCGCCGAGGCGCTCCAGTTTTGCAAGGCCCACTCGCCGCAGTTGGTGCTGATGGACCTGTCCATGCCGGTTCTGAACGGCGTGGAGGCGACGGCCGAACTGGCTCGTCACTGCCCGAGCGTCCGGGTGGTGGTGCTGTCCGCCTATGACGAGGAGCGGTCCATCGTCGAAGTGATTCGCGCCGGAGCCAAGGGATATCTGCTGAAAAGAGCCGGCGTTTCCGATCTGATGGAAGCGTTGCGGACGGTGGCGGCTGGAGGCTCGTACCTCAGCCCGCAGATTTCGAACGCGCTGTTCTCCCGGCTGCAGGCGGGCGACGACGGGCGGAAGCGCGGGACGGTGGAGCACCTGAGTCCGCGGGAGTCGCAGGTGATGCGGCTGATCGCGCAGGGCATGACGAGCAAGGAGATCGCCTCGGCGCTCGACTTGGGCGTGGAGACGGTGCGGTCCTATCGCAAAACGCTGATGAAGAAGCTGGGCGTCAACAACGCCGCCGGGCTCACTCGTCTCGCGGTGGCCGAGCTGCCTCAGTTGCAGGCAGGCTAGAAGCCGCGCGGTTCCTTTTCAACTCGACGATCACGGCGGATACCAGGTCCTTGGCATCCTGGATCTGCTTGCAAACCAGTTGGATGTCCAGCGCCGGTTTGCCCGGCTGGCGTGTGCTCTGGCAGTACACGCCGTGCTGGCCCGCCATTACCAGCGCGCCGGTCAACAGATCGAGCGTCAGAGCCAGACGGCCGCGCTCGGCGCCCATCTGGAATTCGTACTTCTCGAGTTCGTCCGCGTGTTCGTCGAATACGGTCACAGTGGTTTGACGATTCCGCGCTTCTCGAGGAAGCGGAAAATATCGGCGTAGAGCTCTTTCATTTTCTCCGGCGGAAATCCGTGCTTGCCGCCGGCGACGGTGATCAGTTCCGCGTCGGCGCCGGCGTCGCGAAGCGCCTTGGTGAGCCTGACGCCGTGTTCGTAGGGCACGGTCTGGTCGGCGTCGCCGTGCAAGGTGAGCACGGGAGGGGCGCTCCGGCGGACGTAGGTCATGGGCGAGACGCGGCGGGCCAGATCGTAGCGGCCCTCTTGCTCGGGAAGCCAGGTGACGGCGTATTTCCGCATGTTGGCGCCGGAGAGTTGATCGCCGACATCGGTAATGCCGTAGAAGTTGATCACCGCCGCGATGGAAGTGGGCTTGCCGAGTTTGGCGGACTTCGGAGTGAGCCCCACCATCAGCGACAAGTGGCCGCCCGCGCTTCCTCCGGTGACGACGATTCGCTTCTTGTCGACGCCGTACTTGCCGGCGTTGCGGACGAACCACTGCGCCGCCGCGAGCACGTCCTCCACCGCCGCGGGCGCGAGGGCCGCTTTCGCGAGGCGGTATTCGACATTGGCGACCACGAATCCGCGTTCGAGATACGGCAGGCAGTACTGCGCGACCATGCCTTCCTTGGCTCCGCCGGTCCAACCTCCGCCGTGGATGACGATCACGGCGGGGCGCTTGGCGCCGGCTCCCTTGGGTTTATAGACGTCGACCTTGGTTTCCGGGTACTGCGCGTAGGCGATGTTTGCTTCGGCCTCGACGTTCTCCGGGATCTTGACGGCGGGGGCTTGGGCGAACGCGATGGTGGAAAAGACGGCGTAAAGGGGGGCGTGCCTCATCCCTTCATTAGAACCGATGCGGTGGGAGGGGTGGGACGCCCGCAAGGCTCGCTATACTTTCAGCATGGTCTCCTCGAAGGCAATCCGGTCCGGATGCTGTAGTGTGCTGGGCGTGTTCGCGCCCGCGGCCACTCCTCCGTTCCCGATCCACCGTTTCTACCAGAAGCCACCGGCGCCGAATGAGGCGTTGCGCCGGGACTTCGAATCCGTCGCGCAGGATTTCGCGACGGTTACTATGCGAGAACTCCGCCGTGCGGAAGCCCAAGCCGCTATCGGGCGCTAGTTCCGGCCCATCGGAGCCGTCCGCGCTCCCGGCCAACCCCGGCGTCGCATCGGGGACCGTTCGGACACAATCGACGGCGGTCAAGGTCAGTTCCGGACCGTTGCCGGATCCGGAGACTTTGAAGAGCTATAACGCCGTCTATCCAGACCTTGCCAAAACGATCGTCGCATCCTTCGAAGCCGAGTACAAAAAGCGCCCTAGTCTCGAGACAAGCGCCATGGAGGGCGATATCGAGGCGATGCGCAGCAGTCACGCGGACGTCCAGCGTGGCCAATGGCTAGAGGATTCGTTATTGCCATGACGGGCCTGCTGTTGGGCGCATCCTTGATCTATTCGGGCCACGACTGGGCAGGCGCGATTCTGGGCGCGGGCGGCCTCGCATCCGTGCTCGCCGCGTACTTCAAGAGTTCGACGCCGAAAGAGCCGGCCCCGGACGAGTCGAAAGCAGGAGACTCCAGATGAACAAGACCATCGCCGCGATCCTATTGGCCTCCGCCGCCTTCGCCGAGCCTGGCGCCCGTATGCAATGCGCGCGCGCCAAGGCCGGGTTCGACCTCACGGCCGATCCCCGCTCCCCCGCGTGGAAGGGCGTCAAGAGCACCGCCGGGGCGGTCGACCCGTTCGGCAAGCCCGCCGCGAACAACCGGTTCGAAGTCCGCGTGCAGTGGACCCCGGAACACCTCTACTTCCTGTTTACTTGCCCCTACGACAAACTCACCCTGAAGCCGTCGCCGAGCCAGACGCTGGAAACCAACAAGCTGTGGGAGTGGGACGCGATGGAGGTCTTCATCGGAGCGGACTTCGCTAATATCCACCGCTACCGCGAACTGCAGGTCTCGCCGCAAGGCGAGTGGGTGGACCTCGATATCGACCGTAAGAATCCGCTGCCGGAAGGCGGCTGGAAATGGAATTCGGGAATGAACGTGAAGGCGCGCATCGACGAAGCCGCCAAGGTCTGGTACGGCGAAATGAAGGTCCCCTTCGCGGCGATCGGCGCGGGCGAGCCCAAGCCCGGATCGGAGTACCGCATGAACGTCTACCGGCTGGCGGGAGCGGCGCCGGAGCGGATCCAGGTGATGTGGACGCCGACGATGGTCCGCAGCCATCACACGCCGGAGCAGTTCGGGCGCCTGGTGCTGACCCGGTAACCGATGGCCGGCTCCACTCTCCGGATCTCGCTGGCGGGCGTTCGCGGCGTCGCCGGCGCGGGCCTCACCGCGCGGCACGCTCTCGATTTCGCGGCCGCGTTCGCGACGTTTCTCCCCGAGGGTCCGGTACTGGTCAGCCGCGATCCGCGCGCCAGCGGAGCGATGATCGAGCAGGGCGTGCTGGCATCGCTGATCGCATCGGGGCGGGAATGCGTGCGCCTCGGCATCGTGTCCACGCCGGTGATGCAGCAGGCGATCCGGCGCATGGACGCGGCGGGCGGCATCTCCATCGGCGCCAGCCACAACGCCATCGAGTGGAACGCGCTCAAGTTTTTCGGCGCGGGCGGCGTCTACCTCAACACGGCCGAGGCGGGCGAACTGCTCGACATCTATCACTCGCAACGGTTCGACTACGCGCCCTGGGACAAGCTCGGCCGCTCGCGCGAGGACCGAGGCGCGGTGGACGCCTATCTCGACGAACTCGCCCGCGCATACGATTTCGACAGGCTGCGCCGGTTTCGCGTGGTGGTGGATTGCTGCAACGGCACGTCTTCGGTGATTCTGCGCCGGCTCAACGACCGGCACGGATTCCGGTTCATCCTGATCAACGAGCGCATGGACGGCGTGGCGTTCGCGCACGAACCCGCCACGACGGCGCGCTCGGTTGCGATGCAGTTGGCGCCGCTCGTGGAGCCGGTGCAAGCCGATGCCGGCTTCGTTTTCGACGCCGATTCCGATCGCATCGGCATCGCCACCGAGAAGGGCGAACCCATCTCCGAGGAGTTGGTGCTGCCGATGCTCGCGAGTCACGTGTTGCCCTCGTCCCCGGGCAAGCTGGTGATCACCAATCTATCCACCACGGCGTTGGTGGAAGAGGTGGCGGCGGCCTACGGAGGCCGCGTGGTGCGCGTGCCGGTGGGCCGCCAGGCGGCGATGGATGCGCTCGCCGCGTACAAGCCGGAGTCCGTCGCCATCGCCGGGGAAGGAAACGGAGGAATCATGCTGTCGCGATTCCGCTTCGTGTTCGACGGCATCGCGGCGATGTTCGAGACGTTATCGCTGATGGCGGCGCGATCGACGCCGCTCAGCGAAATCGCCGCGTCCTTCCCGCGCTATTCGATGCTCAAGGCGCAGATTCCGCTCTCGTCCACGCGCATACCGGCGCTGCTCACTTCGCTCGAACAGACCTATGAGGACGGAACCGCCAACGTCACGGACGGCCTGCGAGTCGATTGGCCGGACCGCTGGTTTCATGTCCGCGTGAGCCAGACCGAACCGGTGGTGCGCGTCATCTGCGAACGAAAGGGCGATCCACCGCGCGAGTTGTTCGAGGCGCTGGTGGAAGCGGTGGAGAGCATGCGATGAAACGGCGCGAGCACAATCTCAAGATCGGCGTATCGGGCATCCGCGGCGTGATCGGCGAGTTTTTCACCCCCGCGCTGGCGTGCGATTTCGCCCGTGCGTTCGGCGCGTATGTCGGCGGCGGCCGCGTGGTGCTGGGGCGCGATACGCGGCCGAGCGGAGAGATGATCCAGCACGCGGTGTGCTGCGGGCTGCTTGCGTCCGGCTGCGAAGTGGCGGAAGTGGGCATTCTGCCGACGCCCACCATCCAGGTCTACGTGGCCGCCACGCGCGCGCGCGGCGGCATCGCGATCACCGCCTCCCATAATCCGGAACGGTACAACGCTCTCAAGTTTTTCAACCGCCAAGGGCAGTTCTTCAATCAGTACGAACGCGGCGAACTGGTGGACCTCTACCATCAGAGCGATTTCCGCGACGCCGGCAACGCCGGAATCCAGCGCGTGACGCAGGTGACGGACGCGCCCATGCGCATCCACTTCGAACGCGTCCTGCGGCACGTGGACGTGGATCGCATCCGCGCCCGGCGGTTCCGCGTGGCGTTGGACGGAGTCAACGGAGCGGGATCGCTCCTGTCGGTGGAGTTCCTGCGGGGCCGCCTCGACGCGGATTTGCGCGCGATGTGGGTGGATCCCGGCCAGCCGTTTCCCCGCGAGGCGGAGCCCACGCCCGCGTCGCTGGGCGAGTTGGCGGCGTTGGTGCGGCGCGACGGCTGCGATATCGGGTTCGCGCAGGATCCCGATGGCGACCGCCTGGCGATCGCGGACGAGACCGGCCGCGTCCTCGATAACGACGATGTGCTGGCGCTGGTGGTGGACGCCGTGCTGGCGCGGATGCCGGGCGACGTAGTCGTGAACCTGACCACCTCCGCGGCCATCGACGATATCGCCGCGCGCCACGGCCGCAAAGTGTTCCGCGCGCCGGTGGGCGAGGCGAACGTGGTCGAGAAGATGCAAGCGGTCAACGCGGTGATCGGAGGCGAGGGCGCCAACGGCGGCATCATTTTCCCCGCCGTGCAGTACTGCCGCGACTCCTACACGGGCATGGCCTGGGTGCTCGACCGCATGGAGGCGACGGGATTGACGCTGTCCGAATTGGCGGCCCGGCTGCCGCGCTATCACAGGCGTTCGGGCAAGACGGCGTTCGAGCACGGACGCCTGGGTCCGTTGATGCAGGCTCTCGAGGAATCGTTGCCGGGCGGAACGGCGGATCGCACGGACGGGCTCAAGCTGGTGTGGCCCGGCAAGTGGGCGCATGTCCGCGCGTCGAATACGGAGCCGCTGCTCAGGTACACCGTGGAAGCGCGCGACGCGACGGACTGCGAGACCTTGTACCGCAAGATCCGGGAGGCGCTATGAGCTTCCGCGATCTGCCCGCCGTTCACGCGGTGATCGAATCGCTGGGCGATCTGGCGGAGCGGTTTCCGCGCGCTCTGATCGCGGACGAGGCTCGCGCGGCGGTGGACCGCGCGAGGGTGGAGTTGCGCGAGGGGAGGCCGATGCCGGACGCCGCCGCGGAAGCGCGCGCCATGCTCGAGGCCCTGGAGCGGCCGTCACTGCGCCGCGTGATCAACGCCACGGGCGTGATCCTGCACACCAATCTCGGGCGGGCTCCGATGAGCGCTTCCTCGAGCGCCGGCTATTCCAACCTCGAGTACGATTTGGAGGCCGGCGCGCGCGGCAAACGGGACGTCCACATCGGCGGCCTGTTGCAGCGGCTGTTGGGCGCCCCCGGAATCGCGGTGAACAACAACGCGGCCGCCGTTTATCTGGCGCTGAACGAACTGGCGGCGGGCGGAGAGGCGATCGTGTCCCGCGGAGAGCTTATCGAGATCGGCGATGGATTCCGCATTCCCGATATCATGACGCGCGCCGGGGCCGTGTTGCGCGAAGTGGGCGCGACCAACCGGACCGGCATCGGCGACTATCGCGCGGCGGTGAACGAGCGCACGCGGCTCTTGATGATCGTGCACCCGAGCAACTTTCGCATGTCGGGCTTCACCGCCAAACCGTCGCGCGCGGAACTGGCGGCGCTGTCGCGGGACACCGGGATTCCGCTGTACGAGGATCTGGGCAGCGGATGCCTGGCCGATCTGCGGCCCTATGGCGTCGAGGAGCCGCGCGTCCAGGAGTCGATTCGCGACGGCGTGTCGCTGGTGTCGTTCAGCGGCGACAAGCTGCTCGGCGGACCCCAGGCGGGGATCCTGGCGGGCGATGCGGCGATCGTGGCCCGCTTGCGGCGGAATCCGATGTTCCGGGCGCTGCGGCTGGACAAACTGATCCTCGGCGAGCTCGAACGCACGCTGCGCGATTCGCTGCTCGAACGCTGGGACCGTGTGCCGGCGATCCGGATGATCGCCGAGCCGCTGGAGTCGATCCGGCGGCGCGCGGAGGCGATGGCGCCGGGCATCCCCGGAGCGCGCGTCGTCGAGGGCCGCTCGGTGACGGGCGGCGGGTCGACGCCCGAGCAGACGCTGCCAACCGTGCTGATCGCCATCGCGCCGGTGGCCGCGGCGGCGTTGGAGCGCGATCTGCGCAAGGGCGATCCGCCGGTGATCGCGCGGATCGAGGAGGGGCGGGTGCTGATCGACCTGCGCACGGTGGCGCCGGAGGAGGAACCGCAGCTCCTCGCGGCGATCGTTCGAGCGCTTCGCTGACCCTTATTAGAAGCGGACTCCATGGCCAACGTCCCGTAGGCCGCCCAGCGGGTTGCGGCATTCGCCGCCTGTCGACGTGGGGCCAACCTCGAGAATGCCCGTGGAAGCCCGCGTTTGCGCTCGAGAGGAATCGCCTCGCCGCCGCACTTATTCTATGTGGGACGCCAGGACATTACGGGAAAACGAGCCTTCGCGGTCGATCCGCGAGGCATGCTGCATCTCACCGGAAGCCTGGATCTGGCGGAGGACGCAACCGTGGTCCCGGTGAGCCCCGAACTGGTGGCCGCTCCCAAGCTGGCGGACCTGATGTTCCTGATCGATGTGGGAGGGCACCGGACGCTCGAGATCCTCGAGGCGCTTGCCTACTGGGACGACCGGGAGATCGTCCGGATCGCCAGACGGTACGGCACGGCGATGATGGTCCCCGAGTACGACCCGCGTCCGATCAAACTGACAATCGCGTTGCTCGGGCGGAAGGCCGAGGAGAGACTGCCAGCCACACTGCCGGTCGACCGGGGCGGAGGCAAGCTCGAAGTCTACCCCCGGTACGTCCGGATGTGGGAGCTCGACCCGGTGGGTGTGATTCGTTTGAACCGGCCATCGCTGCTGCCTTGGGTGGCGCTGATGGAACGAACCACGCCGGATCTTTTGGAGCAGGCGGCCCGGGGCGTTGCCAACGACGAGGAACTGTTGGCGCACTTCGCGGTGCTGGCGAGTTTAAAA
>SYLY01000264.1 GCA_005808475.1 Acidobacteriota bacterium
ACTTCTTCTTGAACACCGGCCCGTTTCGCGGAAGTAAGGGCAACCTCTATGAGGGCGGCATTCGCGTGCCGATGATCGTACGCTGGCCGGGCCGTGTTCCCACCGGCAAAGTCAGTGCGTTCGCCTGGGCTTTTCACGATGTGCTGCCCACGCTGTTGGGGAAAAGTCAGAAGCCTCACGCTGAGCTCTATTGGGAACATCCGCGCTACAACTCCAAGGCTGGCTCGTTCACCGGCGAGATCCCCATGCAGGCGATGCGGCGCGGAAACTGGAAAGCCGTCAGGCCCAAGCCGGGCGGGGCGGTCGAACTGTACGATCTGAAGTCCGACCCTGGCGAAGAGCGCGATCTGGCCTCGCGGAAGCCCGGCCTCGCCGCCGAGTTCGATCGCGCGATGAAGGCCGCTCGCGTGCCACCTCGGCCACAAAATCAACCACCGCACCATGGTGGGAAGCTCGTAGCTAGCTGGAGAGACAAACGCAGGATCCTTCGACGTCATTTGCCCGGTAACTGGGCGGACCCCTCCATCCCTCTCCGACATCCTACCCAGGTTGCGGAACCGGCCAGCGAGCCAAGCACTTCAACTCACCCCTGCCCGCTGGGCTGCCTCCCCCGCTTGAACGACGGGGGATTCGTCGTACGGATACCATTGAGTCATCTGCCTGGAATCGCCGAAGCTGCTCAAACGGGGAGGATGGTATCACCTGATGAACGTGCATCGGTGGGTCGGCGTATGGTGGTCAATCTGCCTCCGTCCACCACCTGCGTGACATGCCGGCACAGGCGTTCCCACCGGACCTCGAAAAAGCCGCAACTGAATCTCGCGCCGGGTCAACAGCTTACGGCCCATGTCGCCGGGAACCCGCGGCCGGCCGCTTGACGCTTTCCGCCTCGATGGCAAAATCGGGACGTGGGCGGCGCTCGTGACGAGCAAGGCCCGGCATGCGCGGTTGGCCGCGCCTCGATCTCTGAAAACTGAAGATTTACCGGCGGACCGCATCCCAAAGCCGGGGCGGATGCGAGTGGACTCCGGTGTCCGGGTTTGTCCGGGTTCGCGCCGACGTAGCGGCCGGGAACTCCCTTCCCATCAACCACATACGATTTCGGCCAACCCGGACAACGAAAACGGTCCGGGTTTGTCCGGGTTGGCTCGAACGTCGCGCCCCCCGAACCAGGGGAGCCGGCTACGAACCGCCGCGTAGCGCCTGCAACGTGAACTCGGAGTCCTTCATCGGCAAGTTGTAATCCAGTTTGTCGAGCGTCAGCACCGTCCGGCTCTTCCGCGCCTCGTCGATCACCTCGAGCGTCCGGGCGGTCCAGATTCCCTTCACGTTCTCGAAGTCGCGGTAATGAATCCGCCGCGCCAGCGCGGCCCCCTTGAACGCGTCCACACGCACGAAGCCGTAAATGTCCTTTCGAATCCACAAGTGCGAATGGGTGTATTGCGACGACTTACCCACGCGCGGCTTACTCTCGAGTTTCCAACAGGCTTGCCCGTCCAACGTCTCCTCCCCGGCCAGCTTGTAGTCGAACTGCGCCGCGTCGCGCTCCTCCAGATCCTCGAAGCTGAAGTCGGTGCCGAAGAAACGCGTCGATCGGTCTTGCAGCGCGATCCGGCGGTCCCGCTGGAGCGCCGGAGTCCACATCCATTGGTCCGACGAGCGGTCTTTTCGATTGTGGATCAGCAGCGCGACCCCCTTCACCTCCGCGGGAGCCGTGAAGCGCAGAACCGATTTACTCTCGCCGAACGAACCGGTCCGGTCGAAGCGCCATCGCTTCTCCGAGATCCGGTTCTTGCCGTCGACCACCCGCAGCGTCCCCTCGTACCTCTGCGACTCCGATCTCGACCGTTTCCGCGCTTCCTCCACCAATTGGCGCGGATCCTGCGCCGCCAACGCGCCGGCCATCAACCACACGAGCTTACTCATATTCCAATGCCTCCACCAGTGACGACCGTACGGCGGACTCCGCCGGCCAGATCGACGCGGCGAACGCGGCCCCGCAGATCACCGGGATCAGCGCCGCCGCGAACGAGTACGGATACGAGTAGGGTAATTCGAGCCCCGCCATGTCGCCGGCCACCATCCGCAGGTTGTAATAAAGCGTCACCGCGCCCATCGCCCAACCGAGCACCAGCCCGATCGCGCCGATCGCCACCGCCTCGAGCCAAACCGTCTGGCGCACCTGCGCGCGCATTCCTCCCACCGCCCGCAGCACGCCGAGTTCGCGCCGCCGGTCGGTGATCGACACCGTCATCGTGTTGACGATCCCCATCACCGCCACGATCAGCGCCACGACCAACTGCAGATACGTCATCCCGAACCATTGCCCGGTGGTCTTCAGGATCAGTTCCCGAATCGACTCGTTCGTGTACACGAACAGCTTCCGGTTCGAGCCGAAACGCTCGAGGATGCGCAGCCGGGCCTTCTCGTGATCCTCGCCCTTGCGCAGATAGACGCGGAAGGCGTTGGCGGTATCGTCGCCCCAGTACTGGCGGTACAGCTTGCGGTCGATGATGAACGCGCCCTGCTGATCGGAAAAGTCGACGCGGGTGCCGAGCACGGGGATCGACAGCGGTCCGCGCGGCGTTCCGAGCTCGAGCGTCGAGCCCTTCGTCAAGCCGCGGATCGCGGCGAGGCTCGACGAGAGAATCGCGCCCTTCCCCTCCGCCGCAAGCCGCGTCATCTCGGCCGGATCCGCGTCGAGCGGCCGGTACTTGATCCGCCGCGAGACCTGTTCGACATCGATCACCACGGCCATTGTGGGAACCCCCTTCAACGGGACGCGCACCGTGCGGACCGGTTGGACAGCCTCCACGCCTTCGACGCGCGCGATGCCGGCCGCCATCTCGAGCGGAAAGCGAAAGCTGCGTTGCGTGAGGTTCTCGGCGGGCGCGACGAACAAATCGGGGTTGAGCGTATCGTCCATCCACGCCACGATCTCCGCGTAGATGCCGCGCGACACGCCCGCGAATCCAATGGCAAGAGCCAACGAGAGCATCACGGCGGTGACAGTCGCCGACGTCCGGCGCGGGGCTTGAATCAGGCTGTCGGCCGCGAGCGTGCCTTCCACGGGCCGGATCGCTCGCAACAGCGGCCGCAGCGCCCGCGCCAGCCAGTTCGACATCGCGGGCGTAAGCAGCACCAGCGCAAGCACCGCCATTCCATAGCCGGCATAGAAGATCGCGATGGTGGGGCGCGCGGCGAAGATGCCGATGGACACCGCCGCTAGCGCGAGCGCGAGCACGCGCCGCAAGCGGTTCTCGCCCTCGCTGAGCACTTGATAGCGGCCCTTTTGCAGCGCCTTCACCGGGTCGACCCGAGCCGCCGCGCGCGCCGGCAACCATCCTCCAATCAGGCTGACGATCGTGCCCAACACCACGGCGCCGGTCATCAGCGGCGGTTCGAGGATCACGCCCTCCGAAGCCTGATACGTGCCATACACCTCGCGAACCAGGTGACTCAGGAACGGAGCCACCGCCGACGCCAACAGCAGACCGAGAACGAGTCCCATCGCCGAACCCACGACACCCGCGACGGCGCTTTCCGCTAGAAACATTCCGAGCACCTGGCGTTGCGAAGCGCCCAGCGCCCGAAGGATTCCGATCTCGGCGCGCCGCTGCGTGATCGCGATGGAAAACGAGTTGTAAATGATAAACACGCCGATCAACAGCGCGAACACACTCGTCATGGAGATGGTGATCGATAGCCCGCGGGAGATCGCGTCGAACTGCCGCGTGCGCGACGCCGGCGGCTGCACGTCGAACCCCGGACCCAACATCGCGGCCAGCTTTCTTTGCACCGCGTCCGGATCGGCCCCCGGAGCCACGCCGATATCGATGCGGTCGAACATGCGGCCGCGGCCGAACATCGCCTGCGCGGCGTAGATATCCATCACCGCCACGTTGCCGCCGAACGCGCCCGCCAGGCCATCGGCCTTCATCAGGGCGCGCACGGTGAATGATCGCGGTCCATCCATCGTGTCGAGCGACATCTTCTGGTTCCGCTCGATGCCGTTCGCCTCGGCGAACTTGCGGCTCAGCATCAGCGAGTCGGGCTGCGCCAGGAAGATCAGCGGATCGTCGACGCCGTCGTCCGCTCCTTCCATGTCGTAGTCGCGTAGCGAGCGGTCGCCCGTCATGTCGACGCCGAGTACCAGCAGATTGCCCTGGCCTCGGATGTTGGTGTCGGCCACGGCTTCAATCACCGGCGCGGCCGCGGCGATCTCCGGCAGCGCCTGCACGCGCTCGAGCACTTCTTCGGCGAAGCCCGCTTCGCCGGCCGTGATCTGGATCTGCGTCTTGCCGGCAATGCGGTCGACGGTCCGCGCGAACGCCGCGGTCACGGTGCGATTGGCGGCGTGCATGCCCACGAACACCGCCACTCCGAGCATGATGCCGGCCAGCGTCAATATCGTTCGAAGCGCGTGTTTACGCACGTACGGCCACGTGAGCAGGCGGAGGAGTATCAAGCTAGAGCCTTCGGTCGCCGGCGACGCGGCCGTCGCGAAGAGTCAGCAATCGCTGCGCGGTCTGGGCCACGGACATGTCTTGCGTGACGATGAGCACAGTGGCGCCGAGCCGTTCGTGAAGGTCGCGAATCAGGCCGAGAATTTCGAGGCCAGTGGC
>SYLY01000265.1 GCA_005808475.1 Acidobacteriota bacterium
GCCGAACGAAGCGCCGTTGACCGAGTTCGACACGTTGCCGCGCTGTTGGGAAAGCGCGAGGTTCTGCTTGACCGCCTGGCCGGGAACCACGCCCGGCGTAAAGCGGATCACTTCGGCGAAGTTGCGGCTGTTGATGGGCAGGGACTTGAACTCCTGCTCGGAGCGCTGTGTGCCGATGGTGGTGGTCTCGGTCTGCAGCGCCGGCGCCAGTTCGCTCACCGTGATCGATTCGCTGACGCCTCCCGTTTCGAGCGTGAAGTTGACGCCGATGCGTTCGGCGACGTTGAGGGGCGTGGTGCGCGCGATGGAGCGAAAGCCCGGGTGGCTCGCCTCGATGCGGTAGGCGCCGGACGGCAGCGGCGGCGACACGTAGACGCCGGAAGCATTGGCGGCGGCCTCCACGCGGGCATTGGTCCCCGTGTTGACGATGACAATCCTGGCTCCGGCAATCGCGCCGCCTTGCGTGTCCTGAATGTTGCCGGTGATCGCGCCCGTATCCACCTGGGCGGCCGCGGCGAATGCCATCGCGAACAGAGTGGCGAATTTCATATTCGGTTGAAAACCTCGATCGCTTTGGTCAGGGACTGGAATTTCTTGATGAAGGGAACCATCTTGGTTTCGCGGTCGTCGATCTCTTGCGCGCGCTTCAGCACTTCCGCCGCGCGATCTTTCGGCACCGCGACCACGCCGTCCTCGCCCGCCACCACGATGTCGCCCGGCGAGATGGTGACGCCGGCGCAGAGCACCGGCTCGTTGCGGGAGACGCTGAGGTAGCGTCCGACGGCGGTGGCCGGGATGCGTCCGCGGGCAAAGACGGGCAGACCCAGACCGCGGATCTCCTCGACGTCGCGCACCGAGCCGTCCACGATCACGCCGGCCATTCCGCGCGCCTTGGCGGCGGTGGCCATGAGTCCGCCGAGTCCGGTCATGTCGAGTCCGTTCTCGACGACGATGACGCCGACCTCGCCGGGTTTGGCTTCGTCGATCATCGCCACGGGATGTTTGATCGCCGTGGCGGGAGTGGAATCGGCGGGATTGGGAGCGGGACGCAGCAGCGCCGTGACGGCGCGTCCCACGACGCGGCCCGGCGTCTGCTGGCTCATATCGTGGTTCAGATAGCCGCGTTTGCCAGTGATCTGATCGACGGCGTCGGATACGGAAGCAACGGTGGTCTTGCGGAAACCGGCGATCAGAGGATCCTCAGGCGCGCGCGCCGCCTGGAATCCCAGCGTCACTACGATCCCCGCTGAAGCGATGGCTGGAATCGCGAATCTTTTCGCGAACATGGAAACACCATATCATGTTCCTAATGCGGACTCCGCTCTTCTTCCTCGCCGCGATGGCGCTTTCGGCGCAAGGACTCGAACACGTGAAGGCTGAATACACCAAGCACGAGTTCGAGATTCCGATGCGCGACGGCGTCAAACTCTACACGGCCGTATTCACGCCGAAGGACACGTCGCGCCCGTGGCCGATCCTGATGACGCGCACTCCTTATAGCCTGCGCCCGTACGGCGTGGACAACTACCGCGACTCGCTCGGACCGCACGACCGGTTCGCCAAGTCAGGCTACATCTTCGTGTATCAGGACGTGCGCGGGCGATGGGCTTCGGAAGGCAAATACGAGCACGTGCGTCCGCACAAGGCGGTGAAGAACGGTACGCGCGACTTCGACGAGTCCACCGACACGTTCGACACGATCGACTGGCTGGTGAAGAACGTGCCGAACAACAACGGCCGCGCCGGCATGTGGGGAATCTCGTACCCGGGCTTCTACGCGGCGATGGGAGCGATCGACAGCCATCCGGCCTTGAAGGCGACGTCGCCGCAGGCTCCCGTGTCCGACTGGTTCGTGGGCGACGACTTTCACCATAACGGCGCGTTCTTCCTGGCCCACACGTTCAACTTCCTGGTCCGCGCCGACAAGCCGCGGCCGGAACCTTCCAAGGACGACGGGCCCGCGTTCGACCACAAAACGCCCGACGGCTATCAGTTCTTCCTGCGCATGGGACCGCTGTCGAACGCCAACGAGAAGTACATGAAGAACAACTTCCCGTTCTGGAACGATCTGATGAAGCACCCCAACTACGACGAGTATTGGCAGGCGCGCAACATCCGCGCGCACTTGAAAAAGGTGGAGCCGGCGGTGATGACGGTGGGAGGCTGGTACGACGCCGAGGACCTGTTCGGCGCGCTTCGCGTCTACGACGCGATCGAGAAGCAGAGCCCGCGGAGCAACAACATCCTGGTGATGGGGCCCTGGTACCACGGACAGTGGGGCGCGAGTCTGAACGCGGGAGAGAGCCTGGGAAACGTTCATTTCGGATCGAAGACGGCGGACTTCTACCGCGAGAAGATGGAGTTCCCGTTCTTCGAATACTGGTTGAAGGGCAAGGGCGAGAACGATCTGCCCGACGCGTGGATGTTCGAGACCGGCCGCAACCAGTGGCGCAAGCACGATCAGTGGCCTCCCAAAGCGGCGCGCGACCGCACGCTGTATTTCCGCGAGGGTGGCAAGCTCGCCTGGGACGAGCAACCGTCCGATGGGACGGCGTTCGACGAGTACGTGAGCGATCCGGCCAAGCCTGTGCCTTCGGTGGACTACACGGCGATCGGCATGACGCGCGAGTACATGACGGACGATCAGCGATTCGCCACGTCGCGCCCCGACGTGCTCGCGTATCAGACCGAGCCCTTGAAGGAGGACGTGACGCTGGCGGGTCCGTTCACCGCGTCCCTGCACGTTTCGGTCACCGGGACCGACGCCGATTTCGTGGTCAAGCTAGTGGACGTGTTCCCCGACAACTACCCCGACAACAAGCCCAATCCGCGCGAGATCAAAATGGGCGGATTCCAATCGCTGGTGCGGGGCGAGCCGTTCCGCGCGCGCTTCCGGCGGAGCTTCAGCGCGCCCGCGCCGTTCGCGCCGGGCCAAATGGAGAAGGTGGAGTTCGAACTGCCGGACGTCTATCACACGTTCCGGCGGGATCACCGGATCATGGTGCACGTGCAGAGTTCGTGGTTCCCGGTGGTGGACCGGAATCCGCAGAAGTACGTCGATATCTACAACGCGCGGGAGTCCGATTTCCAGCGGGCGACGCATCGGGTGCATCGGTCGCGTTCGGCGGCGTCGGGCATCAAGGTGCGGGTGCTGCCGGGCTTGTAGGCTACGCTGATCGTATGGTTCCCAGCGGCAAGGTAGTCCAACTCAACGTCTCGCCCGGCGGATTGCCGAAGCGCGCCATCCGTCGCGCGATGGTGACTCCGCTCGGCATCGAGGGCGACCGGCACAATCACCCGGCGATTCACGGCGGACCTCGCAAGGCGCTGCTGTTGATCGCGAGCGAAACGGTGGCCGCCTTGCAGGCGGACGGCTACCCGGTGGAGGCCGGCTCGCTCGGCGAGAACCTCACCACCGAGGGGTTGGACCCCAAGACGATGCGCGCCGGGCAGCGCTACCGGATCGGGCACGACGTGATCGTCGAACTGACGCAACCGCGGGGACCGTGCAAGGCGCTGGACGTCTACGGGGCGGATTTGCCGGCGCGCGTCTACGACAAACGGGTGAAAGCTGGCGATTCGGCGTCCCCGAAGTGGGGACTGAGCGGCTTTTATGCGTCGGTGGCCGCTGGGGGCGAGATCCTCCCCGGAGCGCCCATCTTCCTATTGGATCAGGCCGTCTGAGCTAAACTGGGCTTTCCTCTCGATGCCCATCTCCGGCGAGCAGCTTTCCTTCCATCGTTTGAAGCGCGACGAGTACGACCGCATCGTCGCGATTCTCCACCGCGAACCCAACCTGACCGAACTCGGCATTTTCTCCGTCATGTGGAGCGAGCACTGCTCGTACAAGAGTTCCCGCATCCACCTGAAGAAGCTCCCCACGCGGGGGAAGACCGTTCTCCAAGGGCCGGGCGAGAACGCGGGAATCATCGACATCGGCGATGGATGGGCGATCGCGTTCAAGATCGAATCGCACAACCA
>SYLY01000031.1 GCA_005808475.1 Acidobacteriota bacterium
CGATCTCGTCCACCTTCCCCGTGGAGAACGCATAGGCGTCCACCGCGATCCACTTCAGGTCCTTGGCCAGTCGCAGGAGATATCGCAAGCTATTGACCCTCCGGTTGGCCAACTGGAGCAGCGACCTCTTGTCGTGAACGTAGACCGCCTCCACCATGGAACCAGCTCGGGCGTATGGGGAGCGAAGCGGCTTAGATGAACCGCTGCCCACCATGTCACTTCGGCTTCAGGATCCTCGAGGGCGCGTACGAGTAAAGAAACAGCCGAGTCCTGGGGGGCATATTTAGGAAGCCACTTTGCCGCGGCGGCGCGAGCGTAGCTGTTCCCATCCGTAAGCGCCGCCGCAATCAGTGAGAAGATACTTGTGCTTCCATAACGCAAAGCGGTGAAAAGACACTGCGAATCATCTTCCCGTGGCCTTTTCTCATAGTCCTGACCATCTAAGTACGACATGGCGGTGGAGAGGAGATTCCCACCCAGTACTCTGATGTGGCGACGCACGCGCTCCAGAAAGCATTTCAACTCAACCGCGCTATTTTCGTCCTCGACCTCACAAGTCGGAAGCGCGAATACGATTCGGCGGATCCAATCGCGATCGCTCCCGGAAGTGGCCTCAATCAGTTCGTCGAATTGAGCGGCCGTCTTCGGAATCTCGAGCTCCTCGCGATCGTCAGCCAAGTCGTCGCCGAGATCCGCTCGCTCGGGCCTCAACACTTTGGATTTGCGCTTGTCGGGGATCTTCGACATAGTCTTCCTTCTTCCAGGATACGAGACTGTCGCAGCAAGGCGTTTGGGCGCCGCTCCCCGAATAGAACCCGCAAAACGGCGCAGCGTAGCGGAGATTGTGACCGTCTTCGGCATCGTACCAGAGGCCGCCGCGCCGAATCGCCGAAGCCACTAAACTAAGGAGAAGGACTCGCCAAAGTAACGCCTGGTCCGCAATGGGGGACCGGGTGAACGAAATGTTGGCCGGTCGCTGGAGCGGCGGCCCAGACGCCGGAAAGCCTCGCCTTACGGCTTGCATCCTCGTATCGCCCTTCCCGCCTCTTGAATCTTGAATTCCCAGTCCTTGCTCATGTGGCCGGCCGTTTTCGCCAACTCCTCATACCGGTCCAGGCTCCGGCGCAACAAGCTGCGGCCGGCGGCCTGGTCAACCGCCATCAGGGCTCTTCCCTGCCGGTAGTGCGCCTCCGCCTCGATCGCCTTCGCTCGAGTGCTTCCGGTGTTCGCGAGAAACGTCTCAGCCGCCGACGACGCCTTGGCGAACGCCGCTAACTAAACGCCGCTCTTGCCGCCTCGGGCCGGCCCATGCGCTCATGCAGGATGCTCAGATCCTGGTGGACATCGGTCTGGCGCATGAACCAGTACACGTTCTCCGTAGGCGGATGGGCGAGAATCTCGCCCGATCGAACGGAATGAAGCGGCCGGGCGAACCTCAGCGGCGGCGCAGCCGGGCGCCGGGACACACCCGGCTCGTGAGCGGCGGAGCGGGACCCAACCGCACACCACCGGCAAAAGATAGTAAGATGGCGGAAACATGCTCGCCGCCCTCGCCCCCGCGCCGGACTATCTGGTGGAAGTCATCGCTCCCCAAGGCGGCGGATCCGGCATCCTCATCGCCCCCGGCCTCGTCCTCTGCTGCGCCCACGAAATCCCAGGCCGCGTCCGCAACGTGCAAGTCCGAGGCGCCGGCGCCGATCTCCCCGCCACCGTCATCCACAGAGAACTCGATCTACCCAAACTCCGCGACCTCGCCTTGATCCGGCTCGAGCGGCCCATTCCCCACCAAGCCCTCGAGTGGCTGCCCACCCTCTTCAACGGCGTCGAGATCGACCTGCGCGGCCACTGGCAAGGCGCCATCGTCACCGCCAGAACCAAAACCATCTGTGTGCGATACCGCGAACCGGAGTCCCGCGTCCTCGCCTTCGATGTCGAACCCGCCGCGCTCGCGGGCATGAGCGGCGGCGCGGCCCTGGTCACCATTGGCGACCGCCGGTTCTGCGTCGGCATCGTCCGCAAGGGCGGCGAAGATGCGTTCAAGTCGATCGTGATCGGCGAAGGCGAGGTATCCCGCTTCCTGGCGGGCCACGCCAAGCTGCCCCTCTTTCCTCCGGATACCCCCGCGCCGGCCAACCCGCCGGACACGGCCATCTACTTCAAACGGCTTCAGGAAGACTGCGGCTACATCGTCCCCGTGGGCCAAGCCAAGGCCGGGCGCGTACCCATCGCCCGCGTCTTCATTCCGCTCCGCACGCCGAACCACCGATCCGGCCAGCGTGACCAGCCTCTTCTCCAGACCCTCGCTCAGACCCGCAACGCGCTCATCACCGGAGCGGCCGGCTCCGGCAAAACCACCTTCGTCCGCCGGCTCGCGCTCGCCCTCGCGCCGAACCAGCCCGCCGACCCCAAGTTCCGCGTTCCCTTCCGCGCCTTCCCAGTCTATATCCGCATCTCCAAACTCGAGGAGCACATCGCCAAGCTTGGCGCGCCCTACACCGACTTCGCGGACCCTCGCTGGATCGCCCATTATCTCGCCGCTCAGCCCAACGCGCTCGATCAGACGTTCTTCGAAGCCAAGCTGAACCATCCGGACACGCTGCTCCTGCTCGACGGTCTGGATGAAGCCAGCAACGAAACGCGGCGCGCCGAGATCGCCCGTCTCCTGCGTCACGCGGTGCTGCTATTCCGCTGCCGCTTCGTCGCCACCACCCGCCCGGAGGCCTTCCAGAAAGACGTCCACCTCCCCGATTTCGCTCACCTTCCCATCGAGGACCTCAACGACGCGGAGATCGCCGCCTTCCTGCGCGACTGGTATCGCGGCCTGCATGAAGACGACGAGTCCGCCGCGGACCGCGCCGCCCGGGAACTGGTGGAAGCCATCGGCCGCGCCCGCCCGGACATCCTCCGTCTGGCCCGCAATCCGCTGATGTTGACCCTGCTCGCCGTGGTCCATTGGAACCGCGGCCGCCTGCCGGAAGGGCGCGCCGATCTATACCGGGCGGTTCTCGAGCATTTGGCCGAATGGGCGAAAGACGGCGATCATCCCTGTCCACCCAAAGTCCGCCTTCGCCGCCTCTCTCTGCTCGCCTTCGCCATGCAGGCCGGCAAGGGCGGACAGACCCTGCAACTCGACCTGGGCGCCGCCGCCAGCCACATCCACTCCACATTCGCCTCGGACCGTCCGCGGGACGACGCGCTGGAGTTCCTGGGCCGGGAGCAGGCCGCCAGCGGCATCCTCACGCTGCACCAAGGCCAGGTCCGCTTCTGGCACCGTTCGTTCCAGGAGTTCCTCGCCGCGTGGCGGTTGGCTGGCGCCGCTGACAAGGACCTGCCCCAGGTAAAGACGTTTCTCTACGTGCCCGAATGGCGTGAGTCCATCCAACTGTTGACGGGGCTCTGGTATCCGGACCAGCATGACCGGTTGGACTCCTTGCTAGCCATGCTCGTCGAGCACGCCGCCGGGAAGAACACGCTCCCGCGAAAAGCCTGCGCCGCCGGGATCCTCGGTGCGGTTCTGGCGGATCTGGCGCCCGGCGGCTACCGCCTTCCCGCCGAAGCGCAGACCTCCTATCGCAAACTGCTCGACGAGGTGATGGCCATCTTCCGGCCCGGCGCCCACGCCCTCATCGGCCTGCGGGATCGCGCCGCCGCCGCCGACGCGCTCGCGCTCGCCCACGATCCGCGCCTTCTCACGCCGCATGACCCGGATTACTGGATCCCCGTTCCGTCCGGAATCGCCGTGATCGGCGAGGGGCCGGACGAACGCCGGGTGCCCATCGAGCGCGGATTCCGGATTGGCCGGTTTCCCGTCACGGTGGACGAGTACCGGAAATACCGGGAAGATCCGCGCCACTCGTCCCCGCCCCCACAGCCGGACGATTGGGAAGAGCAACTCCGGCATCCCAGCCGCCCTGTGGTATTCATAACATGGGAAGCGGCGGACCGCTACTGTAAGCACTTCGGATGCCAGTTGCCCAGCGAGGTCCAGTGGGAATACGCGGCGCGAGGAGAGGAAGGACGTCCGTACCCGTGGGGGGAGGCGCCGCCGGGCCAGTCGCGCGCGATCTTTGACCAGGCCCTCGAGCACGCCGCTCCCGTGGGGCTGTGTCCGGAGGGCGCCACGCCCCTCGGGGTCACCGACATGGCGGGTAGCTGCTGGGAGTGGACGGCCACCGAGTGGGCCTCCGGCCATCACGTTGTGAAGGGCGGGTCTTGGTACAACAACGCGGCAGGCATGCGGTGCTCGTACCGGGACGGGGGCCACGATGTCGTCGACGGCAGCGACAACGGGTTTCGGTGCGTCCGGGAAGGTTTGCCTTGATTCTTTTTACTTTTTTCTTGACGTTTTCCTGACGCTCCAGGAGAAAATCGACCGGTCCGGCTTGGCTTCGCAAAGCGCTACCACCCCGCCGGACCGGTCCACACTATGTTTGGCGACGGCCCAGAGCCGCACTTTGCGGCCGCCGGCGCCGGGCGCGCGGCCCGGAAGTGAAAACGCCCTCCCGAAGCAGCATGGGCCGCTCCGGCTCTCGCGATGCGGGTATCTCCCCGAGCCATCCCGGGGCCCCGTTCCACATCCCGGACGCACCGAAACCCGTTGTTGTTGTTGTCGTTGTCATCGTGGTTCCTGTTTCGGTACGAGCACCGCATCTGGCCGCACGCCCCGCCGGAACCGGAACCGCGACAGCAGGTTTTTGCGCAACATCCACGTGTCGCCGTAACCGGCATGCCCGATCCAGGCCCGAACGCTCTCGCGGACTCGGCCGAGGTCGATCCGGCCCTCCGCATGATCTTCCTGCAATTCCGCCATCCGACGCTGGAACCGCACCACGTTCCCCCTCTGGAGGCGCGCGCGGTCCGGCAGCAACCGCCAACCGAGGAACGGCGTCCCGTCGCGGCACTCCGACAACCGGGACTTGGCGGGATGCAGGCGCAGCCGCACCTGTTCCAGCGCCGCCTCCACCGCCGCGCGCATGTCCCGAAGCCGCTCCTTGGAGTCGTCGAATAAGACCAGGTCGTCCACGTAGCGGGCGTAGAAGGACGGACGCAGGCGATGCACCACCAATTGGTCCACCCCATCCAAGTAGACGTTCGCGAAGAACTGGGATGTCTGGTTGCCCAGCGGTAGGCCGGTCTTCCGCTCCAACGGGGTGAACAGACCATCGCCCGGGAAGTAGACCGGCGGACTGGCGGGCGATTCGAATCCGTCCAGGATCGAACCGGCCAGCGCCAATGTCGGCTTGCACTTTACCGCGCGGCCCAGTTGCTCCATCAAAATCTCGTGGTCCACCGAGGCGAAAAATTTGGAAACGTCCAGCCGGAGCGCGAAACGGCAGTGCCGAACGCCCTTGCGCGCCACGTCCAGCGCCGCGTGCGTACCCATGCCCTTCCGGCACGCGAACGAGTAAGGAGAAAAGCGCCTCTCGAAAATCGGTTCCACCACGCGCGTAAAAGCGTGGTGTACCACCCGGTCCCGGAACGGCGCGGCCGAAATCAGCCGCTCCTTGGGATCGCGAATGGTAAATGTCCGGTAGGGTCCTGGGCGGTAGCTGCCGTCCAGCAACTCAGCCCGAAGGTCGAATAGGTGGGGCTCCAGGTGGAACTGGAACGCCGCTACGTCCGGACGCCGCCGCTTGCCCTTCGCCGCCGCCTGCGCCGCGCCCAGCAGATTCGCGAAGCTGGTCAGCTCGGGCCAGAGATGGCCCACCCGTTTCATCGATATCCTCGCT
Organism: Acidobacteriota bacterium; assembly: GCA_005808475.1. GTDB lineage: Bacteria > Acidobacteriota > Terriglobia > Bryobacterales > Bryobacteraceae > SYLY01. The sequence continues at coordinate 5,730 of SYLY01000031.1, forward strand.
TCAAGCCATCCGGGGCAGGGACTTCAGCCAGCCCCCCACCATGCGGCCGATCTCGTCCACCTTCCCCGTGGAGAACGC
>SYLY01000266.1 GCA_005808475.1 Acidobacteriota bacterium
CGCCTCGCGCCAGGCGGTGGCGCGCGTCTTCAGCTCGGAGCGGATCCAGCTATCCGCGGAGCGTTCCAGGTGGCGCCGCACGATCTCGTAGACATCGGCGTTCCCCTCGGCCACCTTCACGATCATGTCCGACCGGTTCCACACTTCCCAGGCCGAATCGATCACCTGCGCGCCGGCGCGCTCGTAGATATGATCCGGGATCGAACTGCCGAGCCCCGCCGTGGCCTGCACCAGCACCGTGTGACCGGCTTCCACCAAGGCGCTCACGCCACTCGGCACCAAGCCGACTCGCGCCTCGTGGTCCTTGATTTCCTTGGGAACGCCGACGATCATTTGGACGCCTTGCCCGTGTCGGGCACGGGGACGCCAGGGTCGGCGGGAGGCGCGTTGACCACGGTCGGCCGCGCGGCGGCGGGAACCACCGGAGCGATGGCGTCCGGCGAGATCCGCTTCGGACCCAGCCCGAGCGCGATCAGCGACATCGAACTCAGCTTGCCGTCGGATCGCAGGTTCTGATCGGCCTGGAACTTCTTGAGCGCCTCGGCGGAGCGCTGATCCCACTTGCCGTCAGGGTCCTTGCTCAGGTAGCCGCGGTCGGAAAGCGCCTTCTCGATATCCGTGTACCGGTCCACTGCCGGCGCCGGTTGTCCGGGGTTGTAGAAGACCCGGCGCGGCGCGGGAGTTTTGGCGCGCCATTGGGTGGCGACGCGCTTACCCTTGGTGGCGTTTCCCGTTCCGTACGTGCGGCGGATCGAGGTGGATCGCTTGTACTGATTGCGGGCGGCGGCCTTCGCGGGAGCCTTGACGGCGGCTTTCGGCGCGGCCTTTTGTGGAGGCGCGGCGGAGGAGGAGCCGCGGGCCGCCCACAACAGGACCGCCATCGCCACAAGCCATGTGAATCGCACGATACGCACGAAATAGAGTGTAACGCAACCGGACGCGCGGTATCCTGGAGGCTTATGAAAGCAATGCTCCTGAAGGAGTACAAGAAGCTGGAGCTGGTAGACATGCCGGTTCCCGAATGCGGCCCGGAGGACCTGTTGGTTCGCGTCAAGGCCTGCGGCATCTGCGGCAGCGACGTTCACGGTTGGGACGGCAGCACCGGCCGCCGTTTGCCCCCCATTGTCATGGGACATGAAGCGGCCGGCGTCGTGGAAGCCGTGGGCTCCGCCGTCACCGATGTCCGGCCCGGCGATCGCGTCACATTCGATTCCACGGTGTCCTGCGGCAAGTGCTTCTTCTGCCAGAAGGGCCGCATCAACCTTTGCGACAACCGGCAGGTGCTCGGCGTCTCCACGCCCGAATTCCGCCGCCACGGCGCGTTCGCCGAATACGTCACCGTGCCCAGGCGGATCTCCTACAAGCTGCCCGACGGGCTGGCCTTCGAACACGCGGCGATGATCGAGGCCGTGTCGGTGGCCGTGCACGCCGTCAATCGAACCCCGATTTCACTCGGCGATTCCGCCGTGATCGTCGGCAGCGGCATGATCGGATTGCTGGTGGTGCAGGCGGCGCGCATCGCCGGCTGCGGCACGATCGTCGCGGTGGATCTCGAGGACAACAAGCTCGATCTCGCCAAGCAACTCGGCGCCGACATCGGCCTGAACCCGTCGCGGGACGACGTGCCGGAGTTGGTGAAGAAGGCCACCGGCGGCCGCGGCGCGGACATCGCGTTCGACGTGGTGGGCGCCACGGCTCCGATCAAGACCGCCATGGCTAGCATCCGCAAGGGCGGATCGCTGACGCTGGTGGGCAACATCACGCCGAACGTGGAACTGCCGCTGCAACCGGCCGTGACGCGCGAGATCACCCTGTATGGCTCCTGCGCTTCCAACGGCGAGTATCCCGAGTGCATCGACCTGCTGGCCCGGGGCGCGATCAAGGTGGATCCGATCATCTCGGCGAAAGCGCCGCTCGACGACGGTCCGGAGTGGTTCCGCCGCCTATACTCGAAGGAGCCGAACCTCATGAAGGTGATCATCCAACCGTAGGCTCGGCAATGACGCCCATGAGACGACGCGAATTCCTCCCCTTGGCGTTCGCCCAGGCCGCGCCCGATTCGGTGCGGTTCCGGCCGGAGATCGAGCCGCTGGCAGCGCTGATCGAGCGCACCGAACGCGACAAGATCGCCGAGGCGGTGGTGGCGCGAATGCGGCTCGGGGCGTCGTACCGGCAGGTGATGGCGGCGCTGTTCCTGGCGGGCATCCGCAACGTGAACCCGCGTCCGCCCGGATTCGCTCTGCACTGTGTGTTCGTGATGCAGGCGGCCCATCAGCTTTCGCTCGAGGCGCCTCCCGGACAGCGGTTGCTGCCGTTGTTCTACGCGCTGGACCTGTTCAAGCTTTCGCAGGAGCGCGACGCCAAGCAGGAGAAGGGCGACTGGTCGATGCGCGCGATGGGCCGGACGCTGCTCGCGCCCTCCCGCGCCGCGGCCGAACTCACCGCCGCGATGGATGCCTGGGATCCGGATCGCGCCGAACGCGCCGTCGCATCGTTGGCGCGTTCGGAGAGCGCTCCCTCCATCTTCGATCTGCTCTGGAAGTACGCGGCCCGCGATTTCCGCAACATCGGGCATAAAGCGATCTTCGCCGCCAACGCTTACCGGACGTTGCAGACGATCGGATGGCAGCACGCCGAGCCGGTGTTGCGGTCGCTGGTGCTGGGCATCCTCGATTTCGAGCCATCGCGCGAGATGGATGGGTTCGACATGGCGAAGCAGACTTGGACCGCCAACCAGCGCCGGGTGAAGGATACGTTCGCCAAGCTGCCGGAATCGTGGGCCGGCGCGCCATCGGACCCCGCAGCCGTGAGGACTGCGTTGCGCGCGATGCGAACCGCTTCGCCGGACGACGCCTGCGCGGAGACCGCGTCCCTGGTGACCAAGGGCCGCGCCGGAGCCGATTCGGCGTGGGACGCGGTGCATCTGGCGGCGGCCGAACTCGCGCTTCGATCCGGGCCCGGCAACACGATTCGCGGCATCCACGCGGTCAGCGCCGCCAATGGCCTGCATCAGGCGTTCCTCGCGGCCAACGATCCGCGCGACCGTCTACTGCTGGTGCTGCAGGCGGCCGGATGGATGACGCAGTTCCGCGTTTCGATGGAGGCGCGTCCCAAGGACCTGCGGAGCCACGCGATCGACGAGGGCGGCCCCCGCCCGGTCTCGTTCGACGCCGCGATGCGCATGGCGTTCGCGAAGGGCGACGAGGTCCATTACTACAAGTTCCTCGCCGCGCTGATCGAGGATTCTCAGTTGGTGAGCCCCGAGTGGCGGCCACGCGTGGCATCGGCGCTGCCGGTGTATTCGAAGACCGAGGCGGACAAGGACTATCCGCCGATGGAGCGGGCGCGCGAGGCGCTGCGAGGGCTCGGCGCGGCCTGACCTCGACCTCAGCTCCACCAGACGAATCGGAGGACCACGGCCCGCCTTACGACGTGACCGCGCCCCGGGCCGCCGAACTCACCGTCAGCGCGTATTTCGCGAACACGCCGGTCTTGTACTTGGCCTCCGGCCGCGGCGTCGCCGCCAGCCGCGCCTCGATCTCCGCCGCCGGCAGGTCGATATCGATCTTCCGGTTCTCGATGTCGATGGTCAACGGATCGCCGTCGCGCAACGCCGCGATGGGACCGCCCACCGCCGCTTCCGGCGCCACGTGGCCGACCATGAATCCGCGAGTCGCGCCGCTGAACCGCCCGTCGGTGACCAGCGCCACCGAATCGCCCAAGCCCGCGCCCATGATCGCGCCGGTCACGCCGAGCATCTCGCGCATGCC
>SYLY01000267.1 GCA_005808475.1 Acidobacteriota bacterium
GCCCTAGGCGGCCTTGGAGCGGCCTTGGATGCCGCCGATCGAGGCACGGAAATCGTCGCCCTCCACATTTTCGGGGCGGCCGCCCGGGCCGGGCCCCGAGGTTGGTCCGATTTTGCGGATCTTGGGACAGGCTCTATCGAGTCACCGGTCTGACGGAAGCGGCCGTCGAGGAATTGATCAAGGAATTGAGCCGGATCGAAGGTATCCGGGAAGCGCGACTGGAGAGGCGGGGAATGCAATGAGGATCACTTTGGGATTCGCGATGGCGGCGGCCTTGGCCGCGCAGCAGGGACCACCGGAGGGCTTCGGACCTCCTCGGTTCGGCCCCGGCTTCGGTCCGCCGCCCGGCTTCGGCAAGGACCGCAAGATCGTCAAAGACTACGACAAGAACGGCGACAAGCGCCTGGACGCGGCCGAGCGCGCCGCTGCCCGGGAAGCTCTGGCGAAGGAGCCGCCGCGCGGCATGTTCCCCCGGCGCGGCGGCGCCCAGGCTCCGCCCGAGCCCGGTCGAACGGTCACCGCCAAGGACGTCATGGAGTACGCCGGCGAGCCGCTCTACGACCCCGGCATTCTGAGGACGCTCTTTCTGAAGTTCGAGAACGCGGATTGGGAAAAGGAGCTCGCCGCCTTCCATGGCGCCGACGTCGACGTACCCGCGGAATTGACCGTCGATGGCAAGACTTACCCGGGCGTGGGAGTGCATTTCCGCGGGATGTCGTCTTACATGATGGTGGGCGAGGGCCGCAAGCGGTCCCTGAATCTGTCCCTGGATCACGTGGACCGGGACCAGCGTCTGCTCGGCTACCGCACGTTGAACTTACTCAACTCGCACGAGGATCCGACTTATCTGCGAACGGCCCTTTACCTCCAGGCGGCGCGCGACTACGTCCCGGCGCCCAAGGCGAACTGGGTGCGCGTGGTGATCAACGGCGAGAGCTGGGGGATCTACGTCAGCCAACAGCAGTTCAATTCCGAGTTCGCCGCGGAGTGGTTCGGAGACGGCAAGGGCGCGCGCTGGAAAGTTCCCGGTAGCCCGATGGGACGCGGCGGGCTTGCCTACATCGGCGGCGATGTCAAGGAGTACAGGCGGATCTACGAAATCAAGAGCAAGGACAACAAGGAGTCGTGGGCCGCGCTGGTCTCGCTCTGCCGGATACTGGCCGAAACGCCGCCGGACCGGCTCGAGGAGGCTCTGAAGCCGGTGCTCGACGTCGAGGGCGCGCTGCGGTTCCTGGCGCTCGAGAAAGCGCTGATCAATTCCGACGGATACTGGACGAGGGCCAGCGATTACTCGATTTACCGCGACGGAAAGGGAGTGTTCCACGTCATCCCGCACGACGCGAATGAGACGTTGCGTCCGGCGATGGGTCCGGGAATGGGCGGTCCGGGCGGCGGACGCGGTCCAGGCGGTCCGGGCTTCCCTCCCCCGGGATTTCAGCCGCCGCCCGGGTTCGGCCCTCCACCGGAGGGCGAACGTCCCGGTGGCCCGCGCGGTCCTCGCGGGCCGATGCCCGCGCCCAACGCCGAGCTCGATCCGTTCGCCGGCGCGGACGATCCGAATAAGGCGCTGCTCCACAAACTGCTCGCCGTTCCCGCGTTCCGCCAACGATACCTGAAGCTGATGGGCGAGATCGCGGCCAAGTGGCTCGACTGGAACCGTTTGGGTCCGCTCACCGCGAAGTATCAGTCCCTCATCGCGGCGGAAGTGGAGGCCGATGCCCGCAAGCTCGATTCGTTCGAGAACTTCCGCAAGGCGCTCACCGAGGAGACCAGCCACGAGATGTTCCCCGGCTCGCCGGGCCGCCCCGTCATGAGCATGAAGGACTTCGTGGAGAAGCGCCGGGCCTACCTGCTCAGCCGCCCGGAGATCGCGAAGGCGATGGAGTGAGGCTCGTCATCCGCCACCAACAGACGGCTCCCATCGCGTTGAGGGCCGCCGCCGTCAGAAAGTAAGTCGAGGCCGATCCGGTAAGCCCGTAGAGGAACGGAAACGCGTTCGCGCTGACGAACGATCCGATGTTGCCCACCATGTTCATCGACGCGGAGACGGCGCCGCTTCGCTTGCCTCCGATATCCATGCAGTAGACCCAGCTCGGACTGATGGTCATCTCCGTCCCGAAGGTGGCGGCGGTGAAGCAGATGGCGGCTTCGAGCGGGGTGGACGCCCGCGTCAGGGCGAGCAGACCCACGCAAGACAATGCCAGTCCGGCGATGGCGGGCAGCCGGCGCGACCAGACCCGCCTCGGTCCGCGATAGAGGCGGTCCACCAGGAATCCGGAGATCCATTGCGAACTCGCGCCGAACACCAGCGGCGCCATCGCGTAGGCGGCGGCCTCGGATGGCGCCAGCCGGTAATGCTCTTTCAGATAAGGGTGCATCCAGGAGAGGCAGAGAAAGAAAGTGAAGTTACTGGCGAAATACTGCGCCATCGCCAGCACGAGCGCCTTGGAGCGGAAGATCGCGCCGAATGACGGCCCTTGCGGCCCGGTCTCCACCGGTTCCGGCGCATGGCCCGGAGGATAGTCGCGGAACCAGACCGCCCAGAAAACCGCCCATGCCGCCGTCACCGCGCCGAGCACCACGAACGAGCCCCGCCAGCCGAAGATCCCGAACAGCGACGTCATCACCGGGAACGCCACCGCCGCGCCCAATCGCGACCCGGAGAAGATGATCCCATTCGCCAAACCCCGCCGTTCCACCGGCAGCCAGTTGTGAAAGGCGCGCGCGGCGCCGGGAAACGCGCCGGCCTCCGCCACGCCGAAGATGAACCGCGCGGCCAGCAGCGAGGCGAATCCCGCGGCGGCTCCGGTCAGCGCCGTGAACAGGCTCCACAGCGCGACCACCGCCGTCAGCGCGATCCGCGGCCCCATGCGGTCGGCAAGCCAACCCGAGGGGATCTGCGCCAAGGCGTATCCGAGGGCGAAGGCCGAGAAGACGGCGCCCATCGACTGGTCGGACAGGCCCAGGTCCGCCGCGATAGGCGCCTTGGCCGAGGAGATCGCCGCGCGGTCGATGTAGGTGAGCAGCGACAGCAGGAACAGCGCCGCGATGAGCACTCGGTGGGCCTATCGCACGATCGCGTCGATGATCCGCATCGACAGCCAGCCCACGCCGGCCGCCGCGGGAATCGTCAGGATCCACGCCCAGAGAATGTTGGTCGCCACGCCCCAGCGAACCGCTTTCAACCGCTGGATCGAGCCGACGCCGGCGATCGCGCCTGCCGCTGTGTGCGTGGTGGAAACCGGCTTGCCGATGATGGTGGCAAAGATGATCGAAAGGCCGGCGGCGGTCTCGGCGCAGAATCCGCTGCGGGGCTTGAGCCGCGTCAATCGCCCGCCCATCGTGTGGATGATCCGCCAACCTCCGCTGAGTGTTCCGAGCGCGATCGCCGCATAAGCGCTGAACATCACCCATCCGGGCACGGCGAACTCGGGAATCAGCTTCGACGTGAACAGCACGCCGGTAATGACGCCCATGGTTTTCTGCGCGTCGTTGGCGCCGTGCGAATAGCTGAAGAACGCCGACGACACCAACTGTAAGTTCCGGAACCAGCCGTCCATCTTCTTGGGCGACGAACCGCGGAACAGCCAAAACATCGCCACCATCAACGCGTACGCCAGGACCATTCCGATAAAGGGCGCGATGAAGATGAACAGCAGCGTATCCCGCCAGACCGGTCCCCACAGGATCGCGTCAAGGCCGGCTCGCGCGATCGCCGCGCCGGCATAGCCGCCGATCAGGGCGTGCGAAGAACTCGACGGCAGGCCCCAGTACCAGGTAACCAGATCCCATGTGATCGCGCCGAGCAGCCCGGCCAGGATCACGTAACTATCGATCTTGTCGAGGTCCACCAACCCTTTGCCAACCGTCTTGGCCACGCCCGTGCCCGCGCTGAAAGCGGCCACGAAGTTCCAGAAAGCGGCCCATGCGACGGCCTGGCCCGGCGTCAGGACGCGCGTCGCGACGATGGTGGCGATGGAGTTGGCCGCGTCGTGAAAACCGTTGATGTAGTCGAAGATCAACGCGACCACGACGACCGCGACTACGAGGGGCGGGATCGAATCCATGCGGGAGCTAGCTGTTCTTGACCATGACGCCTTGCAGAACGTCGGCGACGTCTTCCACGCAGTCGGTGGTGTTCTCGAGCACTTCGAAAACTTCCTTGAGCTTGAGCAGTTGGATGGGGTCCTTCTCCGTCCGGAAAAGTTCCGCGATCGCCGTTCGCACGATGCCGTCCGCCTTGTCCTCGAGCCGGTTCATCTCGATGCAGTAAGAAAGCAGCGGCTTGTCGTTGGAGAGCGCTTCGAACGCCTTCTGCAATTCCTCGCCGCAGGCGACGACGATCTTGCATAGCTCGCGCACCTCCGGCGGGATTGGCTCCACCTTGTAGGCGGTGAGCCGGTGGACGGTCTCCTCGATGCCATCGGTGACATCGTCGAGGTGCGAGGCGAGCGAGTGGATGTCCTCCGGGTCGAGCGGCGTGATGAAGGTGGAGTTGAGGCGGGTGAAGATGTCGTGGATGATCTCGTCGCCCTTTTGCTCGAGAGTCCGGATCGCCGAAGCCGCTCCCGTCAAGCTCGCGCTGCCGGCGTGCACTCCGTCGTGCAACGTTTTGGCCGCCTCCCGGATGATCGTCACCTGATCGAGGAAGAATTGAAAGAACTTCTCTTCGCGAGGAATCAGTCGCATTGCAGACAGCCCATCTTCGCAGGGCGCCCCCGTGTGCGTCAAATTACAATTTCGTTACGAGATCGTTCAACACCGGGAAAAGGACGGGCGGCGTAGCGGGCAGATCCATGCCGTGGTAGCGCGGATCGAGCAACCGGTCCGGCTGCAGGTTGCCCATCGCGGCGAGCAGGCTCTGGCGCAGATTCGGATGCTCCTTCTCGATGCCGGCGAACAGATCGCGGATCTGACGGCGCACGGTGCCGGTCTTCTGCGAACATCCGCACGGGATCACGGGCGCGCCCAGCGACGCGGCGTACGCGGTGGTGATCTCCTCGGTGACGAAGCAGAGCGGACGGATCAGACGGAACTGATTGTCGCCCGACATGGTCACCGGAGGCAGCGCGCTCAGCCGGCCGGTGAACATCGCGTTGCGCAGGAAGGACTCGCAGAAGTCGTCGGCCGTGTGTCCGAACGCGATCACGTTCGCGCCCAGCCCGGTGACCACTTCGTAGACCGCGCGGCGCCGGTAGCGCGAGCACAGGTCGCAGCCATGATCGGGCTGCTCGTCGAGCAGCCGGAAGCTAGGCTTGTCGTGGTAGCACGTCCAATCGATGCCGCGCGAGCGGAGCCATTCGCCCAGCGGCTCGATGGGACGCAGGAACTTGCCCTGCTCGATGGTGAAGGCGCAGACGGTGAATCGCACCGGAGCGCGCTTGGCCAGCAGCAGCAGCGCCTCGAGGAGCGTGACGGAGTCCTTGCCGCCGGAGAGCGCGACGGCCACCCGGTCGCCGTCGCGAATCATCTCGAAGCGGCCGATGGCTTCGCCCGTCTTGCGTAGTAGCGTCTTTTCGATGTCCAAGGACCTATTATAGAAGTTCCCCTCGTGTCTCCCGCCCGAAAGCTCTCCTTCCAAGTTCTGCGGCTGGTGAGCAAGGGTGCGCACTCGAGCGATCTGCTGTACGCGCGTGCCACTTCGCTCGAGCCGCGCGACGCCGCGCTCGCCACCGAGATCACCCAAGGCTGCCTGCGCCGGCAGTCGCAGCTCGACTGGCTGATCCAGCACTACGCCGGCCGCGACAAGTTCGATCCCGAGGTGCGCATCGCGTTGCGCATGGGGATCTACCAGCTCCGCTTCCTCGACCGGATTCCGGCCCACGCCGCGGTGAGCGAAAGCGTTCAGTTGACCCGCGTGGCGCACAAGACCTCGGCCGCCGGGCTGGTCAACGCGGTGCTGCGGAAAGTGGACCGGCAGCCCGTCGAGTGGCCAACCGAGGCCATGCGGCATGCGCTGCCGGAGTGGCTGTGGTCCAAGTGGAGGCGCGTGTTCGGCCCGGATCGCGCGGCTGCCATCGCCGGCGCCAGTCTGACGCCGCCCGAGACGTACGTGCGCGTTCCGGTGTCGAAAGCTCACGAGGCCGAGCGCAAGGACCTCGAGCCCACCGGAACGCCCGGCTGCTACCGCGTGCTGGGCGACAGCCCCGGAGGCTTCCGGATTCAGGACATCGGATCGCAGAGCATCGTGCCGTTGCTCGAGCTCGAGCCGCGACTGGATTTCCTGGACCTGTGCGCGGCTCCGGGCGGCAAGACCGCTCAGGCGCTCGAGTCCGGCGTGACCACCACCGCCTGCGACTTCTACTTCAGCCGTCTGCGGGCCCTGAAGGGCATGCGCTGCAACCTGGTGGTGCTCGACGGCTCCAAGCCGCTACCCTTCCGGGGCGGCTTCGACCGGATTCTGCTGGATGCTCCGTGCTCGGGCACCGGAACGCTGCGGAGAAACCCGGAGATCCGGTGGCGCGTCCAACCGGAAGATCTCCCCGGCTACGCCGCGCGGCAGACGGCCATGCTCGCCAACGCGATGGCCGTGCTGCGGCCCGGAGGCCGGCTGGTCTACTCCACGTGCTCGCTCGAACCCGAGGAAAACGAGGGAACGATCGACCGCGCGATGGCCGAGGCTCCCCGCCGTTTCGAAATTTCTCGAACCTTGCGCCGCACGCCGGGCGAACAGCCGGGAGATGGCTTTTTCGCCGCCGTGATAACATCGAAATAATCCTATCTCCGAATGGTGGAAATCCTTCCCTCTATACTGGCCGCGGACTTCGCCCGCTTGAGCGGCGAGATCGCCGCGGTCGAAGCGGCGGGTGTGTCGATGCTCCACCTGGACGTGATGGATGGCCGCTTCGTGCCGAACATCAGTTTCGGTCCGCCAGTGATCCGCTCGATCCGGGAATGCACCGGGCTGCATTTGGACGTGCACCTGATGATCGAGGATCCGGCGCGGTACATCGCCGACTTCGCGAGAGCCGGCGCCGACTCCATTTCCGTGCACCAGGAAGCCTGCGCGCACCTGGACCGCGCGCTGCGCATGATCCAGGACGTGGGGAAGCAGGCCGGCGCGGCGATCAACCCTTCCACTCCGGTGGCGGCGCTCGACGAGGTGCTCGAGATCGTGGACTTCGTGCTGGTGATGAGCGTCAACCCCGGTTTCGGCGGCCAGAAATTCATCCCTCGAACGCTGCGCAAAGTGATGGAGCTGGACCGGCGCCGGCACGAGGAAGGCTACACGTACAAGATCGAAATCGACGGCGGCATCCACGCGGGCAACGCGGGCGATGTCGCGCGGGCCGGCTGCGACTGGATCGTGGCCGGTTCGAGCGTGTTCGGCGAGGAGGACCCGGCCGCGGCGGCCCGGAACCTCGAGAGAACGGCGCGGGAAGCAACGCTGGTGAAAGTTTGAAGCGCGGAGATCGCATCGTGACGAGGAAATTCGAACCATGACCCGTACCCTGGTAACACTGACGGTCGCCATCGCATTGCTGACCGGCTGCGGCTTCCGCCGGAAGAAATACGAAAACCCGATCTCCAAGGACACCGAGCAGCCCGACAAAGTGCTGTTCGACAAGGCGATCCACGACGTCGAGAAGGGCCGCTACGAGGTGGCCCGCCTGACGTTGAACACATTGATGAACACGTACGACACCAGCGAGTACATGGCGAAGTCGAAGCTCGCCATCGCCGATAGCTGGATGCGCGAGGGCGGCTCGCACGCGCTGGCGCAGGCCGAGGCCGAGTACAAGGACTTCATCCTGTTCTATCCGACTCTCGAGGAGTCGGCCGAAGCGCAAGAGAAAGTGTGCGGCATCCACATCAAGCAGATGGAGAAGCCGGACCGCGACATCAACCACGCGATGCGCGCCGAGGACGAGTGCCGCAACCTGCTGCAACAGTTCCCGAACTCCAAGTTCGCGCCAAAGGTGCAACAGATGCTGCGCAACATCCAGGAAGTGATCGCCGAAGGCGAGTACCGCGTCGGCGAGTTCTATCACAAGAAGGCCAGCTTCCCTTCGGCCGCCAACCGTCTCGAGAACCTGGTGAACACCTATCCGCTCTACAGCCAGGCCGACCGTTCGCTGTGGCTCACCGGCGACGCCTATCTTCGCCTGGGCGACCGCTTCAAGGACAAGGCCGCCAACGCGTTCCAGCGTATCGTGCGCGACTATCCGCTGAGCGACTACGCCGACCGCGCCAAGGCGCAATTGAAGGACATGGAGCGCGATATTCCCGAACCCGATCCGGTGGCCGTGGCCCGCATGAAATACGAGCAGGAGAACTACGAAAAGCCCGGCTTGGTGCACGGGATGGCCGGCGTCTTCCGCAAGAGCCCGGACACGAACAAGGCGGCCAAGTCCGGCAACCCGGCGCTAACCGGCATTCGGCCGTCGATCCCGGTGTCGATCCCGACCGCGGAAGCACTGGCCGCGGCAGGCGCGACCGCCGACGTGACGGCGGCGACGGTGGGTCCCAACGCCGAACTGGACAAGAAGCCCGACAGCCGGCTGAATCCGCCCAAACCCAAACCGGAGGAGCAGGCGCCCCAGAAATGAGCCGTGTCCTGCTGGCGGACGACTCGCCTCACGCCCAGCGCATGGGGGAACGAATCCTGCGGGAAGAGGGCTTCGAGGTGGTGTCGGTGACCGACGGCGAGACCGCGTTCCTCCGGCTGGAGGACGTCGATCCCGACGTGATCCTGGCCGACGCGTATCTGCCCACGCGGAGCGGGTTCGACTTGTGCCGTCACGTCAAGACGCAGCAGAAGTTCAAGCACATCCGCGTCATCCTGACCGCGGGGATGCTGGAACCGTTCGATCCGGCGGAGGCCACCCGCGCGGGCGCGGACGGAGTGCTGCGCAAGCCGTTCGAGGCGTCGGCGGTCGTGACCACGATCAAGGAGATGGTCGAAGCGGCCCAGTTCGCGCGCGGCTTGTTCGGCGAGCACATGGTGTCGCAGCGCGTGGCTGTCGATGAAGCCATTGCGCATGCGGTGGCCGAGGAACGGGCCAAGCCGCCAGAGATCGACCCGGAGCGGATCCGCGCGGCGATCACGCTGGCGCTGGACGCGTCGTTGCCGCGGATGATCGACGAGATCACCGAGCGTGTGCTGGTGGCGTTAGGGCACTGAAGCGCCGGCGGTCCACCTCGCCGCCCGGCATCGATGATGGCGGGGATCGCGCCATTCGCGGATCCCCGCGCGATTCGCCTTTGGAAACTGGCGCCCGGCCCACGGGAAGAAACCGCCGGGTTAGTGGCGTGTCTTCGGGGCCAGCCGCATCCGGGGCTCCGACAAGCGGCGCAACAGGTCCGGATCTTCGAGGACGCGGTAAAACGCCAGCGCGGCTGCGCCACGAAGACCGATATCGCTCCCGGTCGCGCACGGCACGACGCGGCAGGAACCGCTCCACTCACGAGCGTGCATGGCGAGTTCCGCGCGCAGGCGCGGCAAGAGGAAGTCTTCAGAACCCAGGAAGTAGCCCCCGACCACGAACACCTCGGGATTGAAGATCGCCGACAGGTACGACAGTCCGAGACCCAATGCGCGCACGGCACGATCGGTCACTGCCAGGGCATGTGGATCGCCGCGGCGGGCCCGGTCGATCACATCGTTCACCGTAAGCGACGGAACGGACTGCCCAGGACGGCCAACGCGGTCTAGATACTGCCGCACGACATTGCTGGCTGAAGCGATCGCTTCCATGCATCCGGCCTTGCCGCACTTGCACAGGTCCGGCGCTCCCGGCTCCACCGTAATGTGTCCGAACTCCGCCTGGGTGCGGCCCTGGAAGAATTCGCCGCGAGAAAAGATGGCGCCGCCCACGCCCTTTCCTACCTCCACGAAGATGCAGTCCCGGACGCCGGCAGCCGCGCCGAACCAGTGTTCGGCGAGGAGATACGAGCGTCCGGCATTCTCGACGAAGACGGGTTTGTCGAGGACCTCGCGCACTTTCTCCCCGAACGGAAACCTATCCCAGCCGAGATTCACGGAGGTCACGCGGCCCTCCGCGTCCACGAGTCCCGGGCGGCAGATCGAGATGGCCAACACCGCCTCGCGCTCTTGGGCGGACAGAGGGCTGCACACCATGTCCACACCCCTCTTGATCACCGAGACCTCCATGGCCTTGGCCGGATCGCCCTCCTCCCAGCGAGACCGGATTTCGCCAAGCAGATTCGAAACCGCGAAACGAATGGGCGAAGCTTCCAAGTCCACCACCACGAAATAGCCGGCTTCGGAGTTGAGCCGCAGGAGGTCCGCTGGGCGGCCGGCCTTCGCTTCCAACTCTCCCACGCGCAAAACCAGCCCGGCATCGATCAAGCGCTTCAGGCAGTGACTCAGACTCGCGGGATTGAGACCGGTCGCTTCGAGGATCTCGGCGCGCGTGGCCGTCGGCTGACGGTACATCGCCAACAGGACTGCCCGAACCCATTGTTCGGGAACGTGACGCTGACGAGGGCGGACTCTCTTCAATGACACTTCAGGTTAGCGCACTCCGGATCGGGCTGCGATGACGCCAATCCCAGGCCGGCCGGCCGAGCGGAGCATCTTGTGAGACGCACTTCTCATTTGAATCCGCGATTCGAAAACTCCCGTTCCGAAGCCGTTATGGCAATCCGAATACGAGTACCGAGGCGCCGGCCGCCACGGCGACGTACTGCTTTCCGCCCGAAGCGAACGTCATCGGCGAAGTCCGCCAGGATTGATTGGTATGGAAGTACCAAAGCGTCTCGCCCGTCCGCGAATCGGCCGCGGCGAACGCGCCGCTATCGTCGCAATGGAACACGAGGCCGCCCGCTGTCGAAACGACTCCTCCCCAACTCGTCGCGGGGCCTTCCATCGAACGGCTCCACGCCACCTTGCCGGTTTCGAGTTCGATGGCGCGAAGATATTTGCGGCCCGGCTCCCCAGGAATGTTGCGCGCACCGCCCCCATAGAACTGCTCGCCGGGAATGAGCCACTCCGCGGACTTCACATATATGGAGCACTTCTCGAGCGCGACGAGGTAGAACAATCCCGTGGCCTTGTCGAAACTGTTCGACATCCAGTTGTTGCCGCCCTCCGGTGACGGACACGCTTTCGAACCTTCGAGCGAGGGCGTGGCGCCCGGCACGCGTTTCGGGCGGCCGTCCGGGCCGATGCCCGTGGCCCAGGTCAGCTTTTCGAGATACGGCGTTGCCGAGAGCAGCTTGCCATCCGTCCGGTCGAGAACGTAAAAGAAGCCGTTGCGGCTCGCCTGAACGAGCAACTTGCGAGGCGTGCCGCGATACGTGGTATCGACGAGCATCGGAACTTGCTGCGCGTCGAAATCGTGCAGGTCGTGCGGCGTCACTTGGTAGTACCAGACAAGCTTGCCGGTCTTCGGCTTCAGCGCCAGGATCGAAGAGGTGTAAAGATTGTCGCCCTTGCGCTCGTCACCGTTGTAGTCCGGGCAAGGATTGCCGGTGGTCCAGTAGAGCAGATCGAGGGAGGGATCGTAGGTGCCGGTGAGCCAGGTGGATCCGCAGCCCACCTCGAGCGCCTTGCCTTGCCAAGTCTCCGAACCCGGTTCGCCGCGGCGGGGAAGCGTCTCGAAGCGCCAGACTCGTTCGCCGGTTTCCGGCTTGTAGGCGTCGAGGAAACCGCGGAGTCCGCCGTCACCACCGGCGATTCCGGCGACCACCAGATCGTTCACGATGAGCGGAGCCGACGTGGCGCCGTAGTGATTGCGGAGCGGGACATCGCCCACCATGTCCACCTCCCACAACAGGCTGCCGCTCAGCCGGTGGAGCGCCACCAGGTGACCGTTGTCCGTTTGAAACAGGACCCGGTCCCCGAGGAGCGCCAGCCCCCGGCTGAATCCACGGATCGGATCGCCGACGAGCCCCGGGGACTTGGGCCGGTTCCAGCGCCACACCAACCTTCCTGACGCGGCATCCACCGCGTGGACATCGTTGCCATGCGTGATATACATGACGCCGCCCGCGACAATCGGTGTGGTTTGCAGGCGGGCGTTCGGGATCGAGTACATCCAACGGACCCCGAGTTGCTGGACATTGTTTCGCGTAATCGCGTTCAGGGCGCTGTGACGATTGCCCGTCAGGTTGCCGTCGTAGCTCGGCCACTCTCCGGGTTTCGGATTGGCGATGTCCGCCCAGGAGACTCCGGCGGCGGACTCGGGGGGCGGCGCCAGTTTCGACAGCGCGTCCGGCCGCGGCAGCCGCGTCAGAAACGCCAGAAGATTAGCCCGCCGCGTATCCGTGATCTTCAACGGCGGCATCAGTGACGCAGTGTCTCTTGTCACCGATGTCAGATCCTTTCGCCCCAGCAAGTGCAGGCGTCCATCGAGAGTCTGCAACTGCAGATCGAAGTTCGACTGATTGCGAGCGAGCCCCCGCAGGGTTCGGCCGTCCCGAAGCGTTGCCGAAACAGCTCCGTAACCCGGAGCGATCCACGCGCCCGGCGAGTCGATCGCCTGCTCGATCTCGCGCAGTTTGCGGCGATTGCCGAGATCGGTGAGATCGGGCCCCACGGAGCCGCCCTTGCCGTTGACCATGTGGCAGGAGACGCACTTGCCTTCGCCGGTGAAGAAGGCTTCCCCATCGGCGATGTCGCCGGGGACAGGGTGGCTGGAAGCGGGCGCGAGCAAGCCGCGAACGAATCGGGTGAGACGATCGAGATCGGGTCCAGGAAGGGCGAAGCCCGGCATCCCCGACGCGGGCACACCCTTGACGATGAGCTCGCGCAACTCCGCCTCGCCGCGCAACCGGATTCTCCGCGCGTCGACGATGCTCGGACCGCGCTGTCCGCCCGTGCCATCGGCGCCGTGACACGGAGCGCAGAGCGACTCGAACTTCTTGTGGCCCTCCTCGAAATCGTTCTGCGCTAGCGCGCCGGGAATGAGGATGGACGCCGCCAGAATCAGCTTCATGCTACCAGTTGATTCTCCCCCGGATCTCCCATCGCCGGGCCGCGGCTTTGTCGGCGCCGAAGTAGCTGTACGCGGACGTGACCACGCCGCCGCTCGGCACCGATACATTGCTGTTCGGGAAGAGGAAGTGCGGGTGGTTGAACAAGTTGGTCGCCGCGCCCATCAGGTTGAAGTTGAACCTTTCCGTGATCTTGAATGTCTTCGAGAGCGACAGGTGATGCACGTTGCGGCCGGGACCCTCCAACACGTTCACGCCGCTGTTCCCGAAACGGCCCGGAGCCGGGGCCGTGAACGCCGCGGTGTCGAACCAGCGGTTGATCGTGCGGTTGTCACCGGGGAAATTGCCGTTCGAGATTCGGTCCGGTATGCCGCCAACGGAGTTGGTGTTGGAAGGATCGGAGCCGGAATAGCTCGGCGAGAAAAAGAGTCCGGTCTGGAACAAGCTCTGGAAGGAGACCAGCCAGCCGCCCGCCACCAGATCGAGCGCGCGGTTGGCGTTGCCCATCATCTTCTTGCCGCGGCCCACCGGCAGCGCCCAGAAAACGGTTCCCACGAAGCGATGGCGCGGAGTCAGCCCGTCACGATTCCAGAATTTGTAGCTGTACGGATTCTCGACGTTGAGGTTGTCGGCGAAACTGTTGCCCCAGGTCCAGTGCGCATCGAACGTCAGATCGCCCACCTTCTTCTGTGCTTCGAAGGTCAGCGCGTCGTACTTCGTTCTTCCATCCTGCAAGCCGAGTGTCGCGCCGATGAACTGGGGAAACGGCCGGCGCGCCTGCGTGAACGGCGTCAGGCCCGGCTGAGGCTTGTTGATGTTGATGTTGTAGTTCAGACCGTGGCCGCGAGTTCCCGTATAGGAGAGCCGGAACCCGACCTGAGCGAGTTGACGTTCGATCGTGAAGTTGAACTGCTCGAAGTAGCCGTTCCGGGCTTGCACCGGGAATCCTACGATGCTTTGCGAGGGGATGTTGCCCGCCCCGGCGGGAAACGCATTCGGGAACTGGAAGAGTGGCGTGCCAGGCGTGGCCAGATTGATGAAGGTCTCGCTCAATTGGAAGGGGCCTCCGGTATTGGCGAACGCGAACGGCCCGAGGAATTCCGTGAAGATTCCGTACCCGCCGCGGAGCACGGTCTTGTCGTTCAGCCGGTACGCGGCGCCGAGACGGGGCGCGAAGTTCCGCTTCTCCGGCTTGATCACGGCCTCGCCCGCCGCCACACGGATCAAGTTGGTGGGATACAGTCTGCTGATCTGACCGAGAACCTGTTGCGGCACGAGCACGTTGCCCGAGGCGCGGTCCCAGTTGTACTGAAGCTTGTCGTCGAAGCTCGCGGCGCCGAAGTAGTCCCAGCGCACGCCGAGCGTCAGGGTGAGGCGGCTGTTCAGCTTCCAGGTGTCGTCGATGAAGAGTCCAAGTTCTTTCGACCGGCGCCGCCGGTCCACCAGGGGATCGACGCGCGAGCTCGTGAAGGGGAGCCCGAGCAGGAAGTCCGAATACGGGAAGCCGGACAGCGAACCATTGAAAGCGAATTGCCCATAGGTCCCGTTGGGAACAACGTTGTTGTAGCCGATGTACTTCCGGTAGTCGAATCCGATCTTGATCGAGTGGGTCGAGGTCATCTTGCTGAGCGTGGCGGCGGCATTGTAGTCGTGATCGTTCTGCGCGGTGCCACCGGGTTGCAGGTTGAGCGCGGTGTATCCGGTGATGTTCATCTCCGGGAAACCCATCGCGCTGAGGCCGCGCGGATTGACGCCTTGAATGCCCAGTTCGCGCACGACCGCATCGCCCTTCAATGGCTCGTATCCGTCCACGGTGTTGCCGTCGACCACCTTATTGAGATACCAGCCGAAGCGGGCCGTGAGAACGAGACTCGGCGAGAAGACGTGGGTGTCGCTAAACACCTGGTGCCATGCGTAGCGGTTGCGGGTCCACGCCAGGCCTGGCCAAGTACGGGGCAGCACGTAGGGAGTCCAACGGTTCAGTATCCGGTAGAAGAAGTGGTTGTTGCTCGAGAACTCGTGATCCACCCGGGCCGAGAAGTAGTCGACTTTATAGAGGTCGAACGGATAGGGGTGGAGGATCGTGAGGTTGTTATTCAGGTCGTCCGGGCCGCCGCGGTTGGGCGTTGGGATGTACTTGTCCTGTACACGCAGAGGAACCTGGTTGAGCCGGGCGCGCGGGACGATGTTTCCCGCGAACGGATTTCCATTCAGCGGATCGCGCACGACGGTGGGACGCACCGGAGTCAGCAGTTGCGAGAAGTCGCCGTCGCGCATCTTGGCGGTGGGCGCGTTGGTGAGGAAGAAATTCTGACTGGGATCGCGAATCCCGTTCCACGAAGTGTAGAAGAAAGTGCGGTTCTTGATGATGCGGCCCGATGCACTGGCGCCGAAGATGTGGAACTTCTGGGGAACGCGGCGGGGGTCGAAGTAGTCGCGCGCGTTCAGGGCCGAGTTTTGCACATAGTAGACCGCGGTGCCGTGAAACGCGTTGTAGCCGCGCTTGCCGACGAGATTGAAGTAGCCGGCCCGCGGATGCTCGGCGGAGTTGTTGACCGTGACGATCTTGACTTCCTCCACGTCCTCCATGTTGTGAATCTGGTTCACGGTGCCCTGTGTCGGCGCGCCATCGAGTCCCTCTTCGATCTGGTTGCCACGCATGCCGGAGATGGTGAAGTCGTGGCCACCGCCCTGGCTGGGCGCCACGTTCGGCAGCGTCACCAGGAACATGCTCGGATTGAACCGGTCGATTCCGCTCTGCGGCGAGAACTGGTAGTTCTTGACCGAGACCGTGCCAGCGAGTTTGGTCTCCTCGGGATTGATCACCGCGGCAAGCGCCTGCACCGTGACTTCGGTCGCCGTTTCGCCGACCTGAAGCGGTACATCGATGCGGCGGATCTGGGCGCTCTCGAGGATGAGGTCGTCCGCCTTGAAACCCTTGAAGCCCTGGGCGCGGACTTCCAGCCGGTAGACCCCCCTCTTCAAGTTCGGGATCTCGAAGTTGCCGGCTTCGTTGGACACCGACCGGCGCTGCACGTTCGTTTCGATGTCAGTCAGGATGAGTTCGGCGCCGGACACGACGGCGCCGCTCTGATCGCTGACCTCGCCGCGAATCGTGGAACTCACCTGCGCCAAAGCGCCGCCGGCGGCGGCCAGCGCCAGCCAAACCGAAAGCAGAGTCGAATGCTTGGGACTCATCGCCAACCCCCTGATTTGGATTTCGCAAGAACATCACCCAGGCCGTTCTCGCGACTCAACCACGATATTCGAGCGTGGATATTTTGTCAAGCAAATTTTTGCTCGTCATCCCGCGTTCATGCGGAAAAACGTGACCCGGATCGAGGCGCTTCCTTCATCGGAAGCGAATCACCGCGAGGTAGATGCACGTCTTCTCCTCATGCGACGAGTAGTAGCTCGCCCACAGGAGGCCGTCATGCCACACCATCCCCGCGTAACTGTTGTCGCCGCCACTGGGCAACGTCAGCACGGGACGGTAGCTATCGCGGGTCAATTCGCCCAGAACGGTTCGCCGCCCGCCTTCGAGGTAGTTGCCCGTGATCGACCACATTCGCCCGTCCGGCATCACCAGAAAGTTCGGTCCGCCCATCCGCACCGGCATCTTGTGAAATGTCCACTGCTTGTACGGCGGACGGCTCGACCCGATCCACCAAGGCCGAACCAAGGCGATCGCTTCCTCGTTGGGTAGGAAGCGAATCGTGGTTTCGCTTACTCCCTCCGCCTTGAACTCCGTGATCCACTGCCAGTCGATTCCGTTGCCGCTGCCATAAAGAAAGCCGCGGCGTCCGGCATCGGGACCCTCGTTCAGCTTCGACAAGCTGTAAGCTCGTCCCTTGTGCCACGTCACGCGCCAGAGCCAGTGATCTTCGGCCAGTAGCCGCCGCGGCGTGCTCCAACTGTATCCATCCGGTGAGAACGAGACGCGAGGGGCGCGCGTCGCGTAGACGCCTCCTTCGTACACGGCTCCCCCCATGATCGCCATCAACCGGCCATCCGGCGTGACCGACAGCTTCGGGTCGCGAAGGTCGGCGCCGGTCTCCTGGAGCAAGGCCGCGGACTCCCAGTGTTTGGCGTCCGGCGAGGTGATGACGCGAATGGCGCCGTGGCCGCCTGCGTGTCCTTGTCCCTCGCGAAAAGTACACAACCACCGGTCCCGGAAACGGACGAGATCCGTAAAGGCGCTGTGCGGCGCCTCGCCCCAGATTCTCCGCGCTTCCACCAGTTCCGGCGCGGGCGAAGCGGACTGCGCAAGCAACGGGGCGGAGCCCAGCAGCATGCGGCGCGTGAGGCGTGCGGTTTCGTGGTTCGTCATGCGGTATGAGTGTCCCCGGGGCCGAGAATGACGACGCGAGCCTTGCGTCCCGGCATCAGCCGGGCGAACTCGAGTACATGAGCGGACTTCGGATCGATATAGTGGCAGGGCAGCACGGTTTCCAGGCCCAGCCACTCAGTCGCCATGACCGCCTCCCGGGGCGTCATCTCTCCGGTAACCATTTTGCCGGCTCCGGCGAAACGGTGCATGATCTCCCCGGGAAGGGCAACACCGACCGCGCCGACATTGGGCCTGTGCAGTTCGGCGATCAGCTTCATGTCGCTGAACAACCCAGTGTCGCCGTGATGGTAAAAGCGCAGGTTGTCGCTGACGTGAACCACGAAGGCGAGCGGAGGCGCGGACGCGATGGAGCCGTTCGGCAGAGTGATGTTCGAGGCGTGATGGCACTCGACTGGCTGGACGCGAATACCCGCCACCTCCACCGCGACGCCCCAGATCGTGGCGCGCACCTGGCTCCCTGGAATTCCCTTCGCCAGCAGATAGGCGCGCGTGTCTCCGCCGCATACCACCGGCGCCCCCGTGCGGCGGGCAATCGCTTCGGTGTCGCCCAGATGGTCGAAGGCGGCGTGCGTAACCAGAATCAGATCGACGCGCCCGAGTTGCGCGCTCTTCACGGGACATCCGGGATTTTCGTCGAGGAACGGATCGATCAGAATCCGCTGCCCCCGGCTATTCACAATCTCGTAGCCGGAGACGCCGAAGAAGCGGATCACCGTCTTGTCCTTCGACCAAAGCGCCGCGGCGGCGCTCCCGAGAAGCGCTCTCCTCGTAAGCATTCAGCGAACTCCCTTGTATCGGACGCGCACCTTTTCGATGCGGCCATGTTCTTTCTCGGTGATGTACAGCGTCCTGCCGTCCCGCCCGCAAAAGGTGAGGTTCGCGGGGCGGGATCCCAGCGTCCGGATCGTGCCGGAGAGTTTGCCGTCCGGATTGACGATCAGGATTCGACCAGTGTAGACCAAGGTGATGAATACTCTGCCCCGCGCGTCGCACCGGATGCCATCGGCGACTCCGTCCGCCGGAAGACCGTTCTTGACGAAGTTGAAGAACTCACGCTTGTTGGACAGCGAGCCGTCAGGAGCGCGGTCGTAGACGAGAACGTTGCCGCCGCGGCTTTGCCCCACGTAGACGCGCTTGTCGTCCGGCGACAGCGTAACGCCATTGGGACCTCGCAAACCCTCTTCGATCAGAACCGTCTCGCGGTTCGGCGGCGGAGTGATCCGGAACAGCCGGCCCAAGCCCGCTTCGTGCTTCCAATTCGGATCGGTGAAGTAGATGGTATCGTTGGCGGTGATGCCGACATCGTTCGGCTGATGGAACGGCGGACCCTGCCAACCGGCCGTGAGGTTCTCTTCGAACCGGGCCGACGCCGGATCGATCCGGTGGACGATGTGATTGATGTAGTCGGCGCCGATCAGTTTGCCTTCGCTGTCGAGGCGCATCCCATTGACGCGCCCGCCATTGGGGACCACGGCCCAGAGCGTAGTCTTGCCATCCGGGGTCATGCGTCCGATGGTTCCCTCGCGTTCGTAGCTCACCGCGTAGAGATTACCCTGCGCGTCGCACGCGGGTCCTTCGATGCCATCGGTGAACGAGTTGGCGGGAGTAACCGCCGCCGCCGTGTAGTCCCCGGCCCGTGCGGAGAGCGCCGCGGAGAGAAGCAGCACCGCCGCGCGCATCATCCGAACAGCCTGCCGGTCGAGGAACGGGGCCTTGGTCTTCTGGATCTTGAACAGATAGGGAGAAGCAAGGATCGAATCGATTTCCTTGTCGCGCTTGTCCGGACTTCGATCCGCGAGAAAGGCAGTGACCTTGGCCGTTTCCGGCAGGCGTCCGGTCACATCGAGATGAAGCCGGCGGAGAAACTCTTCGTCCGTGCGGAGCGCCGCGCGCGGGATGCCGTCCTGCTCGATCTTCGCGAACAGGCGCCGGTCGATGAGATTGCGGATGGGGACGGCTCCGGCGGAACCCAGCAGGATCATCCTCCTCACGCCGCCGCCACCTCGTTCGTCAGAATGTCGCCCACCACGCGGGCGCCGGTCAGGGCCACGTCAGTCAGCGATTCGTCGCGCCCGTTGTGCCAGTAGGTGAGCTTGCGATGGTCGATGCCCAACTGATTGAGAATCGTCGCGTGGAGATCGGAGACGGTCATCCGCTTGTCGACGGCTTCGTATCCGAAATCGTCCGTTGCGCCGTGAATGTAGCCGGGCTTCACGCCGCCTCCGGAGAGCCAGATCGAGAATGCGCGCTTGTTATGGTCGCGGCCGGTTTCGTTCTGCGAGACGGGTTGCCGCCCGAACTCGCCAGCCCAAACGACGAGGGTTTCATCCAATAATCCTCGCGACCGCAGATCGTGAATGAGCGCCGCCGTTGGCTGCTCGATCCGCGCGCAGATCCGCGGGACTTCCTGCTTGATGCTCCCATGGCTGTCCCATGGCTGAAACGACGGCTTGATGGGCGGGAACACCTGCACGAAACGAACGCCGGCTTCCACCAGCCGCCGGGCCATCAGGCATCGCCGGCCATACGATTCCGTGAGCGGGTTGTCGAGCCCATACAGCTTTCGAGTCGTCTCCGGTTCCGAAGAGATGTCCAGTACTCCGGTCGCGCTGAGTTGCATTCTCGCCGCGAGTTCGTAGTTGCGGATGCGGGTCTCGAGTTCGGATTCGGCGGGATACTGCTTCCGGTGAGCCTCGTTCAAACGAGCAATGAGATCGAGTTTCTCGCGCTGCACCTCGCCGGAAACCGTCTTCGGCGGAGCCAGGTTGAGAACCGGTTCTCCCTGGCTCTGGAACTCCGTGCCGGCGTACAAAGCCGGGAGCCAGCCGGCGTCCCAGTTGAGCGTCGCGTTGGTGTTGTATCCCTCGGGATCCCGCAACACGACATAGCCCGGAAGGTTCTGATTCTCGCTTCCCAGCGCGTAGGTCACCCACGCGCCGAGCGTGGGGCGGCCGCGAAAGATCTTGCCGGTTGCCAGCATGATGAGAGCTTCGGTGTGGTTGTTGTGCTCGCTCACCATCGAGCGGATCATGCAGATGTCGTCCGCTATGGCGGGTGTGTGCGTGAGGACGCTCGAGAAGTCCATGCCGGAGCGCCCGTGCTTCCGGAACTCGAACGGACTAGCCATTAGCAGATTCGACTCGCTGCCGAGCCCCTGCAGGTCCGCCTTGGTGTGAAAGGGTTGGCCGTGGCGCTTGTTCAACTCCGGCTTGGGGTCGAACAGGTCCATCTGGCTTGGTCCGCCATTTTGCACGAGTTGAATCACGGCCTTCGCCCGCGGCTCGAGCGCTGGCGGCCGGGGAGTCAGGTCCATCCGCGCCTTACGCGGCGCGCCGGACACCCGGCCGGCGGTCATGAGCTGCGCGAGAGCAACCGTTCCGAGTCCTAGCGCGGAATCGCGGAGCAACCAGCGGCGGGAAATCAACGAGTCGGTCATCGTTCACCCTATGTACAGGAACGCATTGGTGTTCAGGAGGCTATGACAGAAGGCCGCGAATGCTTTCAGTTCGGCATCGGGAACTCCCGCGCCGGTGGTTCGATACTGGTTGGCGAGCCTCCCAATGGCCTCGGCGGAATCGCGGCGTTCCTCCCCGGTTGGTTCGCGTCCGATCGTCAGGCGAAACGCCATCTCGATTCTCGCGTCCAACGCCGGTTTCGCCGTCTTGAAGACGCGGGCGGCGAGCGCTTCCGATTGATCGATCAGGAATCCATCGTTCAGCATGGTGAGGGATTGCAGCACCACCGCCGAGTTCGTTCGCCGCGGACAGTTCGCGTCCATCAAGGGCGAATCGAACACCGACAGCATGTTCAGGTTGTAGCTGCGTCGCGTAAAGAGGTACAGACTCCGGCGCCAGCGATCCTCGGGCGACTTCAAGTTTTTCTCCGAGATGAGCACTCTTCCATCGCTCTGGTAGTCCATCGCAATGGGTTCGCCACCCACTCGTGGATTCAGCATTCCGCTCGCGGCCAGCACCGAATCGCGAATCGCCTCGGACTCCAGCCGGCGGAGACGCATGCGCCAGAGGAGGCGATTCCCCGGGTCGGCCGCTTCCTCGGCGGAGGGATCGTCGCGCCGGGACGCCTGTCGATAGGCATCGGAGAGCATCAACTTCTTGATCAGCGGTTTTACGCGCCACCCGCCGCGGATGAACTCGCCCGCCAGCCAGTCGAGCAGTTCGGGGTGTGACGGCCGTGCGCCGACCCTTCCGAAGTTGTCGGGCGGATCCACGATACCCACTCCGAACAAGTGCTGCCAAATGCGGTTCACCATCACGCGCGCCACCAGCGCGCTGGCGGGCGTTCCAGGTTCGACCAGCCACTTGGCGAAGGCCAACCGCCGTCCGCTGGAGCCGTTCACGCGATCGAACGCCGCCCGCGCGCCCGGTTCGCTCAACACAGTGAGGAAACCCGGCTCCACTTCCGCGCCCGGGCTCTCATGGTTCCCGCGGCGATGGAGCAACGTCGGGAAAGGCGGCCCCACGTCATAAAGAGCTTGCAGCTTTCCGTACGAGCGGCGCTGATTCCGAATCTCCCGAACCTCGGATTCCAGTCGCGCGATGGTTACCCGGCCGGCCTCGGCGAGTTGGCCCTCCACCTCCAGCGCCGTGGGCGTGACGCCGCGGCCGAACTGACGAACCAGATACTGTTCAACCGGCGTCTGCTGTGCGGCGGGAGTTTTCATCGCGGCAAGCAGGTCCTCCCGAATTGGGGCCGGCAGGGATTCCGCCTTCTTGGCCCGGAGCTTTTCTTCCGCCGATTGGCGCAACGCCGCGATCCGCTGTTGCAGCGGTTTGGCCTGTTCATCGAGAGAAAGGTTGTGCCGGTCGATCTCCGCCTTTTCTCGAGGAGCGACATCGGCCAGCCAGCGGTCCTTGGTTTGCAGCCACGACTGTGGATTGTAGGAAGGGGTGAAGAGCGAGAGCAGACTGTAGTAGTCCCGCTGTGGAATCGGATCGTACTTGTGGGTGTGGCACTGCGCGCAATTGACGGTGAGACCGAGCACCGCGCTCGTCATGTTCTGAACCGTCAAGTACAGGACACGGTACCGGATCAGGGCGCTATTCAGCGCGTCGTTGTTGGTGTCGTCGGCGGCGGTCCGAAGGAAGCCGGTTGCCTCCAGATGCTCGAGCATCTCCGGCGTGAGCTTTTTCGCGTCTCGCCAATTCACCATCTCGTCTCCGGCGATCTGCTCGGCCAGGAACCTGTCGTAGGGCTTGTCCTGATTGAGTGCCCGCACCACGTAGTCCCGATAACGCCACTTGCCTTCGCCAGTGCGGATGTCACGCGTGTTGCTATCGACGCCATAGACATCCGCGTAGCCCGCGACATCGAGCCAATGGCGGCCCCAGCGTTCGCCGAAGTGCGGCGATTCGAGGAGCTTGTCCACCAGACGCTCGAACGCGTCCGGGGACCGGTCGGCCAGGAACGCGTCTACCTGGTCTGGAGAAGCAGGCAAACCGAGCACGTCGAACCAGGCTCGCCGCGCCAGCGTCACGCGGCCGGCGGCTGGAGAGAATCCGAGTCCCTTCTCTTGAAGCTTGGCAAGCAGGAAAGCGTCGGCCGAACGCAACGCCGGATGCTGGAGTTTCCGGAACGCCCAGAACTCGCGGTCCTGCGCGGTGACGCTGCCCTGCTCATCCTTCGACAGCGATCCGTACATTCGAGCCGAAGGCGCGCCGGCATCGATCCATTGGCGCAGTATCTCCACTTGGGGAGGCTTCAGTCCCATCTCCGATGGCGGCGGCATCACGCCACTGGATATCTTCTGATACAGCCTGCTCTCAGCCGCTGTCTTGCCGAGAACTGGCCCGTTGCTGCTGCCTCGCCGGATGAGGTCTGGCGTACGGAGGTCGAGCCCGGCTTGGCGTGCGTCGGCGCCATGGCACTTGACGCAATGCGCCGAAAAGATCGGGAGCACGTTGCGCTCGAACGAGGGGGCTTCCGCGGCAGCCCAAGCGCTCGAGGCGGCGGCAAATAGAAGGAGTGCTCTCAAAATCGTTGCCCTCTCGACTCGGTCTGCCCGCTAGCGCTGAGCAGGTCCTCGACGCCCCAGGACAGAGTACACGTCGGCCACACGGTCATTCCTGCATACGAACATCCGGTCGAACATGTTGACGCTCATGTCGAGGTTCGTCATGATCAACTCGGCGAGATCGCCGAGCTTGGGTTCGCGATCGGCGTTCTTCCAAACCAGAGAGCCGTACTCGGCTCCGGCGGGGCGCGGCTCGAGTCCAGGCCAGTCCTTCACGACGTCTGTTTCGCGAGTGAGCGCCTTGTTGCCCGCGTCGATCGCCGCCTTGTTGGGATGCTTCTTGCTGATGACTCGCGTCAGCACGGTCGGCGCGCAGCCGAAGTCGTCGAACACGGCGCTGTTCGTCTTGCCGCCCACGGTCCGGTAGCGTGCGTCCATCAGCGCATAGGAGCCGGCCTGCAGTTCGGTCATGCCCTCGATTCCGGAATCGATGTTGTAGCTACCCGTGCTGCCGCCGGTCACGATTTTGATTTCGATGCCGGACTTGCGGCACAGCCCGGCGGCCTCGAGCAGTTTGCCCACCGCCTCTTCGGAGATCTTCTTCCGGGTCTCCCATCCGATGGCGTGGGAGGCCGCTCCCGAGTAGCCCATCAGACCGGCGAGCCGGAGATTTCGCAGTTTCGTGATCCGCTGGGCGAGTTCGAGGGCCTCCTGCGCCGAGAGCACTCCCTGCCGTCCGATGCCCACGTCGAGATCGACCACCACCGATGCCCTCGTCCCCGCCGCTCGCGCGGCCTCGTCCAGGTTGTCCACGACCGATGCGTCGTCAACGGCGCACAGGAAAGATGGGTCCCTTTTCGCGAGCGCCACGGCCCGAGACGTCTTGTTCGGACCCACGGGCTGCGTCGTCCATAGAAGTCCGCGAATACCGTTGGCGCTCATCCACTCGGCTTCCGAAATCGTCGCGCAGCAGAGCCCGATCGCCCCGGCAGCCACTTGGCGCTTTCCGATATCGGCGCTGCGGTGGACCTTGACGTGCGCTCGCAACGCAATTCCGGCCGACTTGCAGTGTACCGCCATGCGCCGAACGTTCGACTCGAAGACCTCCTGGTCCAGCACGAGCACGGGCGTCGGCAGATCCTGCTTGGTGAGTCCGCGGAAATCCCGCTGGACGATCTTCTTCTCGATCTCCTGCTGCGTGTAGGAGGCCGTCTTGCCCACTAGCGCGGGCGCGGCGGCGGTCCAAAACATGGTTCGGCGGGAAAAAATCATGGGCGGACTTCCACGCCGCCAGCGTATCACTCGAGCTATTATTTTGCAAGTCAAAATATTAGAGCTGTCAAAATATTAGAGCTCAAAATATTAGAGCACTGGGCCCGCGCGGCCGCGCCGGGCCACTTGTTCTTCGGAGAGAAGCTCGTCCCGCGGCGCTATCCGGACGCGGTTCTAAAGGCCGTGGGTGTCCACGTTGACGCGTTTCCTCACCCAGGCGCTGATCCTTTCGCCACCGCGCCCGCCGGAATGCCAAACGTTCCAGGCAGCCCGATACCGGCACGAGCTCGCCCTCACCGGCAAGCCGGCGATCGTCGTGGATTGGGCATCTCCTTTCAGCCTCGGCGAGAGCGACGACACGCCTCACGGCCGGGTGAAGACCGGGACCGAGGCCTCGGAGGATTCGGCGCGCTGGGTTTCGGACGCGCTGGACCCGCCATTCATCGTTGGCGTCCTCATGTGCCAATCGATCGGCACTCACGGTAACGATTGGTGGTTTCCGGCCGGCGGAATGAAGCGCACGTATCCGCGAGACGACGGAGCCGCTTTCGAGGCGAGGGCCTCGATCATGCGGCGCGTTCACGCCGAAGTGCTAAAGATCGTGACGGCGCCCCGCGGCCAGAGCTGGGCCGGCGACACGGCAGCCCAGACGGAAAGCACCAGAAAAAAACTCTCGGAAGACAACCACCCAGCCCTCGCGGAAGATCACTACCTCGGTGACGAAATCTCAGCGTTCTGCTTTTCCCGAAAATTTAACAAACTCTATTTTCAATATTTTCAGATAAATACGGACACAATCCAAAAATCGGCGCCATCGTTCCGCCAACTCCTCCCGCCCGGGGCGCCATCATCGGCTTGGGCGGGCATCGCTCGCCGGCAACACGAAGGAAGGATCGATCCATGCAAACCATCGCTCTCGGTGGCGCCGCGCGCGCTGCCTCTACACCATCGCTCGTCGACGGGCTCCGCGAGTCGCTGCGGCCAGAGGGAACTCTCGAGGAACTCGTATTCGCCCACCTCCTCGTCGCCGTGGCCGAACTCCGCCGGTGCGACGCAGCGGGCCCGGGATCCCCTTGGACGGATCGCGACCGGGCCGAACGCTCCTTCTTCCGGTGCATCCGCGAACTCCGCGCAATCCAACGCAATCGAACGGAAAATGCTTCGAAAAAAAGTGTTAGATTGCAAAACGAACCTGACAACTCGTTGAAAACGCGGGAGACCGAATCCGATGAACCCGGGACGCCCAGACCGCTTCCCCGCCCCGAACCGGACCCGCACCGCGGCGATCCCGTCGAGCCGCACGTTCTCACCTTTCGCCGCGACGGCCCCAAGATCGGCCGCAACGATCCTTGCCCCTGCGGCGGAGGAAGGAAGTACAAACTATGTTGCGGGCGCTGATCGCCGTGTTCGCGTGCCTCTTGCCGCTGTTCGCGCGATACTGTGAAAATGCCGCAAGCCAAGAAACTTCTGCTCGAGAACGTGCGCGCGCGCGTCACCGAGGTCACCTACGAACCGGGAAAACCGCGCGACCGCTATCTGCGTCCCACCGATCAGATCATCGTGTTCCTCGACGACTGCGAATACGAACGCACCGATTCCAAGACTGGCGAGAAGACCGTACGCAAACGCAAATCGGGCGAGATCATCTGGCACGACCGCTCCGAGGACGCCCCCGTCCTCATCAACAAAGGAGCCAAGCCGTACCGCACGCTCGTCATCGAGCTCGGAGATCCCCGGTAGTGGCCCGCGCGTTCGATACCGCGGCCGTCATCGGCACGGGCATGATGGGCCCCGGCATCGCGCTCACGCTCGCGCTCGGCGGCGTTCGCGCCACCATTCTCAGCCGCAACGCCGAGTCGGCGGCCCGTGGACTAGAGAAGGCGCGCGCCCAGCTCGACCTGCTGGCATCCAACGAGCTCGCCGAGCCCGCTCGGGCCGCCGCTGCCAAGACGCTCCTCTCGGCCTCCGCGATCTTCGACGAGAATATCGCCGAAGCCGACCTGGTGGTCGAGTCCGCGCCCGAGAACATGGAGTTCAAGCAGAACCTGTTCGCTCGCATGGACGAGATCTCCAAGCCCTCGGCCGTGCTGGCGACCAACACCTCGGGACTCAGCGTCACCGCGATCGCTTCGGCTTGCAAACGCCATCCGGACCGCGTCGTCACCACGCACTTCTGGAATCCTCCTCACTTGATGCCGCTCGTCGAGATCGTCAAGGGGGAACACACCGATCCCGCCGTGGCCGAAGCGCTGAAATCGCTCCTCGCCTCGTGTGGCAAGATGCCGGTCATCGTTGACAGGGACACGCCCGGACAACTCGGCAACCGCCTTCAGATGGCCCTGGTGCGGGAGGCCATCCACATCGTCGAGGCGGGCATCGCCAGTGTCGAAGCGGTCGACGCGGTGGCAAAGCACGGCTTCGGACTGCGCCTGCCCGTCTACGGCATCTTCGAGCATCAGGACATCGTCGGGCTCGACATGTCGCTCGGCATCGTCGACTACGTGTCGCAGGACCTGTGTTCCCTGCCGAAGGCGCCGGATCTCATGCGCGCCAAGGTCGCCGCTGGTGAACTGGGCGCGAAATCGGGCAAGGGATTCTACGACTGGTCGGTGAAGAGCGCCGATGCCGTCAAGGCCCGCCGCGACTCGTTCGTCCTCGACTTCCTGCGCCGCTGGTACCGCAAGTAGCGGCTACGCCGTTCGCAACTCGCGCACGATCTCCGCGGCGATCCGCCGCGCGTCGTCGATCGCGTCTTTCGGCAGGCTGATCGCGCCCACGCGCGGATGGCCGCCGCCTCCGTACCGCTCGCAGATCGACGCCAGATTGTGGGTCAGCGGGCCGTTGACCCACGGGTTCGATCCCACCGAGATCTTGGTGCGGAACGAGGCGTGCAGCACCGACACCGTGTACACGCACTCGGGATGCAGATAGTAGGGGATGAACTTGTTGTAGCCTTCGATCCCCAGATCCACCAGATCGAAAAAAACCACGCCTTCGTTCGCCGAGCCACGCTCGCGAATCACGTCGATCATCGACAGGTGGCGTGCGTAAAGAGGTTCGAAGATGCCGCGAATATCGGGATCGGCCGCGATCTCGTCAAGGCGCTTGGTCTGCATCAGCCGGATGATGCGCTGCACCGCGTCCGAACCTTTCGCGCCTTCGATCACCAGCACCAGCTTGGTCGCGGGCATCGCGATTTCCACCGCTTCCTTCGCGTTGGCGTACTGCGCTCCGTCGATGATGTCGGCCCAGTGCACCAGATCCTCGAGGTCGGGAGCCAGAAAGCCGAACCGTTCCCGCGCCACGTCCGCGATGAACTTCGTGCATGACCGGTAGCCCGGGTCGAAGAAGTGATGCTCGGACGCGCGGCTGTGGTGATGCCCGGCGTCCTCCGGCGAAAGGAACGCGCTCTGATGGTGGTCGAACCACCACGTCAGCTTCATCGTCGGCGCGTACTTGAAGTCGACGATCGCGTTCTCGTCGCCGTCGAACAGCGCTTCGTCGAACGACTGGTTCGGCGCGTGCATCATGCCGGTGTAGGCGTAATCCGCGCCCGGATAGAACCTCTCCCGCGTGAAGCGGGTGAAGTAAGCGGCCGCCGCTGCGCCGTCGAAGCAGTGGTCGTGGTATAGGACGCGGACAAGCATTCTCGGGTACGGGAAAACCTAATAGATTGCAACATTCGGGGGCGGAATGCAAGTCACCCCGCCGGGAATTTTGTGGATTCCCCAAATTGCGGGCATTTCAGCGCAGCGAGATCGACACCGCGTTCGCGGCGATTCCGTCCGCGCTCAGCTCCACGGCCGCTTCGCCGCGGCCGCGCAACGCCGCTGGAATCCTCGCGTTGACTTGGTCCAGCCCGGCGAATTCCGGCTGTGGACCCGCGAACAATACCTCGGTGGAGATCCCGCCGATCCGGACCTCGATCGATGCCGCGTGCCGAATGCCCGTGGCGAACAGCAGTAGCACCGCGTCGGCCGCGCCCGCCAGATCCACCGGATCGGCGGCGAACGAGTAGGTATCGTTGCCGGCGGAATCGCGCCGCAGTACCAGCGCGGCGGGCCGGCCCGATCCGGAACCGCTCGACGTGAAGATCGCCGGCGCAGTCTTGTCCACGCGGACCGAACCGGTCGCGCGAATGCCGGCGTCTCCTTCCACTGTGACGACGGCTTCGCCGGAAGCGGTCTCCGGAGGCGTGACGTAGTTGATCTGTCCCGGCGATGCGTACAAGAGCGGAGCCGCGCGGCGCGAGCCGGCCGAGTCGGTCACGAACACGCGCGAACCGGCCAGCACGGACGGCGGCGGTTGCGGCGCGGACGCGGTGGAGCCCGCGGTCAGCCCCACTCCGAACGCCGACACGATCGACGACGGAGCAACGGCCGGCTGGAACGACGCCGCGGACACGGAGTTCGCCACCGTCACCAGTGCGCGGCACGCGCGGCCCGAGTCCACGAACGTGCCCGAGTTCACCACCATGGCCATCTCGGCGGTCACCTTCGCCGGTTCCGCCGGACTGTCCCAGCGCACCGGCCGCATCCATTCGCTGCCCGCCGCCGGACATCCACCGGGTGTGCAGTTCAGGTTCACGGTTGTGGCCGGAAAGTAGACCGTCTGGATCAGTTCGTCGCCGGTGACATCGAGTTCATATAGAGAAAGGAAGTTCGTGCCATGCGAGTAGTTCTTGACGTCGGAGCAGCCTCCCGCGTCGGCGATTCCATCGTTGTTCGTATCGATCGGGCAGCGCACCGGGATCTCCACGGTCTGCGTGCCATGAACATTCACGCCTTGCGTGCTCGTCTGCGTGGTGCAGCCGTCCGAGTTGTAGAGCGTGCAGTTCGGAGGCTTGTACAGCGAGTGCGTCGTGCAACTGTTCCACTCGTACCAGCCGTCGCGGCAGTCGGTGCGGCAGTTGCCGTTGCTGTCGCACACGCGCGAGTCGTGGCACCAGCCATCGAACTGATGGCTGTCGCGCTTGACGCCGAAGTTGGAAGTCGCGCCCCAATTTCCGAATGGAGCCGAATGCAGCGGGTTGCCAGGACACTCGGCGGCAATATCGCCGCTGACTTTCCGTTCGCGATTCAGACCCGCGACCGAAAGCCGGCAAACTTGCGCCGCCGCGGCGCAGCCGAACGACAACAGGAGCAGGATTCGCACCGCTCAGAGCACTCCGTGAAAGCGCGACATCCAATACGGCAGGATGTAGTCGATGCCTGCTCCTTCGATCCGGCCCGAGCCTCCTCCGTACAGCAGGAACGGGCTCCGCTGCCACAGGAAATCGGTGGGCACGCGCCGCGGCACGGGAATCGCCGAACAGGCTCGATCCTGATGCCGGCACGAGTCGAACTCGTCCCGCAGATCCACGGCGAAGTCGCGGCGGCCTCGCGTCAACCACTGGTCGAGCAGTTCCCGCGTCGATTCGTCGCGAACCGCGTCCGGACCGCGAATCGCGCGGTCGATCGCCTGGAAGTGCGCGTTGCCGTGATCGTCCACCGTGCGCCGCAACAGATCGTAGGCGCGCTCGTACGACCAGCGATAGTAGCTCTCGTCTTCGTAACGAAGCAGCGCGAACATGCTGAGCATGTCCAGGTTGAACTTGAAGTACGACGAGTGATCGTCGGCCACATCCACCGCGATGGGAGCCGCGGTCGCGCCCGACGACCAGAACCGCGCGTTGCGATAGTGGCCGGCGAACTGGCCGGGATTCACCTGCCGCCCGATGGCGAGCAGCGCCAGTTGCTGATCGGGCCGCTGAGCGAACGTGGTCACGATGCGGCCGTCGGGCATCCGCACGTTCCAGTCGTCGTCGCGCAGCCGCCACAGCAGACGCGTCACCAGATCGGCCACGGTCAGGCGGACCGCCGGATCGTCCACCCGGTCCCAGGCCACGCTCAGTCCGAAGAACACGCCCGTGTATTGGTCTCGCGACGTGTTGCCGATCCAGCGGTACCGGGCGCCGTTCACGGTTCCATCGAACGCTCCGTGATGGCGCTCCTCCGACAGGATGCCTTCGGCCCACGGCGAATCGGCGGGAACGGCGCAGCGCGCCAGACGATTCTGGCCGGTGACTTCGACGAGCAGCCACAATCCGTCGATGCCGCGCCGGACCGCGTCGAGCGACTCCGGCGTGCGAGTCACCGCGTAGCGGTACGACTCGGCCGCCAGGTAGTGGCCGGTCCAGATCGCCGAATCTCCGCACCGTGTGTACCCGGCCACCTCGGTGGCGGTGGGCTCGGCGAACCACGGGTCGGCGATCGTGCCGAAGGGCAGATGCCAGGCCGCGATCCCGGCCGAAATGGCCAAGGCATCGGACTCAGCCGCATGGGCGGCGGCGGCGAGCAGAATCAGGGCGCACGTAGAGTGTCGGATGGCGAACCTCCGGTTCTTTGGACGCAACTCGAATATAGCAAGTTTCTAGCGAAACGCCGCAACAATCGCGTCCGCGGTCCAGGCGCCGTTCCCCGCGAACTTCGCGCCCAACGACTTGCGCAGTTGCGGCAGATCGGTGACGCCGAGCAACCCCGGCGCGAAGTTCGCGAACGAATCCCGGTACTCTTCTTTCTCCATCAGCGACCGGAACGATTCGAGCGCGCCCGACGTGAACACGCGCGCGATCGCCGGCTCGATCGCGGCCGCGAACAAAGCGGGAACGGCCATCGCGCCCATGGCGGCGACCGTTACCGGCCCGCCGAACGCTCGCGCGATCGCGATCAGATCGGCGGCGCGCTGTCCCAGCAGCGGACGTCCGAGCATCAGCGAAGCCCACGCGTACGCGTCCTCGTCCTGATGCCATCGCGCGTGCCGGGCCGATGCGCGCGGATACTCGGGGCTCGCATCGCCGGTTCCGCGAAGGTCCGGAGCGCAGACCTCGAAACCGGCGCGCGCCAACGTCTGATAGAGATCGTCCTCGCCCCAGCGGGCGTTGCGGCCGTTGGGCTCGATCGCGACGATCTTTCCACGCGCGGCCGCGGGACGGAAGATCCATGCCGGAACCCAGACCTCGGGAGCCGATCGAACCTCCACGGCGTCGATCTTCAACCCGCGCGACACGGTCTGGCCTTTCTTGACCAGCCCCGCCGCGGGCGGCTCATCGAGCTTCAGCAGTTCCTTCAATCCGCGCGGCTCGTCCGGCGTCCGGATCTCGCGAGCGCGCTGCTTGGCCACCGCCCACGGCGTCATGCCGCCGTACGACTTGACGGTGGATGCCGCCGGAGTGACGTACAGCGTCTCGTCGGCCTCCGCCTTGACCGGCGGCTCGGCCGTCGCGAGCGGGGTTCCGGGCATCATCCATCGTTGGAACCAACGGTAGATCTCGAGACGCATGTCGTACGCGAGCCCGTGCGGCAGCGGAGTCTCGTACCACGCGATCTTCTCCGCCGCGCCCATCGTCCGGTACACACGCTCGAGCTTGGCGAACTCCTCGCGGCCGTTCTCGATGTATCGCGGCGAGTAGGTTCCGAAGAAGTCCTTGGCGCTGGAGAGAATCAGCAGCGGCTTCGGCGCCAGCGGATACAGCAGATCCCAACGGTCGAATCCAACCGGGCCGCCGCCGGCGAAGTTCTGCTCGGCGTCGTCGGTCGAGCCCGGCGAGTTGAAGTTCGCGCACGCGTGATTCTCGGTGTTGCCGCAAGCGGGAGCGGCGCAGGTCAGCCGGTCGTCGACGGCGGCCAGCATCATGGTGAGCGTGCCGCCGCCGGAGTTGCCGGTGGAGGCCAGCCGCGTGGGATCGCACAACGGATGCGACGCAAGATAGTCGAGCCCGCGCACCGCGTCCCACGTCTGGAAGCGCGTGCTGGTGTCGCCGGTCAACAGAAGCTGTTTGCCGGGAACGGTGTGCTCGTCGTCGGCCGATCGAAGCCGCGTCAGACCGGTCTTCGCATCCGGGTAATACGTGCGCTCGCCTTGCCCCATGGGATCGAACGCGAGCACCAGGAAGCCGAGCCGGGCCAGTCCCTGGCAGCAGTATTGATAGGGAGCGGCGGCCTTGCCGTTCAGCGAATGCCCCATCTGGAACAGCACGCCGGGAAAGGGAGGACGCGCCGCCGTGGGAATGTAGAGGTTCGCCGGGATGTGGAGTTCCGGCCGGCTTTCGTAAACGATCTTCTCCAATCGATAGCTTTCGCGTTCGAACTGGCCGGTGACGCGGGCGCGGAGCGGAGTGCGCTGCGGCTCGCCTCCCACCAGCTTCCAAAACATCTCTCTCGTCCAATGTTTCCGGGCGCGAATCGCCTCCGCGGTTGTGAGACCGGCCAGCGCCCGATTGCGGCGCTCATACGACTGGTTCGCGAGACGCGTCAGATAATCCGGCAGGCAGCGCGAATAGTCGCGGTAGTCGACTCGCGGAGCCAGGGCGGTTGCGAGCAGGTCGCGGCGGGAGATCATGGATCGCAACATAGCATTGTCCGGGCGCGCCGTCCGATAATCGAACGAATGGCCAACGAACTGGAACTGGAAGCCGCGCGCGCGGCGTCGCAACGCGCCGGGGAAGCCGCGATGCGCTATTGGCGCACCGGCATCCAGGCCGACGACAAATCGGACGACTCCCCGGTCACCGCCGCCGACCGGGAGTGCGAACGGATCATCGTGCAGGAACTGTGCGCCCGCTTCCCCGACGACGGCATCCTGGGCGAGGAGGGCGCCGAGAAGAAGTCGGCGAACGGACGCCGCTGGATCGTGGACCCGATCGACGGCACGCGCGACTTCGTCCGCGGCAACCACGCCTGGTGCAATTTGATCGCGCTCGAGGACAACGGCGAGATCGTGCTCGGCGTCGCCGGATTCCCCGCCCGCAAGGACACCTACTGGGCCTCGGCCGGCGCCGGAGCTTGGCGCGACGGCGAGCGCATTCGCGTCTCCGGGATCAAGGATGTCTCGCGCTCGGTGCTCTGCGTGAATTCGTTCAACCACATCTGGCGCCGCTCGTTCTCGCGCCACCTCATCGAATGGATGCGCGGATTCTGGGCCGTGCGTAGTCTCGGCGGAGCCGCGGACGCGATCCACGTCTGCTCCGGCATGGCGGAAGCGTGGATTCAAGAGGCGGGAAAACCCTGGGATTTCGCCGTCTGGAAGATCCTCGCCGAGGAGTCCGGCGGCCGCTACTTCAACTTCGACGGCGGCAACTCGATCTACGCCGGCGACTGCGTGATCTGCGTGCCTCCGCTCGAGACCCTCATGCGCAGGTTCGTGGCGAGCTAACCTATCGGAATGCAATTCCGGCGCTGCCGGGTCCTCGTAACGGGCGGACTCGGGTTCATCGGCTCGAATCTCGTGCGCCGCCTCACGGCCGAAGGAGCGGAAGTCACGGTGATCGACCCGCTCGTCACCGGTTGCGGTGGCAAGCCCTTCAACCTCGAGGGACTGGAACGCCAGGTCGAGGTTGCGTCTTGCTCGATCGGCGATGCCGCCATCGCGCCTCTGGTCGAACGGGCCGAACTCGTCTTCAACCTCGCCGGCGAGATCAGCCACATCCACAGCATGCTCTTTCCGGAGCGCGATCTCGAGATCAACACTCTCTCGCAA
Organism: Acidobacteriota bacterium; assembly: GCA_005808475.1. Lineage (GTDB taxonomy): Bacteria > Acidobacteriota > Terriglobia > Bryobacterales > Bryobacteraceae > SYLY01. Next base: position 34,011 of record SYLY01000267.1, read on the forward strand.
CTGCGATTCCTCGAAGTCTGCGCCAGGCTCAACCGGGGCGTGCGGATCGTCTACGCCGGCACGCGCCAGATCTATGGGGTTCCCGAGTATCTGCCGGTGGACGAGAAGCACCCGGTGAATCCGGTCGACTTCAACGGAGTCCACAAATACGCGGCCGCTCAGTATCATCAGATGCTGTCGCGCATGGGCCGCATCGACGCGGTGGTCCTGCGCCTCACCAACGTCTACGGCCCCCGCATGGCTCTCGACATTCCGTGCCAGGGCTTCTTCTCGACCTACCTGCGGAAGGCGCTCACCGGCCAGACACTCGACGTCTTCGGCGACGGCGAACAGGTCCGCGATCCGCTCTTCGTCGACGACGCGGTGGAGGCGATGCTTACCGCCGCTTCCACGCCGGGCCTCCCGTCGCGCGGATACAACGTGGGCGGCCCCGAGGCGCTGTCGTTGAACCGGATCGCCGCGATCGTCAGCGAACTCGCCGGGCTCGCGCCGCCGCGGCGCGGCGAATTTCCAGCGGATCGCAAAGCGATCGACATCGGCGGCTACCGCACCGATTCGCGCAAGATCGAGGCCGAACTCGGTTGGCGGCCGCGGACGCCGTTCGCCGAAGGCATGGCGCGAACGCTCGACTACTACCGCGAGTGCCTGCCCAGTTACCTCGATCCGGCGACTCCGAATCCGCCCTGCAAGCTGGCGCATTCGTCATGATGAATCCAGCCGAATTCGCCAACATCGCCAACTGCGAGGCGAACTTCTGGTGGTTTCGCGGCATGCGCGGGATCATGTTCGCTCTGCTCGATCCCGTGGCCGCGAAGCGGTGCCTCCAACGAGTCCTCGAAGCGGGCGCGGGCACGGGTCATTTCTCGAAGACGCTGGCGGAACGCTACGGGTGGAAAATGTTTCCGCTCGACTTGGGCTGGGAAGGACTCGACTTCGCGCGCGGCTACGGTCTGAGCCGGCTCGCGCAAGCCGACATCCGCGCCCTGCCGTACCGCGACGCCGCCTTCGACGCGCTGGTATCGATGGACGTCATCGTTCATCTGCCGCGCGGCGAAGAGGACGCTCCCATGCGCGAGTTCGCCCGTGTACTGGAACCCGGCGGCCTCCTCGCGCTGCGCGTCTCCGCGCTCGATATCCTCCGCAGCCGGCACTCCGAGTTCGCCCATGAGCGGCAGAGGTTCACGCGATCGCGGCTGATCGAACTGGCGCGCCGGCATGGGTTCACGGTGCACCGGTGCACCTACGCCAACTCGCTGCTGCTGCCGGTCGCGTTGGCGAAGTTCCGCTTGTGGGAGCCGCTCACGCGGCAGCCCGCGACCAGCGGTGTGCAACCGGCGCCTCCTTGGCTCGACTCCGCGCTGGGACTGCCGCTATCGGCGGAAGCGAAATGGATCGGCGCGGGAATGAACTTCCCGCTCGGCCAATCGGTAGTCCTAATCGGCGAGAAGACACCAACGTAGAACGAACTCGTACAGCGTCCGCGCGGCCAAGTCCGCCGAGCCGAGTTCGACGTATTCGTCCGGCAGGTGAGCGTTGCCTCCGCGCGGCCCCCACAACAGCGCGGGCATGCCGAAACGGTGGAAGACGTACATGTCGCAGGGCGCCTCGAGACCTTCCACCGGCGGGTCCGCGCCGAGCACGCCCGCCGCGGTTTCCGCGAACGCGCGCACGAAGGGATCGTCCGGCGGAGTGAACGACCCCGGCAGGAACCGTATCGGGCGCTCCACCAGTGGCTCCGCGGGGAACAGGTGCTTGTCGCTCGTCACTTCGCCGAGCCACTCGCGGAACTGGCTCTCGATCTCCTGTTGCGGCTCGCCCGGCATCGTCTCGTAGTAGAGTTCCAGACGGCAAGACGATGGAATCGCGATCGGCTCGGAAGGTCCCCATGCCGACGTCTGAATGTTGGTGACGAACACGGGCACGGGATTGGCTTGCGGGTAGTAGGGATGGCGCGGAGCGCGCGCCAACCGCATCGCCTGGAACTCTGGAAAGCGGCACAGGAAGCGCGTCAATTGCTCCGTCGCCAACGGGCCGTGGTCGTTGCCGAAGATGTCTCCCGCCGAGCGGAACGTCACGTGGAAGATGCGTCCGCCGCGCTGCGCCGGCAACACGCGGAGCTTGCTCGGCTCGCCGATGATCGCGCCGTCCGCCACGTATCCGCGGAGCCGCCCGGCGAGCGTTCCATTCACGCCGCCGAACTCTTCGTCCACCACCGATTCGAAGATCAGATCTCCGCGTAGCACGACGCCTTCGCGCTTCAGCCGTTCGAGCACCCACAGCGACGCCGCGACGCCGGTCTTCATGTCCCACGTTCCGCGGCCGTACATGCGATCGCCTTCGCGCACCGCGCCATGCGGCGGATGAGCCCACGGAGCGCCGCCAACCGGCACGGTATCGATGTGACCGGAGAGGATCAGCGAGCGTCCGCCGCCGGCGCCACGCACGCGAGCGGCTACGTTTGGGCGGGCCGAGTAGTCGCGGCCCGGCCAGTAGAGTTCGTGGTCCTCGATTCCCGAAACATCGGTGGGCCGGTAGACATCGGACTCGTGGCCCAGACGCGCGAGGAATTCGGCGATGTACGCCTGGCACTCCGCCTCCGCGCCAATGGGCGGTGTGTTCTCCGAAGGGATCCGGACCAGATCCTCGACGATTTGAAAAAGTCTCTCGCTCATGCGAATTGAAACGCGAACAGCCGCGCGCGGCGCATGGAGAATCGCAAGCGAGCCGGCTTGCCGCGAAACTCGCCGGGCGATCCCGTCCGCCAACGAACGGCATGATCGACCTCGTTGGCGATGATGCGCTCGCTCTCGATGGAGCGGCCATCCTCGCTTTCGAGCTTCACCGACGCCGTTCCCATCGCGCCCGTATCGACATTGAGCTTCAGCGACTCGCCGGCGAATCGCATCCACGGTGTGACGAGTTCGCCGCCGTCCAATCCCGCGTCCGCCGAGACGAAACCGTCCAGCCGTTGCGCGGCGAGGAAGATCGCGTTGCGAGCCAGTCCCGCCGCGCCGTGATCCTTGCTGGTGCCCGAGTAGAACATGTGGACCTCCGCGCCGCGCCGCACCATGCCGAGCCCCATGTAGGCGCCGTGACTATCGGGGTCGCCAGGCAACCCTCCCGCGAACCAGGGACGCCGGTCGTATCGTTCGAACCGGATGCCGTCGCGGCTCGCGGCGAACTGCACCTCGAGCACACCCGCCACCGGCACCTTCTCCGCCCCCTTCGGCAACGTGTGCCGGAACATCGATGGAAACGCGAAGTACGCGTCCGCCGCCCATGGATAAGGCTGCACGTTGGGCGTGTAGATGTCGGATCCCTCGGGGTCGCGTTCGTCGCACGCGAGCACTGTCGGCAGTTCGGTGCTCGGCGTCGGAGGCCAATCGCCGCCCCACGGAAACACGCGCCACAGGTATCTTGGCGTCGCGCTCTTGCGATAGGGCCACGGCTTCATGATTCCTTCGCGCTCGATCTCGGCGCGAACGACGACGCGCAGCGGATTCCAGCCCCGAAGGTAGGCCGCGTACTTGCCCGTGCGCGCGTCCCAGAAGAGGTTGTTCTGCGAATCGGGAAAGAAGGGCAGCACCTCCACCTCCTCCCGCCAATCGATGCCGTCGGGCGAAGCCAACAGCATCAGAATGCCTTTCGAATTCGTGCCCAGGGCGCTGGGACGCGTGCCGCCGAAAGCGGCCAGCGTCTTGAACCGCCGCGCGGGTTCGGCCACGGGATCCAGGAACACGGCGCCCTCGCGAAAACGCGGAAGCACGATGTTGTTTCGCTTCGACCCCTCGAACTCCACCCGCCCGAGTTCCGGTCTCTCCCATCGAATGCCGTCGCTCGAAGTCGCGAGGCAGAATCGCGGATCGCCTTTTCCCGAATAGGACTGGTACCACATCTTCAGCACGCCTTCGTGCTCGACGACCGAGAAGTAGCTGCCCACATGGGCCGCCTCCCACGGCTTCTCCGGCGTCATCACCGGAACGCGCCGCAAGGGCGGATTCACCGTGAGCTGAATTCCGCGCGACTCGGCGATGAACCGGTGGTCGATGAAGAGCTGGCGGTTGGATCCCGTTTCGATAGGGCCGCCCGCGGCAAACGCGGCGAACGCGGCCGATCCGAGCGCCGAGCGGCGAGTGATGTGCATCGATTGGCAATTATAATCGCAAGACGAGCATGAGAATCGACAAGATCACATTGACCTGGGTGCGCGTCCCCTTGGTCGAGCCGTTCCGGATCAGTTCGGGAGCCGTCGCCGAAAAGGATGGCATCGTCGTGGAAGTGGCCTCGGACGGCCTCCGCGGGTATGGCGAGTCCTCTCCGATGGCCGGCAGCTTCTACTCCTCCGACACGCCGGAATCCTGCTGGAACGCGCTGACCGCGTCGATCGCACCGGCCGCGGTGGGCCGCCAATTCGAGTCGCTGGACGCGGCTTCGTCGTGGCTTGACGCGTTGCCAGCGGCCAATTTCGCCAAGGTGGGCGTGGAGACCGCGTTGTGGGACCTCGAGGCTCAACGCCGCGGCATGCCGCTTCACAAGCTGCTCGGCGGGCAGCGCAACGAGGCGGAGTCCGGACTGGCGATCGGCCTGTACGACGACACCGCGGACATGCTGCGAGCCATCGAGCGGCACATGGCGGAGGGCTACCGCCGCGTGAAGATCAAGATCGAACGAGGCCGTGACGTCGAACTGGTGCGCGCGGCGCGAAAGGCGTTCGGAGACATCCCGCTCATGGTGGACGCCAACGGCGACTACACGCTCGAGCACGTTTCGATCTTCCAACAACTCGACGAGTTCGGATTGATGATGTACGAGCAGCCGTTCGCCGGAAGCATGCTCGCCGAACTCGCCCAACTGCAAGGCATGGTGTGTACGCCGGTGTGCCTGGACGAGAGTCTGGAGACGGTCGCCGATGTCCGCCGCGCGATCGAACTGAAGGCGCTGCGAATCGCCAACATCAAGATCCAGCGTGTCGGCGGATTCCGCAACGCGCTCGAGGTCTACCGGATGTGCCGCGACGCGGGGCTCGGCATCTGGGTCGGCACGATGCCGGAACTCGGCATCGGCTGCGCGCAGGGCGCCGCCCTGGCGACGCTCGAGGGCTGCACGTTCCCGACCGACGTCGAGTCGAGCCTGCGCTGGTTCACCGGAGACATCGTGGATCCGCTGATCGCGGTGGATCGCGGTATGCTGCGAGCGCCGTCGGCATCGGGGCTCGGCTACCGCGTCGATCCCGCCAGACTCGAGCGGTACCATGTCGCCAAGTGGGAGTCGCAATGAAAGCCAATTGGGAGAAGCTGCGCCGCGGAGAGCCGATGTACGGCTGCTTCGTTTCCACCGGGTCTACGGTCGCGGTGGAAGTGATGGGCTCGGCCGGCTTCGACTTCCTGGTGATCGACCTCGAGCACGGCATGTCGTCGGAACGCGATATCCTGCCGCAGTTGCAGGCGATGCAGCACACGGCGGCGCTCGGCTGCGTTCGAGTCGAATCGCACGAGCGGCAACGCGTTCACCGGGCGCTCGACTTCGGAGCGCAGGGAATCATGTTCCCACGCGTCGACACGGCGGAACAGGCACGCGCTTGCGTGGCGGCCTTGCGCTACCCGCCCGGCGGCGTTCGCGGCGTCGCCGTGCTGGTCCGCGGCAGCCAGTATGGAGCGCGCTTCGCCGAATATCAGGCCGAAGCGGACGCTCAATTGATGCCGATGCTGCAGATCGAAACCGCGGAGGCCGTCGCGCATGTCGACGAGATTGCCGCTGTCGAAGGGGACGGCGTGCTTTTCGTCGGTCCGATGGATCTCACCACCAGCATGGGGATCTTCCGCCAGTACGACCATCCCGGCTTCACCGCCGCGCTGCGGAAGACCGTCGAGGCGGCCCGCCGCAACGGCAAGCCCGCTGGAATCCTGGTTCCGAAGGCCGCCGACACCAAGCGCTATCTCGACATGGGCTTCACGTTCCTCATGTGCGGCACCGACCTCGCCTTTCTGCAATCGGCGGCGAAGAGCACCGCGGAGGCCATGCGCAAGGCTTGATCCCCCGCGGCCGGTTCGCTCCGTCACCCACCGGGCCGCTCCACTTCGGATCGCTGGCCGCGGCTGTGGGAAGCTATCTGGACGCGCGGGCTCACGGCGGCGAATGGCTGGTGCGCATCGAGGATGTCGACATTCCGCGAACGCGCCCCGGCGCCGCGGACGCGATCCTGCGATCGCTCGAGGCGCACGGTTTCGAATGGTCCGGCCCGGTGCTGCGCCAAACCACGCGATTCGACGCTTATGTTTCGGCGCTCGAATCGTTGCGGCGGGCGGGCCGCGCCTTTCCGTGCGCCTGCACGCGACGCGAGATCGGGGAGGCGCGCTATCCGGGAACCTGCCGCGCCGGTCTGTCCGCCGGTAAGGAGCCGCGCGCTTGGCGGTTCCGGACCGGGACGGAGCCGGTCCGATTCACCGACCGTCTGCTCGGTCCGTTCGAGGAGATCCTCGAGGAGACGCACGGCGACTTCGTGCTGCTGCGAGCCGATGGTTATTGGGCCTATCAGCTCGCCGTGGTGGCCGACGACGAGTTCCAGGGAATCACCGATGTCGTTCGCGGCGCCGATCTGCTGGACTCCACGGCGCGCCAAGTCGCGCTACAGCAGGCTCTCGGCTATCGCCGGCCGCGATACCTGCACCTGCCGCTCGTGTTGTCGCCATCGGGCGAGAAGCTCAGCAAGCAGACGCTCGCGCCCCCACTGGATGACGGCCGGGCGGCCGAGTCGTTGTCCGCCGCGTTGCGATTCCTCGGCCACCCGCCGCCAGCAGGTCTCGGCGTCGCGGACCTTTGGCAATGGGCCCTTCCGAACTGGTCGCTCGACCGCGTGCAGCGCGCCGGCGTCAGCGCAAGCGATCCGTCAGAAACTTCATCGCACGATCGAACGCCGCTTTGACCTCGGGCTCATTCATCGCGCGATCGAACCCGTGAGGCCGCCCCGGCAGGATCACCAGTTCGTGCTCCACGCCGAGCCGTTGCAACGCGGCCGCCATTTCGCGCGACTGCTCCACGGGAACGTCGGTGTCGGCATCGCCGTGGAGCAGGATCGTGGGCGGATAGCCGCGCCGCGCGATTCGCACGGGACAGTAGCCGTCGAGTTGCCGCCGCGCGGCAACCGGGTCGAAGCCGGTCACCAGCAGCGGCCACAAGCCCTGCTGGCGTGTGTAGAGATAGAAACGGCCGCGCTGATTCGGCGACGGCGGCTCGGACAGTTCAGCCGAGCCGACCGCCGCCAACGCGTCCTCCTTGGAGACCAACGGCTGCTTGCGATAGAAAGCGTCGGGCCTGGCATACCAGTCGCCGGCGAGATCGCCATAGCCGTACCACGCCACCAACACCTTGGGCGCCGGTTTCAGACGAGCCCCGGCGAGCAGCGTCAGATAGCCGCCGGCCGACTGCCCCATCACCGCGATACGCGCCGGATCGGCGCCGAACAAGCGTGGCCCGTCGCGCCGGATCCAGCGGTAGGCGTCCTCGACATCTTGCCACAGCGCGGGCAGCTTGGTCTCCGGCGCGAGCCGGTAGTCGATCGAAACCACCGTGATTCCGGCCTTCTGGTAGGGTTCGAACTGAGCGGGGCGCGCCTTTCTGCTTCCCATGATCAGCGCGCCGCCGTGAATGAACAGCAGCACCGGACGGGGCGAGGCGCCTTCGCCGCGGTAGACATCCGCTTGAATCGCGAGCGATCCCACCCGCTTGTACGCGAACGTCTCCGCAAGCGCGGCGCCCGCCATCAGAATCGCGATCAGGACCGGCATTCCACCGATCCTATCGCGTTACTTCACCGCGCGGACCGAGCCGAGTATAAACCCGGAGCGGCGCGGCCCGAGCTTCGGCGCGGCGATTTGACGAGTGTGAACTTCGGTCACCAGCCAAATGACTGAATTCCTCGGGGCCGCCCACGATGCCAGCCCACGGGATACAATCTCCCCCATGTGGACACGAGGTTTCGTTCTCATGGTTGCCGCCGCATGCGCGTCCGGCCAGAGTTGGCAAAAGGGAAAAGGATACGGCTGGGTGTTCGGCCCGAACGACGAACGCGGCGCGATCAACACCATCAACAAGCCGGAGAAGATCGCGGCCGCCATGCGATCGGTGAAAACCGGGCGCACCTACGACCTGGGCGTGCCCGTCGACCGCACATCCTATAAGTGGCCTGGACACTCGCCCACCGAGGTGCTCAGCTACCGCAGCCCGGAGGGCGTCAAGCGCGCGCCCGAGACCAATCCCTTCAACGGACATCCGGCCGGCCTCGCGTGGCACAGTTGCGCGCTGTTCATTTCCGACAACGTGGGAACGCAAATCGATGGGCTCGGCCACATCACCACGGGCGCGGACAACCACTGGTACAACGGCTATCGAGAGGGTCAGTACGGCACGGACTTCGGAGTGCGCAAGGCCGACGCCGACCAGATCCCACCGATCGTGGCGCGCGCCGTTCTGATCGATGTCGCGGGCTGGAAAGGCGTCGACGCACTGCCGTCGAACTTCGCGATCGGCTCCAAGGAACTGCAGGCCGCGTTGGCGGCGCAAAAGGTGGACATCGAGCTAGGCGATGTCGTGATGATCCGCACCGGGACGCTACGGCATTGGGGCGCGTCCGGCGCCAACCACGCCAAGATCGCGGAACACGACTCGGCCGGCATCACGCTCGAGGCGGCTCGATGGCTGGTGGAGCAGAAGGGCGCGGTGCTGATCGGGTCCGATACGAGCGGTCTCGAGGTGGGCTCCGATCCGGCGATGAAGAACTATCCGAACGCGGTCCACGAGTACCTGCTGGTGAAGCAGGGCGTGCACATCGGTGAGTTCCACAACCTGGAAGGGCTGGCGCGGGACAAGGTCTACCGGTTCGTGTACATGGCCGCCACGAACCGGGTGCGGGGCGCGGTGGCCGGATTCGCGCTGCGGCCGGTCGGTATCGACTAGCCACGATCATCTCCCTATTGAAACACCACGTAACAGTGGTGAACATTTCTGGCACGCCGCCGGACGTTGCGATAAAATGGTTCCAAGGAGTCGCGCTAAGGGGCCGGCTCCATTTCGCTTTGGAACAAAAGGAGCATCCCATGTCGAAAAAACGGCCTTCGCTTTTTCGGTGCTAGCCGCGACTCTCGGTACTGCCTACGCATCACCGGGACGATCACGGGCACAGTCACCGACGCCTCGGGCGCGGTGTCACCGGATGTCAAGATTACAGCCACCGGCGTCGGAACGCAGGTCCAGACGTCCGCCTCATCCAATCAGGCGGGCCTCTACACAGTGCCGTTCCTTCCCGTCGGCCAATACACGATCACGGCCGAAGCCAGCGGATTCAAGAAGGCCGTCATCGGCCCGTTCCGTCTGGAAACCAACCAGGTAGCGCGAATGGACGTCAAGCTGGAGGTCGGCGCGGTGGCCGAATCGATCGAAGTCACCGGTGTCGCGCCCGCGCTGCAAACGGAAAGCACGCAGACCGGACAGACGCTCAGCGCCAAGAGGCTCACCGATCTGCCGCTCAACGGCCGCAACGTCGTCTCGGCGATGCTGCTCATCCCCGGCGCGGTGCAGACCAATCCGGGCTCGGTGAACACGGCGTCCCGCTTCTCCGGCCGCGCGTTCGTCAACGGCAACCGTGAGCAGACCAACAACTTCCTGCTGGATGGCGTGGACGTCAATGACTCCATGGATAACCGCATCGGCTACACGCCGAGCGTGGACGCGCTGCAGGAAGTCCAGGTGATGACCGGCAACGGATCGTCCGAGTTCGGCAACTCGGCCGGAGCGGTGGTCAACATGACGCTGCGTAGCGGCGGCAACAACCTGCACGGCACGCTGTTCGAGTTCCTGCGCAACGACAACCTGGACGCCAACTCCTTCTTCGCCAATCAGAACACCGCGCTGTCGAAGCAGAAGCAGCGGCGCAACTTCGCGCAGAACATGTTCGGCGGCACGCTGGGCGGCGCGATCAAGAAGAACTCGCTGTTCTACTTCGTCAACTACGAAGGCACGCAGCGGCGCGACTCCGGCGCGGCGCTGGCGAGCGTGGCTCCGGCCGATTTCCGCGCGGGCAACTTGAGCCGCCTGCCGCAGGCGATCGTCGATCCCTCGGCTTGCACCGTCGCCGGCACGACGCGCACCTGCCAGCCTTTCCCGAACAAGACGATTCCGGCGGCGCGCATCCTGAATCCGGCGCGGGCGATTTTCGCCGACACGGCGCTGTATCCGTTGCCCAACTCGAACGGCGTCGGCGCGATCGGCGTCCAGAACAACTACTCCGGCTCGGCGGCCAACTTCCTGAAGAACAACCAGGGCGACGCCAAGGTCGACTGGCGTGCGTCGGAGAAGGACAACTTCATGTTCCGCTACTCGCACGGCTTCTACACCGACGGCACTTTGGCGCCGGTGTTGCCGACCTCCGCGGCGGGCGTGAAGGAAGCCCCGACCAAAGGCGTAGTAGCGGCCTGGACACGGTCGGTGACCAACACGATCGTCAACGATCTTCGCTACGGCTACACGCGCACCGACATCAAGGACACCTTCGCCGATCCGTTCGGCACGCAGACCGGCGGCAACGCCAAGCTCGGCATCCCGGGCGGCCAACTCTCCCCGGGCTTCAGTTCCATGGGACCTGGCGAAGGACTGTCGGGCATCGGAACGACGGGCATCCTGAGCGACGGCCGCGACCACAAGTTCCACTTGTCGGAAACGCTGAGCTGGGCCAAGAGCCGCCACTTCCTGCGGCTGGGGGTCAACGGCGTCCGATACCGCCAGAACCGGTTCTATTCGGGCAACAACGGCGCGCTCGGCAGCTTCGGCTACACGGCGCTATTCTCAGGATCTCCGCTGTCGGACTTCATGCTCGATCAGGTGTCGAGCAAGGGCCGCGGCCAAGGCGACGGACGCCGCTGGGGCCAGCGTCACTGGCGTTTCGGCACGTTCGTGCAGGACGATTACAAGGTCACCAATTCCCTGACGCTGAATCTCGGCATGCGCTGGGAATACACGCAGCCGCTGTATGAAGTGAACGATCTGCAGGCCAATGTCGACGTCTCGAGCGGCCGTTTGCAACTGGCCGGCAAGAACGGCAACAGCCGCGCGCTGTACAACCCCTACTACAAGCAGTTCATGCCGCGTATCGGCTTTGCGTGGACGCCGGAGATGTTCGGCAAGAAGATGGTGGTTCGCGCCGCGTACGGCATCACCAGCTTCCTGGAAGGCACGGGCGTCAACCTGCGTCTGCCGCTGAATCCGCCCGCCTTCTTCGAGTCCAACCAGAACTACGATCTCACCACGGGCGCTTCCTCGGCCCGCGTGGGCTTCAACGATCTGCCGGGATTCACGGGCGTACTGGCCGGCAACATCCGCACCTGGGATCCGGACCTGCGTCCGCAATTCACCCAGCAGCGCAACGTTACCATCGAGTACTTGGCCACCAGGGACATGGTCCTCAGCGCGGGCTACGTGAGCCAGCGCGCGACCCATACGATCGTGGCGCGCGACCGCAACCAGCCGCTGCCCGGCCCGTCGAACGTGAACCCAGTGCAGTGGGCGAACGCTCAGACCCGGCGTCCGCTGTTTTCAGCGCTGCCGCTGGTGACCACCACGGCGACCACCGAGTCGAGCGGCACCATGAACTACGATTCGCTCCAGTTCACCACCGCCAAGCGTTATTCGATGGGTGTCGACTTCAACCTGTCCTACACCTATTCGAAGACCCTGAACGACGCGCTCGGCTTCTTCGGCGCGGGCGGCACGCAGTCGGAAGGCGCCTATTGGCAGAATGCCTACGACCGGCGCGGCAACTACGGCCCGGCGGCGTGGGACGCCCGTCACAACCTGACCTACGCGATGAACATGGAACTTCCGTTCGGCAAAGGCCGCAAGTTCGCGTCGAGCATGGGTAGGCCGGCCGGCATGGTGCTCGGCGGCTGGAGCCTCGGCTACGTGATGCAGGCGCGCACCGGCTTCCCGGTCACGATCTCCACGGTAGGCCAGAACCAGCAGTCGCCGCGCGGCGTTCAGAGACCCAACCGGCTGCGGAACTCCGACATCGGCACGCGGACGATCCAGAAGTGGTTCGGCACGGGCAACGTCAGCGAGTGCGCGCAGGGGACCGACAACGGCACGTGCGCCTACCAGCGTCCGGCGCTGGGGACGTTCGGCAACAGCGGCATCGGCACCGAACGCGCGCCGGGCTTCTTCAACGTGGACGTTTCCATCGGCAAGAGCTTCCAAATCAAGGAAGGCCACGCGGTGCAGTTCCGGGCGGAAATGTACAACCTGCCCAACATGACGATGTTCAGCCCGCCCGCTCGCGACGTCAGCTCGCCGGCGACGTTCGGACTGATTAGCGGCCAGGCGAACAACCCGCGCAACATCCAGTTCGGATTGAAGTACATCTTCTAGATCTAGACCGGATCGGCGCGCCAGGCCGAACGGGCCCCGGGCTTTCGAGCTCCGGGGCTCGTTTGCTTTTCAGTCCAGCTTTCCTTTGGTGATGGCGGCCAACGCCGCGTCGACATCCTTCATCAAGGTCTCCGGATCGCCGCCGTCGAACATCGCCATCGGGTCGGCGCCCACCACGTCGCGGGCATACCGCCGCGCCTCTTCCACCCGCGCCCGATCCACGCGCGGGGCGTTGGCGAACTCGAACAGGTATTCGGTCAACCGGTACGACTTCGACAACAACGCCACTCGATCCCGCTCACGACCGGTCCGCGCGGCGGCGGCGGCCCGGTCCAACAACCGGCGGCAGCCGGCAGCCAGTTCTTTCTGCTCCGCGCTCTTCAGGTCGAACTGGTTGCTCCATTTGCGCAGCTTCCGCTCTGCATCGTTATCCATCAGGATCCAGAGCTTCTCCAGATCGCCGAAGTAGCGGGCCATCTCCGCCGCGCTCGACGGAAACAAATCCGACGCCGCTTGTTTCCACAGCGCGGCGGTCTCCGCGTCCGGATTCCACCACAGCCGCGCGGTCACCCACAGCTTCAACCCGTCGAGTCCCCAGTTCGGATACGCCTCGAAATGTTGATAACCCCAGATCAACCCGCGGCGCCTGGCGTCCGAAAGCAGCCGCGCGGTGAGCCCCGTGTAGATCCTCGGGATCAGGTACATCTTGCCCTGTCCCCAGTCGTGATTGCCCAGTTGCGAGACCGCCGCGCCCCAGGTATCAAGAATGCCTTCGCCCGGTTCGAACCGCTTGTCGATGAGCGAATCGCCGATGGTGAACACGACCACCGGCAGGATCGACGGATGCAGCTTGACGGATGGAACCTCGCGGACCTCGGAGTAGGCGATGTACACGATCGTGCGCCCGGGCATCGATTTCTCGAGGCGCGCCGCCAGCGCGTTCAGGAACACAGCGTTCTGATCGGAAAAGGCGCGAGCCTTGTTCCCGCCGGCCTTGGCAAGCGCGGTCCGGCAGCGGTCGCACTCGCAGTGACGGTGCGAATCCTGCACGGAGAACGAGATCATGCGCCGCTCGGGGAACCGCCGGAAGAAGTCGAGCGCCGACTCCTCGGCCGCGTCCACCAGCTTGGGTTCGGCGAGACAGGGCTGCCACTGTTGATCCTTGGCATCCACCGGAATGTAGCGTTGGCCCTTCAGCACCGGATAGATCTCCGGGAACCGGGCGGCGAACACCGCCGGTGGAAAGCGGTCGAACATGCTGTGCTGATGGGTGAACGCGGCCGCCTCCTTGCGATACACAGCGTTGCGGCGGAGCCATTCGCGTTCTCCGCCGCGCGGACTGTCGCTCACGTCGCCGCGGCCGCCGAATCCGCCCACGCCGCTCATCATGCTGTTCCGCACGTACGGCTCATCGCGCACGATCCCTTCCGGAACGGCGATTCGAGGCGGCCGGGCGGGAACGTGCGTGAACAGATCGCCGGGCATGTAGAAGCGGACCTGCGCGAAGCGGTCGAGAAACCACGCCGCTCCGTGGTAGACGCCCGCCGGGGAGCCGCCGCGTATCCGGATACCGCCGCCACCCGTCTCGATGAGAAAGCCGTCTCGATAGACTCCTTCCGCGATTCCACCCACGACGATGCGCGACGGCGCGGTGGGAGCGGCCTCGGCGATGTCGAATCCGGTCCGCGCGCCGAAGGCCTTGCGCAGATACTCCTGCAGCAACCGCGCGGCATCCCGCTCGTCCGGCGCGGCGTCGCGCGCCACGACAATAGCGGTCCGCGGCGTGACGGGAACGGAAGCGGCTTGGACCAGCCCCGCCGCCACCAACAGCAATGCGAGTCTCACCGGACCATTATGGCCGGCGGACGCGAACCTCCACCGGCAAACTCGACAATCCGGCCGCGGCGCGCCGATCGGTGACCGCGAACGACAGCACGTCGTCGAGCCAATCCTGGCTGGCCCCGTCGCCGTGTTGCGTCGCAACGGTGAGCAGGTACTCCTGCTGCGTGAACAGGCAATCGAACGTGAAGGACGCCTCCACCGAATCGCCGGCCGCGAACGACCCCAGCTTGACGCCCTCGACGCGCGTGTTGGTTCCGAACACGTCGATGCCGAGCCGGTTGCGGATGAGCACCCCGATCATCGGATCGTCGCAAGCGCGGGCGAACTCCGCACGGACGCGCACCGTGAGTTTCGCTCCGGACTCGATGGCCGACACCGCGTCGCCCGCCGTGTTCAACAGCTCGATGCCGGCGATGCGCGACGTACGGTCCCCGTGCCGGCCCACGACGCCCGCGGCCGATCCAGGCTCGACGGCGCCAGTGAGACGGCTCTGCCACTCATGCACCAGGCCGACGTATTTGTTCACCACCGGACCCGGCGCGCCGTCCTCTTCCACGCGGCCGTGCATCATGAGCACGGCGCGATCGGCCAGACGCTTCACCAGGCCCAGGTCGTGCGACACGAACAGCACCGTAACGCCCCGCTCCTTCAGCTCCTCGAACTTCCGTACACAGCGGATGCCGAATAGCGCGTCGCCCACCGACAGCGCTTCGTCCACGATGAGCACCTCGGGATTAACGTGGATCGCCGTCGAGAACGCGAGCCGCACGTACATGCCGCTCGAATACTCCTTGACCGGGCGGTCCATGAACTCGCCGATCCCCGCGAATTCGGCGATGCGCGGGAACGCCTCGTCCATTTCCTCGCGCGGCAGCCCGAGAATCTCGCTGTTCAGGAACACGTTCTCACGGCCGGTGAATTCCGGATTGAACCCGGCGCCGAGTTCCAGCAGCGCGGCGATGCGGCCTTGCGAGACGACGCGGCCCGAGGTCGGACGCAGGATACCCGCCGCGATCTGCAGCAGCGTGCTTTTACCGGATCCGTTGGGGCCGGCGATGGCGAGGAACTGGCCCTTGGGCACCTGCAACGTGACGTCGCGCAGAGCCCAGAAATCGGTGTGCCGCTTGCTGCCCACCAAGGGGAGCGCCTCCCACAGCCGGTCGGCCGGACGCCGGTAGAGCGAGTATCGCTTGGATACTTTTTGGATCAGCAGCACTTCCTTTCATGGTAGCGAGGCGCGTTGGCCTCGATTCTGTTAACGTTGCATGAGCATGATAGCCATCCGGGTCTCGATACTGGCCGCGTTGGCCGCCGAAGCGATCTTCGCGCAGGCGACGCTGGGAAGCGCCGCGGTGAGCGGAACCGTCCGCGATGGCTCCGGCGCCGTCATCGGCGGAGCGCAAGTGGTGCTCACCGAAACCGCGCGGAGCCTCGTCCGCACCACCGATACCAATGAATCGGGCCTGTTCCTGTTTCCCACCGTGCCCTCCGGCTCGTTCGACCTTCGCGTTAGCAAGCCGGGCTTTCAGGCGCGCGCGATGCGCGGCATCGTGGTGGAGGTGGGCCAACGGGCGACCTTGGACGTGGTGCTCGAACTCGGCGAGGTCTCCACCGTGGTGGACGTGAGCGCGGGCGGGATCACCAAGCTCGAAACGGAATCGAACACGATCGGCACCGTGGTGGATTCGGCGCGCGTCGACGCTCTGCCGCTGAACGGCCGCAACTTCCTGCAACTCGCGCTATTGGCGGCCGGTTCGAACGAGACGCCGGGCCGCGCCAACGCCGCGTCGCAGACCGGCCACAACAATCGCACCATCTCGATCGCGGGCAATCAGGGCATCCACACTGGATATCTGGTGAACGGAATCGTGGCTCGCGGCACTCGCTCGGCGGAACTCACGTTGAATCTGTCGGTGGCGAGCATCGACCAGTTCAAGGTGCAGCAGTCGTTCTTCATGCCCGATCAGGGACCGAATCCGGGCCTGGTGAACGTGACCACCAAGGGCGGCGGCAATTCGTTTCACGGCCAGGCGTTCGAGTTCGTGCGCAACGAGATCTTCGATGCGCGCAGCTTCTTCGCGCCGGGCCCGGAGAAGCTGCATCGCAATCAGTTCGGAGCCGCGCTCGGTGGTCCTGTCGTGAAGAACCGGGTGTGGTTCCACGGCAATTTCGAGATCCAGCGCGACATCACGGCGTTCGCGGCGCGAGCCTACACGCCGTCGCAAGCGATGTTCGGGGGCGACCTGCGCGAGGTGCTCCCCCGGCCCATTCACGATCCACAGACGTTCAACGCGGCCACGGGAACACGCATGCCGTTCGCCGGCAATGTGATCCCTCCGGCGCGCATCAACCCGGTTTCGAGGAACCTGCTGAAGTACTATCTGCCGGGCAGCAGCCTGGCGCAGCGTCCGCAGAACCTCTCGCTGAATCCTCGCAACACGGCGAACGAGGATCAATGGGGAGTGCGCGTGGACGCGTCTCTCGGTCCGAAGCAGACGCTGTTCGGCCAGTTCCTCACGGTGGATTCGCCGCTCGTCAACGCGGGCCTGTTCCCATTGACCGGCGCCTTCTATCCGAACGAAACGCAGCTCGCCATGATGCAACACACCTGGGCGCTGCGGCCGAACCTGGTCAACACGGTCCGCGCCGGATTCGCGCGCAGCCTCGCGTTCTTCAGTAACGAAGGCAAGACCGCCGGTCCCGTTCTGAAGGAAGTCGGCGTCACCAACACGCTGGACGATCGCGGCATCTCGGCGGTGAACCTCCAGGAGTACGCCGGATTCGGACGCGCCAACGGCGACCTCGGCAACATCGACAACGTCTACCAACTGGACCAGGGAACCAATTGGGTGCGCGGCCGCCACAACTTCCAGTTCGGCGTGGGCGTGCGTTATTACCGAACCTGGCAGCAGAACGCCAACGCGGCGGCGCTCGGCGCGCTCGGCTATCAACGGTCGTTCACGGCGCAGCTCCAGCGCGACGCGCAGGGCCGCTACTCCACGGTCGCCAACACCGGCGACGCCTTCGCCGACTTCCTGCTCGGCATCCACACCACCGCGTCGATGCGCGGCCTGCCGCTGCTGCCGTATCGTTTCACGCAGGCGACGCCCTACTGGCAGGACACCTGGAAGCTGACGCCCGGATTCACCGTGAACTGGGGAATCTCGTGGTTCAAGGCCACCGTCCCGAATCCACAGAAGTGGGCGCGCGACATGGTGCACTCGTTCGACTATTCGACGGGCCTGCTCACCTACGCCGCGCTGGGCGAGATCTCGCCCCAGGTGTTGAAGCCCGACAACAACAACTTCACGCCGCGCCTGGGCTTCGCCTGGAAGCCGAAGATGCTGCGCGACACCGTGATTCGCGCCGGCGCTGGGATCTACTATGGCGATCAGGCTCTCGGCATCCTGCAGTGGGCGATGGTGGCGCCGCCCATCTCCGACGCGATCGATATCAACAACCCGGTCACCAATCCGGTTCCCACGTACTTCCTCGGGCTCAACACGTTCCCCGCGATACCCAGGCGGCCCCTCGACAAGAACTTCGCGGCCACAGTCCAGAACGCGGCGCCATTCCTGTTCAACGACTCCTCGCGGAGTCCGTACATGCAACAGTGGAACTTTTCGATCCAGCACTCGTTGAAGGGCGGCGACGTGCTCGAACTGGTCTACATGGGCAACGGCAACCACAATCTGCAAAGCCGGTACGACGTCAACCAGTGCCGGCTCGAGGCGGACCTGCGTTGCGACAATTCGACGCGCCGCTACTCGCGCTACACCAGCCTGCTGAAGATGGACTTCCCGGCGAACGCCACCTATCACGCCGCGATCGCCAAGTACGACCGCCGCTTCGCCGCGGGGCTCGCCTTCCGCTTCGAGTACACCTTGGCCAAGGCGCTCTCCGACATCTCCGAGGGCGAGGCGCAATTCGCCTTCTGCCGCCGGTGCGAGAAAGGCCCCACGGCCTTCGACGTGCGTCATCGCGGCGTGGTGAGCGCGATTTACGAACTTCCGTTCGGCAAGGGCCGCCGCTTCGCCGGGTCAATTCCCAGGGCCGCCGATTTCGCGATCGGCGGGTGGACCGCCACCGGCATCGCGACCCTCCAAACCGGCGCCGCCTATCCTCTCACCGCGCCTAACCAGACAGGCAGCGTCTTCGCCGACTCGCGTCCGAATCGCACGTGCGACGGCCGCGACGACGCGCTTGCGGGCAACCTGCGCAACAACGGGTTCCGCCAGTTCCGCACGGACTGCTTCGCGACGCCGCGGAGCGGCTTCTTCGGCAACACGGGGCGCAATGTGTTGAACGCTCCCGGCGTTAACAACTTCGATCTGGGCGTACACAAGTTCTTCCCCATCACCGAGTCGATCCGGTTCCAGTTCCGGCTCGAGATGTTCAACGCGTTGAACCACGCGCAGTTCGGTCAGCCCGTGGCGCTGTCGAGTTCTCCCAACTTCGGGATCGTCACCGGCACGCGCGCGCCTCGCCTGATTCAGTTGGGCGGCAAGATCCTGTTCTGACACCGCGGGAACATCCGCCGCCGGCGTGGAGTCCAACGGGACATGGCGATGCAACTCGACAACTCCCGGCCCTCCATCAACGTGACGCCGCTCATCGACGTGCTGTTGGTGCTCCTGATCATCTTTCTGATCATCACTCCCACGGAACCCGTGGGGTTGAACGCCCGCCTTCCGCAAGAGAGCAGCGACAGCGCGCCCCGTCCGCCGTCGAACGACGTGGTGATCCAGACTCGGAAGGATCGTTCCGTTTGGATCAACCAACAGCCCGTCGCGGATGGCGAACTCGACGCGAGGCTGCGCGCGGTGGCGGCGATGCGGCCGAACGGAGTGGTGTTCCTGCATGGCGCCAAGGGCCTCGAGTTCGGCGACGTGGCGCGCGTGATGGACGCCGCCCGCGGAGCCGGACTGTTTCAGGTGGCGCTGGTAACGGCGGAACTCTGATCGCGCCGCGCGACGAGCAGCCAAACCCCGAGCAGCACCAGACCGGCCGAGATCCACTGGGCGGTCGTCAGCGGCCCGCCGGCCGGATTCGGCTGCGCGTGGAAGCGAACGAACTCGATCGCGAATCGAGCCACGCCGGTCAGCACCAGATACAGGCCCATCACCGAACCCGGCCGGCGCACCGCGCCGAAGCGGAGATAGAGGATGGCGAACACGGCGAGCCCCATCACGGCCTCGTACAACTGCGACGGATGGACGGGCACGTTCAGCGGAACTCCCGTCAGTTCGAACGCCTCGGGCGACGTGAATCGCACGGCCCAGGGCCTTTCGCAAAGATCGCCCCAGCAACAGCCGGCGGCGAAGCAGCCGATCCGGCCGATCGCCTGGCCGATCACGAGCCCGGGCGCGTAAGCGTCCAGCGTAGCGGCGATGGGAAGCGCCGCGCTTCGCAGGAACCAGTATCCGGCGCCGAGCGCGCAGATCAGCCCTCCGAAGAACACGCCGCCCGCCTGCAACGTGGCCAAGCTCAGGATCTGGCCGGGATTGGCCGCGTAATAAGGAAAGTCGACCACGAACATCAACAGCTTGGCGCCGAGCAGCCCGGCCAACGCGCCATACACGGCGATGTTGGAAACCTTCTCGGGATCCAGCCCCGAACGCCGGGCGAGCTTACCGGTGATCCAAAGCGCCACCAGGAAGCCGAGCGCCACCATCACGCCATAGGTGGGCAGATAGAAGCCGCCGATCTGAAAGATCTTGGGGAACACTCAGACCGCCGCTTTCTTACGCCAGCTCTCCGACAGCGCTTCCAGCAGCATCAGGATCGCCCCGCAAGTGATCGCGGCGTCGGCCACGTTGAACGTCGCCCAATGATAACCGGCGATTTGGAAGTCGAGAAAATCGGTCACCGAGCCGCGCATGACTCGATCATACACGTTGCCCGCCGCGCCGCCGAGAACCAATACCAGAGCGGCTTCGGTGAGCTTTGCCGGGGTCCCGGCCGTCTTCCACAGCATCAAAGCCACGGCGCCCATCATCAGACACGACAATCCGATCAGCACCACGGTGCGCAGCCACAGGCTCGCCTCGGCGAGCAGACTGAACGCCATGCCGCGATTCTCGGAATGAATGATGTTGAAAAACCCGGGAATCACCTCCCAGACGTCGAACGCGGAGATGCTGGCGTCGACCCAGACCTTGGTCAGGCGGTCGGCGAGAAAGATCGCGGCCGAGCAGCCGTAGACCGCGGCGCGCCGCCTCATACGGCGGGCGAACCCGCGATCTCGTCCACCGCCGCGGCGCAAGGAGCGCAAATCGTGGGATAGGATGACGCCGATCCCACCGAGGTCCGGTACTTCCAACAACGCTCGCACTTCACGCCGTCGGCGGGGTGCACATGCACGGAGACGCTCGCCTCCGCGCACCCCTCCAACTCCACTTGCGAAACGATGAACAGGGAGGACAGTTGGTCGCGATACTTCTCGAGCAGCGGCAACAGATCGCCGCCGGCCTTCAAGTTCACTTTCGCCTCGAGCGATGCGCCGATCACCTTCTCCCGCCGCGCGATCTCGAGGCTCTTCAGCACGGTGTCGCGCACCTCGATCAACCGGTCCCAATTGGCGGCTCGCTGGCGATGGCTGGCGTCGATGCCACCCACCAGTTCGGCCGGTTCCGGGAACAGGGCCAGATGGACGCTATCGGTCTCGCCGGCCTGCTTTCGGAGATGCGCCCAGGCCTCCTCCGTCGTGAACGTGAGGACCGGAGCCATCAACCGCAGCAGGGCGTGGGTGATTCGGTAAAGCGCCGTCTGCGCGCTACGCCGGGCGCTGGAACGCGGCGCGGATGTGTAGAGCCGGTCCTTGAGCACGTCGAAATAGATCGAACTCAGATCGACGGTGGCGAAATTGTAGAGCGCCTGATAGGCCCGGTGGAACGCGAAGTCGGAATAGAAGCCGCGGCATCGCGACACCAGATTCTCGGTGCGCAACAGGATCCACTGGTCGATCTCCTCCATCTCCGCCGCCGGAACCGCATCGGCGGCCGGATCGAAGTCGTGCAGATTTCCCAGCGCGTAGCGGAACGTGTTCCGCATCTTCCGGTAAGCTTCCGACAGCCGCGCCAGTATGGTGTCGGACAGGCGAACGTCCTCCCAAAACTCCACCGACGCGACCCACAGCCGCAACACTTCGGCGCCGTATTGTTTGATGATCTTCTCGGGCTCGATCGTGTTGCCCAGCGACTTGGACATCGCGCGGCCCTCGCCGTCCAGCGTCCAACCGTTGGTGGCGCATTCCTGGTACGGAGCGCCGTCCTTCAAGCCCACGCCGACCAGCAGCGAACTGTGGAACCAGCCCCGGTACTGATCGCCCCCCTCGAGATAGAGCTGCGACGGCCAGGTCAAATCCCACTTCCCGTTCAGCACGGCCAGGTGGCTGGAACCGGAATCGAACCAGACGTCGAGGATGTCGCTTTCCTTGGAGAACTCGGCCGCGCCGCACTTGGCGCACACGGTTCCTTCCGGGAGCAGTTCGGCGGCCGATTTCTCATACCAGATGTCGGCGCTGTGAACGGCGAACTGATCCACCACGTGATCGAGCACGCGCTTTTCGGTCAGCTTCTCGCCGCATGCGTCGCAGGAGAAGACCGTGATCGGAACGCCCCAGACGCGCTGGCGCGAGATACACCAGTCGGGCCGCGTCGCGATCATGTTGTAGATGCGCTCCTCGCCCCAACCGGGCATCCACTTGATGCGGCGGATGGCATCGAGCGCGCGCTCGCGCAGTCCGTTGCGCTCCATCCCGATGAACCACTGCTCCGTGCCGCGAAAGATAGTCGGCTTGCGGCAACGCCAGCAGTGCGGATAGGAATGCGAGATCGTCTTCTGGGCGAGCAAGGCGCCTTGCCGCGTAAGGATCTCCACCACCAGCGGATTGGCCTCCCACACGGCCTTGCCCACGAGTTCTTCCGGCAGACGGCCCTTGGCGTTCTCGACGTGATAGAGCCGCCCCGCGCCGTCCACCGGGCAGTAAACATCAATGCCGTACTGGATGCCCACCACGTAGTCTTCGTGGCCATGGCCCGGCGCCGTATGCACCGCGCCCGTTCCCTGCTCTAGCGTGACGTGATCGCCGAGGATGCCCGGTGAATCGCGTTCGATGAACGGGTGGCGGAACACCGCGCCTTCGATGCGAGCGCCTGGGAACGTTGCGATCGTAACGGGCTCGGCCCATCCGCACGCGCTCGCCGTGGCGGCCACCAAATCCGACGCGACCAGATACACGTCACCGCCAACGTCCACCGCCGAGTATTCGAACTTGGGGTGATAGCAGATCGCCATGTTCGCCGTGATGGTCCACGGAGTGGTGGTCCAGATCACCGCATGCACGGTCCGCCCGCCCAGCGCCGGATCCACGGCGGCTGGATCGGAGGTCATCGCGAAGCGGACCCAGATCGAAGTGCTGGAATGATTTTCGTATTCGACTTCCGCCTCGGCCAGCGCGGTGCGGCAGCTCATGCACCAGTTGACGGGCTTGAGCCCCTTGTAGACATATCCCTTATCCAGGAAGTCGACGAAGGCCCGCGCGATGACGGCCTGATATTCGGGCGACATGGTGAGATAAGGACGATCCCAGTCGGCGAACACTCCCAGCCGGATGAAGTCCTTCTTTTGCAAGTCGACGAACTTTTGCGCGTACTCGCGGCAGGCGCGCCGGATCTGCGCGGGCGTCATGTCGCGCTTCCTGGCGCCGAGTTGCGTGTCGACCTTGATTTCGATCGGCAACCCGTGGCAGTCCCAGCCCGGCACATAGGGCGAATCGAAGCCGGCCATCGTCTTCGACTTGACGATGAAGTCCTTCAACGTCTTGTTGAACGCGTGCCCGAGATGAATGTTGCCGTTCGCGTAAGGCGGACCGTCGTGCAACACGTAGCGGGGCCGTCCGGCGGAAACCTCGCGAATCCGCGCATAGAGGTTCGCCTCCGCCCACTTTTCGAGCATTTTCGGCTCGGCGGACGGAAGGTTCGCCTTCATCGGGAAATCCGTCTTCGGGAGGTTGACGGTGTTTTTCAGGTCGAGCGGAGTGGATTCCATTTTCGAAGCGGACCGGCGGGGGGATTTCCTCCATGGTAGCAGCCGCGCCGGAGAGCCGCGGAGCGGATCCGTTGGTGATATGCTTAGTAAGCGAAAATCATGGCACGCGACACAGCGGTCTTCTACGACATCGAGAATCTGGTGGCGGGCTATTCGAAGGAGTATGTGGACGACCTCTCGCTGCGGGAGATCGTGCGCCGCATCCGGGAGAAGCTGCCCGACAGCCAGATCGCGGTGCAACGCGCGTATGCCAACTGGAGCAGCCACGCCCTCGCCGCTCTCCGGAAGGAACTGTCGGAGTTGGGCATAGAACCGGTGCAGGTTTTCGGATTCAACTTCGATGGGAAGAAGAACGCCTCCGACCTCGAACTGGTGATCGACGCGATCGACTTGGCCTACTCGCGGCCGGCCATCCTCAACTATGTGATCGTCTCGGGGGATGGCGGCTTCGCTTCGCTGGCGAAAAAGCTCCATGAGTATGGCAAGACGGTGGTCGGATGCGCGCGCCAGGAGGCAACCAGCAACGTCTTCCGCAACGTGTGCGACGACTTCGTGTTCATTCCGGAGGTTCCGCTCTCGAAGCCGGTTCCTCCCAAGCCGCCCTCGCCCCCCAAGTCCGCGCCCGTGGCTGCGCCGCCAGCCGCCGCTCCGGTTGCTTCCGGAGAGCCGTCCCGCCGGTTCCAAACGATCGCGCGGGCCGCGCCGCCCAAGCCGTGCGGATCCCAGGCCGAGTTGCTGGAACAGTCCCGCCTCGTGTTCGCCGAACTGGCCGTGAACGCGGATTGGAAGGCCGAACTGTCCGGAGGCGTTTTCCTGGCGGTTGTCAAAGAGATGCTCCGGTTCACGATTCCCGGGCTTCAGGAAGCGCTCACCGGATACGCGAAGTTCCGCGACGCCGTGCAGTGCATGGCGGCAGGCACGCCGATTTGCCTGGCCGAGAAAGCGAAGGGCGACTTTCGCCTCTTCGCGCGCGTTGGCCTACCGCAGGGAGCCGCGCTTCAACCCGATCTGCCGGCCTTGCGGGTCGACTCGGTGGAAGGCTACCGTTCGTTGCTGGCGGGATCCAACCCATCCACGGCGTTGCCCGCCGCTCCGTCGCTGTTGCGTATCGCTCGAGCGTTGCCGGCGATCCGGCCGCGCGACTGCAAGCTGCCGGAGTTGATCGCGAAGGTAACCGCCGCAAGTTCCGAGCCGGAAGGCACGGTCAAACAGACGCTGTTCGCGGCGGCGGACTGCTTCTGGAGAGTTCCCGGTCCCACCAGCGCGGATCAGCTTTTTACGCTCAAGGACGACGTGGATACGGCGGGCCGGGTGTTGGAAGTGCTTCGGGGGACGTGCCGGGGCCGGCTCGCGCAGGTGCTCGAGCCGCTCGGCATGACGCCGGACGAGGCCATCCTCGCCGAAATCGCGCCGTTCGCGGCGGAGCAGGCCGGAGTCTGAATCCGCGCCGTTGAATTTTACAATCGAGTTTGCAACGCTTTCCCGGCCACGAATCACTTCTAGTCGGGTCCACCTCGGAACCCGGAAACGACCACACTCGGAGGAGACCATGTCGACCACAGCGGCGGCGGCGGGAGCGATGTCCCGTCCAACCTCGCCCATTGTCAAAACGATTTCGCATATTGCCTGGCTGGAGATGCCGTCGTGGCAATTCCGGCAGGTGGAGGACTGACATGGCGATCGATCCGAAAGCAGTCAAAGCGAAGCGCGGCGTCCTTGCCGCGGTCATCGGAGCGGTGATACTGGTGGGCCTCGTTCTAATAGCCGCTTACGCGGTCTGGATCCGTCCTGGTGCTCTCGAAACGGCGCCGCAACCGGCGCCGGTGGTCAAGACGGAGGAGCCGCCGCCCGTTGTGAACCCGGAACCGGCGCCCGCCGGCGTTCCCGTCGTGGTTCCCGCGCCCGCCCCGGCCGCGCCCGGCGTCAAGAAAGCCGCCGCGCCGGTCAAGGCCGGGCCCAAGCCCTCGCCGGTCTCCGCGGCGCCGAAGCCGGGGCCGCCGGCAGCGCCCAAGCCAGCCGAGCCACCGCCTCCCGATCCCGCCGAGCTGATCAGCCAGGGGATGAAGGCATACAACGCCAAGCAGCCCGATGAGGCTCTGGCGCTCTACCGGCGGGCGAAACAGGCGCAGCCGGGCAACGTGGATCTCGGATACCTGATGGGCATCGCCCTGGAACAATCCGGCGATCTGGAGAGCGCCCTGGCGTCGTTCGAATCGTGCACCAGCGGCAACTACGCGGGCGTTTCGCGGGCGCATGTGAAGCGGCTGGCGAAGAAGCTTCGCAAGAAGTAGCTCAGCGGTATCCCGCCGCCTGGAGACCGAAGAGTTCCGCATAGCGGCCGCCGCGCGCCACCAACGCGTCGTGGCCGCCCTGCTCGATCAAACGGCCCTGCTCGAGCACCACGATGCGGTCGGCCATCCGCACCGTCGAGAACCGGTGCGAGATGAGCACCGCCATCTTGCCGCGTGTCAGGTCGGCGAAGCGGAGGAAGACTTCGTACTCGGCGCGCGCGTCCAGGCTGGCGGTCGGCTCGTCCAGGATCAACAGTTGCGCGTCCCGCATGTAAGCGCGGGCCAGGGCGATCTTCTGCCACTGTCCGGCCGACAGGTCCGCGCCGGCTTCGAAGCGGCGGCCCAGCATCTGTTCGTAACCCTTTTCGAGCGAAGTCACGACGCCGTGGGCGAGCGACTTCCGGGCGGCCTCCTCGATTCTCGCCATGTCGTCCAATTCCGAGACGCGGCCGAAGCCGATGTTATCGCGGGCTGTCATGTCGTAGCGCATGTAGTCCTGAAAGATGACGCCGATCTCGGCGCGAAGCGACTCGGGATCGTAGTCGCGGAGATCGACGCCGTCGAGGAGAATCGAGCCCTCATGAGGATCGTAAAGACGGGCGAGGAGTTTGACCAGCGTGGTCTTCCCCGCTCCGTTCTCGCCGATGAGGGCAATGCGTTCCCCCTTGTCGATGCGCAGGTCGAGGTCGCGGATGGCGACGCGGTTCGAGCCGGGGTAGCGGAAGGCTACCCGGCGGAACTCGAAACCGGAGCGGATCGGCCTGGGAGCGGGGACCGGCGACGCGGGTGGAGTCAAGGCGGGGCGCATGCGGAAGAACTCGAACAGGTCCGACAGATAGAGCGCCTGATCGGAGATATTGGAGAAAGAGCCGAACAGACCCTCGATGAGCGCCCGGCTCCGGGCGAACGAGCCGGCCAGGAAAGTCAGGTCGCCGATTCCGATGTGGCCGGTGACCGTGCGATACAGGACGATCGAATAGGCTCCGTAGTAACCCGCCGAGCCCACGATATTGAGCAGGGCTCCCACGGAGGCCCGCTTGACCGCCAGGCGGCGGTTCTCCTCCTGGAAGCGGTCCGCGAGGTTGCGGTAGCGGGCGGCCAAGTGAGGTCCCAAGCCGAAGATTTTGACCTCCTTGGCCGGCTGGATCGACGCTCCGAGCATACGCAGGTAGTCGAGTTCCCGGCGCTGCGGCGTCCAACGGTGGAGCATCGAATAGGCGAGGCCGGCGAAGTGGGTCTCGCCGAGGAACGCGGGGATAACGGCCACGGCGAGCAGCGCGAGCAGCCACGGGTAGTACCAGACGAGCCCCGCGGAAAGGGTGAGCAGGGTGACGCCTTCCTGCGCCATTCCGGAAAGCGTCCCGAGGAGGCTCAGGCGGTTCGATGTCTGGCGGCGGGCTCGTTCGAGCTTGTCGTAGAACTCGGGGTCCTCGAAATGGAGCAGATCGAGGTGGGAAGCGTGGTGCATCAGGCGGACGCTGACGTGGTTGGTGAAGCGGTCGCCGAGTAGGGAGTCGGAGAGGGAGATCGCGCGGGAGAGGAAGTCGTTCAATATGGCTAAACCAGCTTCAATGAAGAGGAACGTCCAGAGGCGGGGGTGACCGGGTGTCAGGACTTCGTCGATGATGAGTTTGCCGGTCCAGAGGACGCCGATGGGAATGAATGATTTAAACGCGCGAAGGATTATCGTTGCAACGCATAGCGTTGGACTGACGTCCCAGACCATCCGCAGAAGCGGTGGAATATTCGCCAGCGCGGCGAGGCGCTCCTTCCAGGAGGTGGGTTCGGGACGCTTGGGGAAGGGCTTGGGGGAGGGGGGATGCATCGGCTAACGCACAGTGTACCAGCGGGATGCAGGCAGAAAAAGGAAAGCCCGTCATCGCTGACGGGCTGAACTTCCTTTCGTCGTTGGACGATGTTAAGGGAGAAGGAACTCAACTGAGGAGCAACCTCGAAGAATTCCTTTGTGATTGGAGTTTATTGTGAGTGGAGTTTGAAGTCAAGCAAAAAAGCGGGCCAATTCAGGCGCCGTATTTCCCAATGATTTCAACAAGTTAAGAAATATGCTAGATATCCACAATCGGCGGACCGCCTGTGGAAATCGCCGGAAAAGCCGCGTCTTGCAACCCTAAGGATCGGATTCGATTGGGGTTACGCTACTTGTCGAGTTCGAGCCTCAGGACACCGTCCTCTTCCTCGGTGACACCCCGTGCTCTGCGGTACGCAATTTTGGCGCCAGCGAACAGGGCCCCGGCCAGGATGGTGCCGCCGAGGAGCGCTCCGATGAGCATGACGACGTTCAGGAAGAACTCGGCCAAGCCTGCTTCCTGCGATTGCGCCTTCTCGTTCCAGGTGATCACGGCCTGGTAGTTGACCTTGGCGAGGAGCTTTTCCGCCTCGTCCGCGCTCGAGGCGCCCATCGCAATCGCAACCAGCGGCCCGCTACGCTTCGCGAGCGCTCCAGGGAGCCTTTGGTACTCCCCCAGCTTCTCGCGGGCCATCTGGGGCGTTGGATAAGCCACCACGGCCAGCGGAATATCCCCGGCGGGCGTCTTGAACCGCCCGATCTGAGCTTCCGCCGCGAGAGAGAACGCCGCCACCGAAGGCGGCACCCCCGGGAAGAAGGCCGCCATCCCCGCCGGTCCGATCACGTACCTTCGGCTGGAGGGGATCACCCCCTCCTTTGGGAAGTGATTGGGGAGAGAGGGCATCGCCGATTGGTCGAGCCGCGGGAGTTGCACATACAGCTTGGAGAACTCGTCCGTGGTCGGGATGCGCCCCTCGAAATCCAGAATGTAGTTGCCGACCTGGAGGTAGGCCCGGTTGGCCGTCTGGACTCCGGTCTTCCAAAGCGTGGCCGGGGCCCCGATGCCGGGATGGAGCCATTGGTAGACTCCGAGCGCCGACGTCGGATCCTTGAGCCGGTACGCGGCGGTCTTGATCGATCCGCCCGGGCCCTCATAACTAGCCCGTTCGGCTTCCTCGAGGCCATATTCCTCCCAAACCTCGCGCTGACTAACATCGATCGAGGCGCGGGAGGTCCGCTTGTGTTCCCAGATCTGCTCGGGCCAGATCGCCGCCGCCGCGGGAAGGACGGCGGCCGCCATGATTACTATGATCCGTGGCATTTTTTGTACTTCTTACCGC